>NZ_JBICXU010000034.1:0-73735 GCF_043200435.1 Streptomyces sp. NPDC048416
CTGGCACGGCACCTCGCGGCGTTGCCGAAACGCCCCGATAGCTCCGCTATCACGACGTTCCGGCGCCTTGCGATGCACCGCACCAGGCGCCGCACACTGACCGACCCTGATCCACCAGACACCCCCTAGGCTCGACGAGAGACGCTTGAGATTTCAATCAATGGTCGCACCGCCACCCCGGTCGGCCAATGATCGCCCCGGAGAGTCCGCCATGACCGTCGCACGCCCCGAGCGCATGCCCGCCCTGTACGTCTCCCACGGCGCCCCGCCGCTCGCCGACGACGCGCTGTGGCCCGCCCAGCTGGCGGCCTGGTCCGCCGGCCTGCCCCGGCCGACGTCCATCCTCGTGGTCTCCGCCCACTGGGAGGAGGCGCCGCTCGCGCTCGGCGCCACCGAGACCGTGCCGCTCGTGTACGACTTCTGGGGCTTCCCCGAGCACTACTACCAGGTGCGGTATGCGGCGCCGGGCGCCCCCGCTCTCGCCGCGTCCGTACGCGCGCTGCTGCGCGCCCCGGGCACGCCCGTGCAGGACGTCCCCGACCGCGGGCTCGACCACGGCGCGTACGTGCCGCTGGTGGAGATGTTCCCCGCCGCCGACATCCCGGTGCTCCAGATCTCGCTGCCGACGCTCGACCCGCGCAAGCTGTACGCCATCGGCCGCAAGCTGGCCCCGCTGCGCGACGAAGGCGTACTGATCCTCGGCAGCGGGTTCTTCACGCACAACCTGGCCGCGCTGCGCAGCCCCGGCGGCCGGGTGCCCGGCTGGTCGGCCGAGTTCGACGACTGGGGCGCGCGGGCGCTCGCCGCGTCCGACGTCGACGCGCTGCTCGACTTCGAGCACAAGGCCCCCGCGGGGCGCCTCGCCCACCCCCGCACCGAACACTTCGCCCCGCTGTTCGTGACGATGGGCGCGAGCGAGGGCGAGCCCGGCGGGGCGCGCACCGTCATCGACGGGTTCTGGATGGGGCTCGCCAAGCGATCGGTGCAGTACGGCTGAACCGGCGTGCGGGGCAGGAGAGTTGCAGCCTCCCCCGGCGCACGGAGGGGCCCGCACGCCCGGGCGCCGGCACGTCCGCGCGCGGCTACGGCTGCCCCAGCTCCTTCTCGTACCAGGCCACGTCCCAGTAGCGGCCGAACTTGCGGCCCACCTCGCGGTAGGTGCCCACATGGGTGAAGCCGAGGCGTTCGTGCAGCCGGACCGAGGCGTCGTTGGGCAGCGCGATCCCGGCGTACGCGCGGTGCAGGTCCTCGCCCGCCAGCGCCTCGAAGAGCGAGCGGTACAACAGGGTCCCGATGCCCCGGCCGGTCGCGTCCGGCGCGCAGTACACGCTCACCTCGACGGACGTCGCGTAGGCGGCCTTGGCACGGAAAGGGCTGCTCGTCGCATAGCCCAGCACACCCTGTGAGCCGACAATTCGGGCATCGTACGCAACCAGAAGGCGGTGCGGGCCGTCTTCAGGGTGGGAGTGCAGCCACGGGCGGCGCTGCTCGGCGGTGAAGGCGGCCGTGTCGAATGTGACGGCGGTCTCACGGATGAAGTGGTTGTAAATGTCCGTAAGAGCCCCGAGGTCCGCCTCCGCACCGGCCCTGACCTGCACTTCTGTACGTTCCTGCGACACGTGCCCCCCTCTCGCGACGGGACAGGGTACTGCATGATCACGAAAATGGATGCGCGCGACGGGAATTCTGTCCGGATTCCAGCCGTTGTTTCCATCGGATGCAGGGCACCCGGGAGGGTGTCGCGACCACTCAGTAAGGGAGCACGCATGGCAACCCGCGCCGTCGCCCGCCGACAGTCCGCCTCCGGCGGTTCCGAGTCGGGAAGCAGGGTCCGCGCAGTCAGCGGTGAGATCGCCGACCGCGACCTGGTCGGTATGTATCTCGACGAAATCGCGCGCACGCCGCTGCTCGACGCAGCCAAGGAGGTCGAGCTCTCGCAGACCATCGAGGCCGGTGTGTACGCACGCCAGATCCTCGACGGCGCTGCGACATCGGACGCTTACGCGCCGGGGTCGAGCAAGGCGGCAGGAGCCTCGCGCGAGGAGCTGGAGGCGTTGTACGCCGCAGGAGAGCGCGCCAAGGACCTCTTCATCCGATCCAACCTCCGCCTCGTCGTCGCCGTCGCCCGCCGCTACCCGAGGGCGGGCCTGCCGCTCCTCGACCTCATCCAGGAGGGCAACGCGGGCCTGGTGCGCGCGGTCGAGAAGTTCGACTACGCCAAGGGCTTCAAGTTCTCCACGTACGCCACCTGGTGGATCCGCCAGGCCATCACCCGCTCCATCGCCGACCAGTCCCGTACCATCCGCCTCCCCGTCCATTTGGTGGAGGAGCTGGGCCGCATCCGCCGGGTCCAGCGCGAATTCAACCGGGAGAACGGCCGCGACCCGGAGCACACGGAGATCGCCACCGAGCTGGGCTCCACGCCCGAGCGCGTCGGTGACGTGCTGGACTGGGCGCGTGACCCGGTCTCCCTCAACATGCCGGTCGACGACCAGGGTGAGACCCAGTTCGGCGATCTGCTGGAGGACACCTCGGCGGTTTCGCCCGAGCAGTCCGTGCTCACCCTGCTGCGCAGCGAGGAGCTGGACGACCTGATCGGCAAGCTCGACCAGCGAACCGCCTCGATCATCAAGATGCGTTACGGCATTGACGACGGTCGGGAGCGTACGCTGACAGAAGTCGGTAAGGAACACGGGCTGACCCGTGAACGGATCCGGCAGATCGAGAAGCACGCACTGCTCGAACTGAAGAAGATGGCCCGAGACACGGGCTTCGACGCGGCGGCCTAGGCCCCGCCCCCCAAAGACGAGCTCCGGCACCCTCCCCCCCCTGGTGCTGGGGCTCCCGGCCCCGGCACCTTCCCCCCCTGGTGTCGGGGCCCCTCTCTGTCCCGACCCCTCACCGTCCAGTCCTCCGCTCCCTCAGTCCTCCACGCCGCCGCTCGCTGCCGCCCGGGTCAGCCGCTCGCCCAGGTCGTGCAGGTACCCGGTCATCGCGGGCGGCCCGTTGACGGTGAACTCGCAGTCCACCAGCGCCAGCCGCAGCGCCACCCACTCCAGCGAGTCGCTGCACGAGGTGCGCAGCCGGCAGCGCTCCGCGCCCAGCGGCTCGGGTGCGCCCAGCGTCCTGGGCAGCCGGGCGGTCACGAACGCGGCCGGAGCCTCGAAGGTCACGTCCAGGTCGAGGGCGGGCGAAATGGGCTGGAGCCGCTGCATCGAGGCGCGTACGAACTCCGCCGCGTTCGCCTCGGGCAGCTCGCGCGGCGCGAACCGGGCGCCCGTCGCGAACGGCTCGGCGATCCGGTCGACCCGGAACGTACGCCAGTCGCCGCGCTCCACGTCGTACGCCACCAGGTACCAGCGGCGGCCCGTGGAGACCAGGCGGTACGGCTCGACCAGGCGCTTGGTGGCGGTGCCGTCGCCCGACACATAGCCGAACCGCAGCCGTTCCTCGCCGGTGACGGCGGAGGCGATCGTGGTCAGGGTGCGGGGGTCCACCGTCGCCCCGTCCCCGCGCCAGGGCCCGACCAGCGGCATCGTCGCCGCCTGGAGGCTCGCGACGCGGTGGCGCAGCCGCGCGGGCAGGACCTGCTCCAGCTTGGCCAGGGCCCGCACCGAAGCCTCCTCCACACCGTCCACCGCGTGGCCCGCGCCCGCGCGCAGGCCCACCGCGATCGCCACCGCCTCCTCGTCGTCCAGGACCAGCGGCGGCATCGCCTTGCCCGCGACGAGCCGGTAGCCGCCCTCGGCGCCCCGCGCCGCCTGGACGGGATAGCCGAGCTCACGCAGCCGGTCGATGTCGCGCCGCACCGTGCGCCGGGAGACCCCGAGCCGGCCGGCGAGCTCGCCGCCGGGCCATTCGCGCGGGGTCTGGAGCAGGGACAGCAGTTGCAGCAGCCGTGCCGGGGTGTCGGTCATGCCCTCCAGGATGCCCGGCCAATGAGGACACAGCCTGACCTATTGGGGACCTAACTTTCTTCTCATGACTTCCACCACGACCAGTAGCACCCCAGAGTCCGCGGCGCTGGCCGCAGCCGACCGCCGACGGTGGTTCGCCCTGGCCATCGTGATGACCGCGGCCTTCATGGACCTGGTCGACGTCACGATCGTCAACATCGCCATACCGTCCATCCAGAAGGACACCGGTGCCAGCTTCTCCTCGATCCAGTGGATAACGGCCGGTTACGCGCTCGCCTTCGCCGCGGGCCTGATCACCGGCGGCCGCCTCGGCGACATCCACGGCCGCAAGAAGCTCTTCCTGCTCGGCATCGGCGGCTTCACGCTCGCCTCCGCGCTGTGCGGGTTCGCCGCCAACCCCGAGATGCTGGTCGCCTCCCGCATCCTCCAGGGCGCGATGGCCGCCATGATGGTGCCGCAGGTCCTCTCGATCGTCCACGCCACCTTCCCGGCCCACGAGCGCGGCAAGGTGTTCGGCCTGTTCGGGGCGGTCGTCGGCCTCGGCGCGGTCTCCGGGCCGCTGCTCGGCGCGCTGCTCACCGAGTGGAACCTGTTCGGTCTGGAATGGCGCCCGATCTTCCTGATCAACCTGCCGGTCGGCATCGCGGGCCTGATCCTCGGCACCAAGTTCATCAGCGAGTCCAAGGCCCCCAAGGCCCTGCGGCTCGACCTGGTCGGCGTGGTCCTGGTGACGCTCGGCCTGCTCATGCTGCTGTACCCGCTGACCCGGGGCCGCGAGCTCGGCTGGCCGCTGTGGGGCTACCTCTCGATGGCCGGCAGCGTCGTGGTCTTCGGCGGACTGATCGCGTACGAGCGGATGAAGGCGGCCCGTGACGGCTCCCCGCTGATCGAGCTGTCGCTGTTCAAGGTGAAGAGCTTCGCCGCGGGCATCGCCGTGCAGGCCACCTTCGGCGTCGGCCTCGGCATCTTCTTCCTGGTGTGGACGCTCTACATGCAGATGGGGCTCGGCTGGAGCGCCCTGCGGGCGGGCCTGACCGGCGTGCCGTTCTCGATCGCGGTCTCGGTGGCGGCCGGCCTGTCCGTGCAGAAGCTCGTCCCGCGCTTCGGCCGCAAGGTCCTCCAGGCGGGCGCCCTGACGATGGCGGCCGGGCTGCTGATCTACATCTGGGAGGCCGCCCGCTACGGCCTGGCCATCGCCTCCTGGCAGATGGCGCTCCCGCTGGTCGTCATGGGCCTCGGCATGGGCCTGATCGTCGCCCCGCTCACCGACGCGGTGCTCTCGGAGGTGCCCAAGGAGCACTCGGGTTCCGCCTCCGGGCTCATCAACACCGTGCAGCAGATGGGCAACGCGCTCGGCCTCGGCCTCGTCTCCGTCGTCTTCTTCGGGTCGATCGGTGACGACCTGGCGCCGCCGCGCCTGAACCAGGCCTTCGTGGACGGCTTCCAGCACTCGCTCTGGTACGTCGCCGGGGTCCTCGCGCTGATCTTCCTGATCATGTTCGCGCTGCCGGCCCGCCCCCAGCAGCACGTCGAGGGCGCGGCCCCGGACGAGAGTGAGCCGGTCGCGCCGGTCAAGGAGGCGCAGCCGGTCGGCTGAGCCACCCCCCGTACGCCGTGAGGCCCCGCACCTTTCGCCATGCGAGGTGCGGGGCCTTCGTGCCGTCCGGCACCCACCGGGCGCCCTCCATCGCGCCCCCGGGGGCCGGTCCGGGGGCGCCCGCCGTGGGCAAGATCACCGGGGCCGACGCCCGTTTGTGCCCGCAGGATGCCCGGACCGGAGGAACATGAAGAGCCACGGTCGTAACCTGACTGTGCAACCACAAGTTCGGGCAGGGAACGGACGTAACCACACGTGTACGCACCGGAGCGGCAGCAGGAGATCCTTCGGATCGCGCGGGAGAGCGGGCGCGTGGACGTGCTCTCGCTCGCCGAGACCTTCCAGGTCACCGCCGAGACCGTACGGCGCGACCTGAAGGCACTCGACCGGGCCGGCCTGGTACGCCGCGTGCACGGGGGCGCCATCCCGGCCGGGCGGCTCGACTTCGAACCCGACCTCGCCGAGCGTGAGTCCACGGCCGCCGACGAGAAGAACCGCATCGCCCGCGCCGCCCTGGCCGAACTCCCCACCGAGGGCAGCGTCATCCTCGACGCGGGGTCGACCATCGCCCGGTTCGCCGCGGAGCTCCCCCTGGAGAGCGGTCTTACCCTCGTCACCCACGCCCTGCCCGTCGCCGCCCGGCTCGCCGACCACCCCGCCATCGACCTGCACCTCGTCGGCGGCCGGATCCGCCACCGCACCCGGGCCGCCGTGGACGCCTGGGCCCTGCGCGCCTACGGCGAGATCCGCGCCGACGTCATCTTCCTCGGCACCAACGGGTTCTGCGCCACCCACGGGCTCACCACCCCCGACCTCGCCGAGGCCGCCGTGAAACGCGCCGCGATCGGCGCCGCCCGCCGCGTCGTGCTGCTCGCCGACTCCGCCAAGCACGGCCAGGAACACTTCGCCCGCTTCGCCGACATCGCCGACGTGGACGTCCTCATCACCGACCGCGGTCTCGCCCCGGACGCCGTCGCCGCGATCGAGGCCACGGGCACCGACGTCATCACCGTATGAACATCCTCACCGTCACCCCCAACCCCAGCCTCGACCGCACCTACGAGGTGTCCGGCCTGCGGCGCGGCGCGGTGCTGCGTGCCACCGGGGAGTACGTGGATCCCGGCGGCAAGGGTGTGAACGTCTCGCGGGTCGTCTCCGCCGCCGGGCACCGTACGGTCGCCGTGCTGCCGCTCGGCGGGACCACCGGCGCCCTGGTCGCCGAACTCCTGGGCGCCGAGGGCATCGACGTCGCCACCGTCCCCGTCGTCGGCCACACCCGGTCCAACATCGCGGTCGTCGAGGCGGACGGCACCCTCACGAAGATCAACGCGCCCGGACCCGAACTGAGCGGCGCCGAGGCCGAGTCGCTGCTCGCCGCCGTGCGCGAGCACGCCGGGCCGGCCGACTGGATCGCCTGCTGCGGAAGCCCGCCGCGCGGCTTGGACCCGCAGTGGTACGCCGACCTCGTCGCGCGCGCCCGGGCCACCGGCGCCAAGGTCGCCCTCGACACCTCGGGGCCCGCCCTCATCGCCGCGCTCGGCGCACGCCCCCACATCGTCAAGCCCAACGCACACGAACTGGCCCAGGCGGTCGGCCGCCCCCTCATCACCGTCGGCGACGCGGTCCAAGCAGCCGAAGAACTACGGGAGTTGGGGG
This sequence comes from Streptomyces sp. NPDC048416, assembly GCF_043200435.1. Lineage (NCBI taxonomy): Bacteria > Bacillati > Actinomycetota > Actinomycetes > Kitasatosporales > Streptomycetaceae > Streptomyces > Streptomyces sp. NPDC048416. The sequence goes on from NZ_JBICXU010000034.1 coordinate 7,171, forward strand.
CGGGCATGGTGCTGGCCACCCTGGGAGCCGACGGTCAGCTCCTCGTCACGTCCTTGGGCACCTACTTCGCCCACGCACCCGTCGACGCCGTACGCAGCGACGTCGGAGCCGGTGACGCCTCGCTCGCCGGGTTCCTCACGGCGGGCGGCGCGGGCCCCCGCGCCCTGGCCGCCGCCGTCGCCCACGGCGCGGCCGCCGTCCAGCTCCCCGGCAGTGTGATGCCCGCGCCCGCCGACCTCGCCGCCGCCCCGGTCACCGTCACCGAAGCCGTCCCCGTGGACCGGCCCCTGAGCGAACCGGCGTCCTGAACCCCGGCCACGCCGGCGTTCTAGGGGGTGAGCCGGTTGCCGGGCCCGTCGGGTCCCGGGTAGTCGGGATCGTCCTCGGCGCTCGGCAGGGGCCGGTGCCCCTCGGACCAGTCGTTGGTCCACCCGCAGACGCCGCACGCGTAGCGGCCGTCGAGCCCCGCCACGCGAGTGCCGCACTTGCGGCAGTCCGCCTCGGTGATCTCGGGCGCGAACACGGGCTCGGGCTCGGGCAGCGGTTCCAGTTCCGGCGGCCAGGCACTCATGCCTCGCAGGGTACCGGCGGCGGTTGCGGGCGACCCGGGGAGTCCCGCCGCGGCGCTGCCTGTCGGCCGGGCGCCCCGGGCCGGGTGCCTGGTGGCCGGGTGCTTGGTGGCCGGGTGCTTGGGCGCCGGGCGCCTTCGGCCGTCATGACGTGACATGTACCACTTGGGGACCAAAGTCCCCGCACCCCCTGCCGCAAGTCCCGGCGGGTGTTGTCTACTGGGCGGGTGGCTCAGAACATCACGATCATTCAGCAGATAGGCCTTTCCGTCCTCGCTGCGGCGAGTGTCGCCTGGGTCGTCGGACTGGTCCGCGTCCTGCGCCGCGAGCGCGCCGGCCGGGCCGAGTGGCGTGCCGCGCGCCCGCTGCGGGCCGTGGGCCGCCAGGCCGGGCCGCCCGCGCACGAGGCGGTGGCCCTCACCGAGGCCGAGCGGGACGCCTTCGCGGGCCTGGTCCGCCAGCTGGACCCGCGCAGCTCCTGACCGAGCGGAGCCGCGCGGAGCCGTGCCGCGCCGGGTTGCGCCGAGCCGTGCCGGGCCGAGCCGCGCTCCTGCGCCATGACGCCCGGCGCCCTCAACTCACGCGCGCCCGGCGCTCCATGGCGGTTCTGGCGGCCTGCTCGCTCCCGTACACCTCGCACATGTGGCGGCCGTCCGGGGTCGCCGTGTGCTCGACCTCCCACAGGCTCAGCTCGCTGCCGTCGAGCAGCAGGAACGCGTGCTCGTACAGCGTGAACGCCGCCTCGTGGCCGGCCGCGCGGCAGTGGCTGCCGAACGCCTGGGTGATCCAGTGCGCGTGCGCCGCCCGCAGCCGCAGCGCGGTGCGATGCCCCGGCCGGTCCCGGTTCTCGGCGCGGCGCAGCAGCCGGCGGGCGTGGTCCGCGGAATTGTCGGGGGCGTACGGGTGGGGGTGTCCGGCGCCCGGTGCGGCGCGGTCCGGCTCCATGAGGGCGTCGGGGCCGAGCCCCGCCTCCCAGCAGTCCTCGTCCGGCGCGTCCGACGGCAGGTGTGTGCGCCGCAGCCGGGCCGCGGCGATGCGGGCCTCCTCCTCGGCGGCGTACAGCTCGTGCGCGTACTCACGGCCGTCGTGGTGGGCCACCTCCCACAGGGTGACGGTGGTGCCGTCCAGGAGCAGGTAGCAGTGCCGGTAGGTCTCGCGGCTCAGGCGGTGGCCGCCCGGGCCCGCCGCCGCGTGCAGTGAGGAGTGCAGTGAAGTGGTGTGCGCCATCGCGGAGTCGAGGCGTTCGACGAGCTCGTCGGGCAGGTCGAAGGAGTTCAGGGCCCGCCCCAGGAGCGCGGCCAGGTGGTCCTGGGCCGACTCGTTGCTGGGGCCGCGCTCGCCGTCGAGCGGGTGGGGCACATGGAGCACCAAGGCTTCTCCTGGCCGTCGCTGTTGGTCACGTGGAAGGTGCTCAACGTAGCCCTTGAGGACGGATCGCGCAGGGGGCATGGCCGAAACTTTTCCGGCCGGCACCCCACGTTTGGGTTACCGGCCGGTGAAGTTCCGTCGCTGGGACGGAAGTTGGTCAGGAGGCGCTGTCCGCCGTCCACTGCGCCCACGACAGGTTCCAGCCGTTGAGGCCGTTGTCCGGGGCGATGGTCTTGTCGGGCGAGCCCTGCACCACGACGACGTCTCCGATGAGGCTGTGGTCGAACATCCACTTGGCCGAGGTGTCCCCGGCGGCGCCCTTCACGTCCCGCATGCCGACACAGCCGTGGCTGGTGCCCTCGTTGCCGAACACCGAGGGGTCGCCCCAGTAGTTGCCGTGGATGAAGGTGCCGGAGGTGGACAGGCGCATGGCGTGCGGCACGTCCTTGATGTCGTACTCGCCGCCGAAGCCCACGCTGTCGCCGTTCATCCGGGTCTGCGTGAACTTCTCCGAGATCACCATCTGCCCGTTGTAGGTGGGGTGGGCGGCGCTTCCGGTGGAGACCGGAATCGTCTTGATGGTCTTGCCGTCCTGCTGGACGGTCATCTTCTGCGTCTTCACGTCCACCGTCGAGACCTGGTTGCGGCCGATGGTGAAGGAGACGTCCTTCTTCTGCACGCCGTAGATGCCCTTGGCGCCCTCGACCTTGTCCAGGTCGATCTTCATCGTCACCTTGGACCCGGCCTTCCAGTACTCCTCGGGACGGAAGTCCAGGCGGGTCGAGTTGAACCAGTGGCCGACGACCTGCTGGCCGCTGCTGCTGGTGACCGTGATGTGGGAGAGGACGTCCTTCTTGTTGGTGATCGCCTTGTTGAAGGTGAAGGACACCGGCATGCCGACACCGACCGTGGAGCCGTCGTCGGGGGTGTAGGTGCCGATGAAGCTGTCCTTGGCCGAGACGGTGGTGAACTGCGAGTTCTCCGTCGCGGGCCGGCCCTTGTCGTCCTTGCCGTTCGCGGTGATCTTGTACTGGGTGCCGCGTTCGACCTTGCCGGTCGGCTTCCAGGAGAGCCCGTCGGCGGCGAGCGCGCCGGCCACGGTCTTGCCCCCCTGCGCTTCCGTCATCGTCACGTCGGAGAGCTTGCCGCCGTCCGCCTTGACGGTGACATCGTTGATGGAGGCGTTGGTGGAGCCGTCCTTGGCCGAGATGGTGATCTTCAGGGTGGAGGCGTCCTTGGCGGCCGCGGCGTCCGAGCCCTTGTCCTTCTTGCCGTCGTCATTGGCCTTGGCGTCACCGCCGCAGGCGGTCAGCGCGAGCGCGCCGACGAGCAGGCCGGCCGCTCCGGCGATCAGCCGGATACGACGCCGGGCATGCGGACGCGCGGTGCGCGGGGTGCTGAACTGCTGAGGCTGCGCTGCGTTGTCCGACGCCGGCGGTGTCACGGGCTGCTCCATGTCTGCGTGATGTACTGCGAATTGAATCCAGTACGGGCATAGAGCACCCAAATGGGCCACGCGGTTGCGAGAGCGGAATGTGACGGCCGTCACAATCGGGCGGTGGGCATGCTCAACTCCCGTACAGATCACGATAAGAGGGGAATGTCCCCCCGGGCCCCTCGATGCTTTCCGCGGCCCGCACGCCCCGGACGATCGCCCGCGCCACGACGTCCGCCCCGGCGGCCAGGACGTCGTTCAGCTCCTCGGGGCTCAGCGGGCCGCGTGCGTTCCGGTTCGTGTGCGCCCCGGACGCCAGGGCGAACACGCTGTCCCCGTCGTGCATCAGGTGGACGGGGCGGATCGCGCGGGCCAGCCCGTCGTGCGAGGTCCCGGCGAGCTTCTGCGCCTGCGGCCGGGTGAGGAGGGCGTCGGTGGCGACGACGGCGAGCGTCGTGTTGAGCGGCGGCAGCCCCATGCGCTCGCGGGAGCGCGCGATGTGCTCCTGGGCCGCGGCGTGGGTGCGGGGGTCGGGGATGCGCAACGGGCCGGCCCCGTACTCCCCGTAGAGCACCCCGGTGTGCGGGTCGATGGGCGAGCCGACGGCGTTGACGACGGCCAGCGCCGCCACCGTGGCCCCGGAGTCCAGCCGCACGCTCGCGCTGCCGACCCCGCCCTTGACCCCGCCGACCACCGCGCCGGCCCCGGCCCCCACATTGCCCTCGGCGACCCCGAGCCCGGCGGCCCCGGCCGCCACCGCGGCAGCCCGGCCCACCGACGCGTCCGGCCGCGCCCTCCAGTCGCCGCCGCGCCCCAGGTCGAACAGGCAGGCCGCGGGCACGACCGGCACGACCTGGTACGGCTCGGGGCCCACCCGCACCCCGCGCCCCTGCTCCTCCAGCCAGGCCATCACGCCGCTCGCCGCGTCGAGTCCGTAGGCGCTGCCGCCGGTCAGGACCACGGCGTCGATGCGCTCGACCACGTTCTTGGGGTCCAGCGCATCGGTCTCCCGCGTACCGGGCCCGCCCCCGCGCACCTCGACGGCGGCCACCGCGCCACCGGGCGGGGCCAGCACGACGGTGCTCCCGCTCAGGGCACCCGGCCCCGCGACGGCGGCGTGCCCGACGCGGAACCCGGGGACGTCGGTGAGGGAGTTGGTGGTCATGGCCGCCATGCCTACCACGACGCGGCGCCGGGCGGACGCGTTGCCACGGAGTCGGGCTACGCCTTGAGCCCGGCCACGAAGACCGCCCAGGCGGCGGAGCAGGTTGTCATAACCGGGCTTTCTTCCGCGCTGAACTTCGAGTCGCGCACAGGCACCACGGCCGTAAGGTTCAGGGCTACCTCGACGCATTGCCCTTCGGTATTGCTGCGCGTCGACTTGCGGAAGTCGGCGCCGGTCAGGTCGTGCTGAGGGTGGGTTTTGCTCATCTCGATCATGTCCTCCTGTGCGAGCCGAAGCAGTGCGACCGACTCACGGGGCGTGAGAGCGTGCGCTTGCAGGTGATCGTAGATCAGTCCATAGCGCGCCACCGCTTGTGCTTCCTCGAAGAGTTGACCGTTGGAGGAACCCTCCAGGTAAGCAACGTTGGCCCTTTCTGGAAGAGCAAGGACCGTCAGCGATCCGCCCAAGGCGGGGTGCGCACCGATCGATTCAGGGAGTACCTGAAGGTTCACGGCCGGGTGCTCGGACATGGTGACCATGTGTCCCAACTGTTCCGCCATGACGAGGGGGCCGCCGAGGGGGCGACGCAGTAGGGACTCCTCGACGATGAACCACAGTGCGGGTGGCTGCGTCCGATTGATGATCTCCTGCCGCTTCAGACGCGCCCCAACCTGAAGGTCGATGGCGTCCGCATGCCCTATGCGGCCCAACCGCCCCATGCTCAGCAGCTCTCGGGCGTAAGCCTCGGTCTGAAGTAGTCCGGGCACGGCCATCGGTTGGTACTCGCTGATGCTCACGGCCCGACCCTCGAGCCCAATGAACAAGGCGAGCCAATCCGGAATGGTCGGCGGGTTCTCCACCAGCACCATCAGCCGTTCAAGGATGCCGTCCGTCCCGAACGCCGCGTCGAGATCTCGCGCGTTGTCGAGCGTCGCCGGAATCGTGGCGTTCTCGATCTGCCCGATCCGGGACACCGCCATGTGCGCCTTGTCCGCCAGCTTGGCTTGTGACCAGCCCAGGGCGCGGCGCAGCCGGAGGACTTCCTGCCCGAGGAACCATGCTGGGGAGAGTTCTGGTTCTGAGCGTGTGCTCGTCACAGGCCCTCGCTCCTCTCTAATTCGCCCTCTTAGAGCCCTGGCCACTCCCAACGTAGCTACCAAAACGGCAAGTTGAGGGTTGCGAAGAAAAACCGCCCCGAACGAGGGGCGGAGCTGAACGCGGAGGCGAGCGACATGCAGAGTGATCGGTACGTGGTCGACATGGACACCGGTCAGGTCGGGGAAATCGTCAGCAGACATGCGGGGTCGGTGTTTCTGCGGCCTCCCGGCGGCGGGCGGGAGTGGGCCGTGGCCCCGCACCGCCTGCGTCCGCCCACCGAAGCCGAGCTCCGGCGCGCCGAAATGTACGGCACCCCCGTCGGAGGTGAGCGCTGATGTGGGCCGTGCCGCCCTCGGCGGGCCTTGATGCGTGGTTGTACCAGGCCGACCCCGTCGAAGGGTGCGACGGCTGCGCCCGGGCCATACGGCGCCTCGCCGCGGCGGAGGAGGCGGGCGATCAGACGGCCCGGTACGAGGCGTCCCGCGAGGTGCGGGCGCACCCGCGCCACCAGGAGGAGAGGGGCGAGCCGTCCGCCGCCCGCCGCGAGTCACAGGAGACCGGGGTGGACGTGACTCGCCCCGGTGACCCCAGGAGCTGACGTGTCAGAGCCTCATGTGGCGCGGTCGAGACGGAAGTCGGGGCAGATGTCCGGGTCGGCGTCCTCGTACAGGACCGTCCGTGTGGAGTCCCCCGCGACCGTCAGGAGGTCGACGGTGTCGCCGGACATCCAGTCGTGCGGCCGGGTGAAGTACAGGTGCACCAACGGGCCGTGCTGCGTGCTCATCGGCTCGTCGACCTCCCACGTGCCCGACCCCTTGAAGGTGTCGCCCAGCTCCGCGCGGTAGTGGTCGCCCGTGGGCCAGTTCTCGACCGTCATGGTGCCGCCGTTCCGGTCGGGGACGGGCACGAGCGTCATGGCGGTGCCTTTCGCCTCGTGCCGCCCCTGGTAGGTCCCCGCGAGGTCAGCGGCTTTCACGCCGGGCGCGCCGCCAGGAAGGCAGTGACCGAGCGGACTGGAGGCACCACATCCGGTGAGCCCGGCCATGAGGAGGACGAAGGCCGCGGCCGACGCGGAGGACGGCAGCAAGCGGGACATGCCGTTACTTCTTCCCGCCGCCCGGTCCCGGCAACGGCCGGGTGCCCCACCCGGAGCCCGGCACGTCGGTCAGGTAGTCGTTGATCACGCCGCCATGCCTACCACGTTGCGGGGCCGGGCCGAGCGTTGGGCTATGCGTCGAGCCCGGTAACGAAGGCCGTCCAGGCGGCGGGGGAGGTGGTGAGGGTGGGGCCGCCGCTCTGGGGGACGTGCTTGCTGTCCCGTACGCGGACGATGCCGGTCATCGCGGCGTAAGTGGGCGCCCATACAAGGCAGTTGCCGCCTTCGGGACCGCTGTAGGTGGACTTGACCCACTCGGTGGGAACGGAATTGTTCACGTCAGCCCTTCTCCATCTGAGTCTGGATGAGATGCATTGTGCCGCGTCAGGGGGCGGCGGGTGTGACTGGAGTCTCGGGGCGGAGGCGGTTGAGGGTCCAGCCGATCGCCACCGTCGCGGCGGCCACCGCGCCGGCCAGGGGGACCGCGAGGTGGCCCGCGAACGTGCACGCCAGGATCGCCAACGCCGCAACGGGCAGCAGCACTTGCTGCGCCGCGCCCCGTTTGAAGTGGCGGGAGTGCAGGAGCCAAACCGTCATGAGGAACAGCGCGGCCGGGACCGTCACGGCGGAGGCCGCCGCGTTGGCCGAGATGTGGGCCTTGCCCACGGTCTGCTCGATCGCGACCTCCATGCCCGCGCCGATCGCCGCCGCCGCGGCCAGCACGACGTAATGGCCGTAACCCCACACGAAGGCCTGGCGGTTGGAGGTCAGGTGGTCGTGGATCGGCGCCGCGAAGTAGATCCACCACGCGGCGAACACGATGAGCAGCCCGCCCGCGGCGAGCGGCAGCAGGTCGCCGAGTTCGTCGTGTTCGTCGAGGGCTTCCTGTACGGCGATGGTCGCCGCCGACACCGTCTCGCCGAGCACGATCAGCGTGAACAGGCCGTATCGCTCGGCGATGTGGTGCGCGTGCCAGGTCGTGCTGTGGGCGCGCTCGGCGATCACGGGGACGGACAGTTCGGCGATCGCCAGGAGCGGGAACAGCCAGCTGCGGGCCGCGTCGGGGACGAACAGCAGCACCACCCAGCCCACTTGGCACACCACGAGTCCGGCCGCGTAGCGCAGGCACATCGTGCGCTCGGCCCGGTCGTCGCAGGACATCGCGGCCCGCAGCCACTGGCTGGTCAGGGCGAGCCGCATCACGATGTAGCCGATGACGCTGAGGGCGAAGTCCCCGTCGAACGCGCGCGGGACGCCCGCCGCGAGGATCAGTACGCCGGTGATCTGGACGAGGGTGACGACTCGGTACAGGGCGTCGTCGGTGTCGTACGCCGACGCGAACCAGGTGAAGTTCATCCACGCCCACCAGATGGCGAAGAACACGACCGCGTAACCCGCGAGGCCCGCGCCCACGTGGCCCTCCGCCAGGGAGTGGACGAGCCGCGCGCCGCCCTGGGCGACGGCGACGACGAAACAGAGGTCGAAGAACAGCTCCAGCGGGGTGGAGGCGCGGTGGCCCTCGTGGCGGCTGCGTGCGGTCATGCGTGGCATGCGCACAGCACACCAGACGGGGCGGGGTGCTACGCGGCCAACACCTCGGGCGGCACCGATTCGTACCGGTTCAGCTTCGTGCCGGTTCGGCGTCGTACGGGTTCAGCGTCGTGCCGGTTCGGTGTCGTACGGGTTCGGCGTCGTGCCGGTTCGGCGTCGTGCCGGTTCGGTGTCGTACGGGTTCGGCGTCGTGCCGGTTCGGTGTCGTGCCGGTTCGGCTTGGTGCCGGTTCAGCGTCGTGCCGGTTCAGCGTCGTGCCGGTTCAGCACAAGGCGTGCGGTGAGGGGGCAGGCTCGGTGCCCGTGCCGCCAGGTCACACGGGGCCGGTCCCGCGCGGTGCGCCCGTGGGCCGTGCGCCCGTGGGCCATGCGGCGAGAGCCGTGTCGGCCACACGCTCAAGCGTTTCGCGGCCGACGCCGTCGCACGCCTGGGTGGACATGCCCTGCACGACAGCCGCGTAGAACGTTGCCAGCGCCTCGGCGTCGGTGCCTTCGGGCAGGCGCCCCGCGTCGATGTCCGCCTCGATCTTCTCCTTGATCGCCTGCTTGGTCCCCTCGCGGAAACCGCGCAGTTCGGCCTTGACGTCCTCGGCTGCCGGTGTGCAGTTGGTCGCCGCGTTGATGACCAGGCAGCCCGGCGGATGGCTGGGGTCGGTGTGCTCGGCCGCGGCCAGCCGGAGCAGCGTTTCGACGGCGCCGCGTGCGGTGGGTTCCGCCAGGGCGCGGGCCCCGTAGCTGCCGTGGGTCTGCGCGTAGTGCTGGACGACCTCGCTGAACAACTGCCGCTTGTCGCCGAAGGCGGCGTACAGGCTCGGCGGGTTGATCCCCATCGCCCGGGTGAGCGAGGCGACGGAGGTCGTTTCGTAGCCGTGCAGCCAGAACTCCCTCAGCGCCACCTCCAGCGCCGCGTCCCGGTCGAAAGCTCGTCGTTGCGCTCGTGGGGTGCTCATGAACGCAGTCTATAGCGATCGCTAAAGCTGTGCTACGTTTCCGGCTGTAGCGATCGCTAAAGCTGATTCGTCGAAGCCAAGGAGGCGTTCCGTCATGTCCGTGCTCACCCAGGCCCCGCCCGCCCCGTCCCTTGTTCCGTCCCTTGTCCCGTCCCTTGTTCTGCCCACGCCCGCCCTCGCCCGTACCGTCCGCGGATCCGGTCCCGGACTTCTTCTGGCGCACGGGGCGGGCGGCAGTGTCGAAGGCAACTACGGACCGATCCTCGACGGGCTCGCCGCTCACCACACGGTGGTGGGCGCCGACTACCCGGGCACCGGGAAGACCCCGAGGTCCGCGACCCCTCTCGACGTGGACGAGCTGGCCGACCAGCTGGTGGCCGCGGCGGACGCCGAGGGCCTTGACACCTTCGCGATCGCCGGTTTCTCACTCGGCGGCCCCGTCGCGGTCCGCGCCGCCGTACGTCACCCCGAGCGCGTCACCGCCCTGGTCCTGACCGCGGCCTTCGCGCACCGTGACAGCAAGCTCGATCTGGCCGCCGGGCTCTGGCAGCGGCTGCACGAATCCGGTGACCACTCGCTGCTGGCCGAATACCTGACGCTGGTGGCGCTCAGCACCCCCGCCCTGAACGCACTCGCGCCCGACCCGCTGCGGGCCGGCGTCGACCTCCTCGCCGAGGCCATTCCGCCCGGCACCCCGGACCACACCGACCTGGTCCGGCGCATCGACGTCCGCGACGACCTCGCCCGGGTCGCCGTCCCCACCCTGGTGATCTCCACGACCGGCGACCCGCTGGTCTCACCCGCTCTGCACCGGCAGCTCGCCGACCGGATACCCGGAGCGCGCCTGGCCGAAATCGCCACCGGTCATCTGCCGTTCGCCGAGCGGCCCGAGGAGTGGCTGGAACTCATCACTTCCTTCCTCGATGAGCAGATCCCCAGGGCCTAACCCCCAGGGCCTGACTCCCAGGGCCTGGCCCCCGGCTCCTGACCTCCGGGTCATGACCTCCGGGTCTTGACCCCCAAGTCCTGCCCCTCACGCCCGACTTAGCGCGTCAGCCCCCCCGCACGCGTGACTTCCCGCGCCTGATCCCTCACGCCTGCCCGCCCCCGCTCCCGCGCCCCGATCCCCTCACCCCCCCCCACGTCCACCCGCTCACATCCGACCTCCAGGAGTACCGACATGCACGCGATCACCCAGCACACTTTCGGTGGCCCCGAAGTCCTCGAACTCACCGACGTGGACCGGCCGCAGCCGTTGCCCTCCGAAGTGCTGGTGCGGGTCCACGCGGCCGCCGTCAACCCGGTCGACGCGATGGTCCGTTCCGGGGCCTTCCCTCTGCTGGGCGAGCCGCCGTTCGTCCTCGGCTGGGACATCTCCGGCGTCGTCGAAGAGGTCGTGCCCGGTGTCACGCGCTTCCAGGTGGGGGACGAGGTCTACGGCATGCCCTTCTTCCCCCGGGCCGGCAACGCCTACGCCGAGTACGTCGCCGTGCCGTCGCGCCAACTGGCCCGCAAACCCAAGGCGCTTGACCACGCCCACGCGGCAGCCCTGCCCCTCGCCGGACTCACCGCCTGGCAGAGCATCGTCGACGCCGGACAGGTCGAGGCCGGGCAGCGCGTCCTGATCCACGGCGGCGGCGGTGGCGTCGGCCACCTGGCCGTCCAGATCGCCAAGGCCCGCGGTGCCCATGTCATCGCCACCGCCGGCGCGGCCAAGCACGACTTCGTCCGCGGACTCGGCGCGGACGACGTCATCGACTACCGCACCGTCGACTTCACCGACGTCGTCACCGACGCCGACCTCGTCCTTGACACCGTGGGCGGCACCTACGGCAGGCGATCGCTCCAAGCCCTGCGCCCCGGGGGCCTCCTGGTCACCGTGGTGGACCGGGCGGACACCGCCCTGCGGCAGGCTGCCGCCGCGGCCGGGCGACGATTCGCGGGCGTCACCGTGGAGCCGGACCACGTAGGACTCCAGGAAATCGCCGAGCTGGTCGACACCGGCCGGCTGCGCCCGCACGTCGAGCACACCCTGCCGCTCGCCGACGCCGCCAAGGCCCACCACCTCATCGAATCCGGCCGCACCCAGGGAAAGATCGTGCTGACCCTCCCTCCCAACTGAACGCTCGCTCGTTCGGTGCGGAGGCAGGCGGCCGAGGCGCGCGGCCGCGGGGTATCCGCCGCGCAGGGGCGGCGCGCAGAGTGGGGGGATGACCGCACCCGCGTACTCGCTCCGCGACCTCGCCCGCACCCGCGCCTCCCTCGACGGCGACGAAGTGACCTACTGGTGGTCCGGCGACGTCTACTCCTGGGCCCCCGACGAGCCCTATCAGCGGCTCTTCGGCTTCGAGGGCGTCAACGTCGCCCGCCTCGTCCACGACGAGGACGCCGGCCTCGTCCACGACGAGGACGCCGGACCGGACGCGTACCAACTGCTCACCCGCGAAGCCGCCTTCTACCTCGACCCCGTCACCCGCCACATCCTCGACACCTGGCACGACCTGCCCGTCGTGCACATCTGGAACGACCCGGCCAACCAGCGCTGGCGCCCCTTCCCCGTGCCCGCCACCGAGCTCGGCGGGCAGGTCTGCTTCAGCCTGGAGATCCCGCTCTCCTACCCCTCGCCCCTGCCGGTCGCCCAGTACCCGCTCCACTCCGCCGGCGACACGTACAAGGCGCTCGAACTGTTCCAGTTCTTCGCGGACCGCATCGACCTCGCGGGCCCCGCGCCCAGCGTGCCGGCCACCATGTCGTGGACCCGGATGTCGCCGTGGCTGCCCTGGATGGCGCGCGGGCAGCGCCCCGGCGGGCTCACCTACCACTGCCGTGGCCGCAAGCTCGGCACATACGCCGAGGTCCCCGAACGCACCCGCGCCCACATCGCCGACCACCACCCCGAGTTCGCGCACGCCCCCGAGAAGTGGAGCGAGCCCAACGAGACCAGCTGGACCTACTTCCGCAAACTCAACCCGCCGACGTAGCTGTTCGGCGCCCCGTCGCCGGCCGCCGATGACGTGGCGGCGGACCGTGAGGCCTTCGCCGCGCGCGGCCTTTGCGCGGTCCGAAGCGGTCGCGGCGTCGCGTAGCTGCTTCCGGGTGAACCTCCGGGGCCGCCCGCCACGTCGCCCGGCGGGGCGGGAAACCCCAGTGGTGACGCGGCGACGCGTCGGGCCATGTGCGCCGTTCCGGCGTCACCACGCGAGTGCGAAGAAGGGTTCCCGTGTCGACCGAAGAGAACAAGCAGTTGGTACGCCGCTTCTACCAGGAGATCGACGCGGGCAACATCGACGCCCTGGACGAGTTCGTCGCCGAGGACTACCTGGACCACTCGCCGCCCCCCTTTCCCGGGTTCGCCCCGGGGCGTGAGGGGCTCAAGGAGGCGTTCCGTCTGTTCTGGGAGGCCACTCCGGGCACCCACACGATCGAGGACCAGATCGCCGAGGGCGACAAGGTCGTGTCCCGCCTGACGGCTCGCGGGGTGCACGAGGGAGACCTCCCCGGGATCCCCCGTACCGGCAAGGCGGTGGAGACGACCGCTGTGGTGATCCATCGCATCGAGAACGGCCGGCTCGTCGAGAAGTGGTCGGAAAGGGACCTCCTTCGCATGCTTCAGCAACTGGGTGTCGTGCCGACGCCCGGCGGGGCGGCGGGTTAGGCCTTTGGAGTGCGGTGCGGCGGGCCGCCGAGCGTGGTGGGCCCGCGAGTGCGGCGGACGGCGAGTGCGGCAGGCGGCGAGTGCGGCAGGCCGCCGAGTGTCGCGCGGGTGGCGAGTGCGGCAGGCCGCCGAGTGTCGCGTGGGTGGCGGTGGCGTCCTGCCCGCACCGGGCTGCCGACGGCTCGGTCCTGGGGGCGGGGAAGCGTCCGAACGGACTCACCCCGTTGATGGCTAAAACAGGTATCTGGTCCGGGATTGTTCCTATCGTGAGGAGGTGACCGAGCCACCCGCACCCCCCGCAGCCGCGCCGGACGCCTCCTCGCCTGGTCTGCTGCCCCCACCGGTGCAGGCGCCCGCGGCCGCCCCGCGTTCCGTGGTGCCGCGCGCGACCCTGGCCGGCACGGTCGTGTCCGTTCTGCTCATCCTTGCCATCGTGTTCGGCAGCCGGCTGCTCAAGGACTTCGACTCCGCGCTCCTTCCGTACGCGGTCGCCACCGTGTTCCTGGCCTTCGGTGTCGCCTACCGCTACACCGTGTGGATCTCCTCTCCCGGCGCGCGCCGCCTCTTCAAGCAGGGCTGGCGCAGCCTGTTCTCGGTGGCCAACTTCCGCAAGGCGCCCACCGCCCTGCCGAAAATGATCGCCACCTATCTCGGCTTCCAGAAGTTCCTCGGCGCCCGCTCGCACGCCCGCTGGGCCGCGCATCAGTTGATCTTCTGGGGCTGCATCCTGGCCGCCGCGATCACGTTCCCGCTGACCTGGGGCTGGTTCACCTTCACCGGGGACTCGGGTGCGGGGCCCGGATACGAGATGCGGATCTGGGGGTTCAAGATCCTCGGGTTCGACTCGCTGAGCGTCGCGGGCCGGCTGATGTTCCACGGCCTGGACATCGCCGCCGTGCTGGTGATCCCGGGCGCCTCGTACTTCCTGTGGCGGCGGATGAAGGACCGCGGTGCCATGACCGGCCAGCGCTTCGCCTACGACCTCGTCCCGCTGATCGCACTGATCGTCATCTCCGTGACGGGCCTCCTCCTCACCTTCTCGTCGATCTTCCTGCACGGCGGCGGCTACCAGTTCCTGGCCGTCCTGCACATGGTGTCGGTGGTGTTCACGCTCATCTACATCCCGTTCGGGAAGTTCTTCCACATCGTGCAGCGGCCGGCCGCGGTCGGCATGCAGCTCTTCAAGTACACCTCCCGCCAGGACGAGCAGCTCTTTCCGTGCAAGCGGTGCGGTGAGCCCATCGACACCGCCCCGTACGTCGAGAACCTGCGGGGCACCATGCGCGACCTGAAGCTCGACTTCGACGCCTGGGCCGCGTACTGCCCGCGCTGCAAGCGGGTGCTGCGCGGCTCCGCCTACCTCAGCCATGTCAAGAAGGGCTTCAAGTGAGCAGCCGGCCCATTCCGCTGGATCCCTCGATCGCACCGCCCGGCACCCGCAACTTCCGGGACGCGGGCGGCATCCCCGCCGACCAGTGGCACGCGGACCAGAACGGCGAGACCCTGGTGCCCACCCACTGCTGCTTCTGCGGGGTGCAGTGCGGCATGTATCTGCGGGTGGACCGGGCGGGCAAGGTGTTCGGCGTCGAACCCCGCAACCACGACATCAACCGGATGCGCCTGTGCCCCAAGGGCATCAACGCCTACCAGCAGGTCAACCACCCCGACCGGCTGACCGCGCCGCTGCTGCGCCGCTCCCGCGACGAGCCGTTCAGCGAGGTCTCCTGGGACGAAGCACTCGACTTCACGGCCGCCGAGGTCCGCCGCATCCAGGCCGCCCACGGCAACGACGCGTTCGGACTGCTCGGCGGGGCAAGCCTGTTCTCCGAGAAGACATACCTGGTCGGCAAGTTCGGCCGGGTCGCCCTCAAGACGCGGCACGTCGACTACAACGGCCGGCTGTGCATGGTCTCCGCGGCCGGTGCCAACAAACTCGCCTTCGGCATCGACCGGGCCGGCAACCCGTTCTCCGACATCCTGCTCACCGACTGCCTGCTGATCGCCGGGTCGAACGTCGGCGAGTGCTTCCCCGTCATGACGCAGTACGTGTGGGGCGCCCGGGACCGCGGTGCCACCCTGATCGTGATCGACCCGCGCGAGACGGCCATCGCGCGCACCGCCGACATCCACGTCGCCCTCAAGCCCGGCACCGACGCCGCCTTCTTCAACGCCGTACTGAACGTCGTCATCGAGGAGAACCTTGTCGACGAGCGGTTCGTCGCCGAACGCACCACCGGCTGGGACGAGGTGCGTGCCGCCGTCGCCGACTGCACGCCCGAGGTGGCCGCCGACATCTGCGGGATCCCCGCGTCCCAGGTCGTCCAGGTCGCCCGGGCCTTCGCGGGCGCCGACCGCGCGATGGCCTGGCACGCCCGGGGCATCGAGCACCATTCGCAGGGCGTCGAGAACTGCCTGACCGTCATCAACCTGTGCACGGCGACCGGCAACCTCGGTAAGCCGGGCGCCGGTTACGGCACCATCACCGGCCAGGGCAACGGCCAGGGCGGACGCGAGCACGGCCAGAAGTCCGACCTGCTGCCTGGCGGGCGCTCCATCTCGAATCCGGAGCACCGGCGGCAGATCTGCGAGATCTGGGGGATCGAGGAGACCGAGCTCCCGCCGGCCGGCACCTCGATGATGGAAATGGTCTGGCAGATGCAACGCAGCGAGATCCGCGGCCTGATCGGCATCTGCAACAACCCGTTCGTCTCCCTCCCCAACTACGCGACGGTGAAGTCCGGTTACGACGCTTTGGAGTTCCACGCTCAATTCGACTTCTTCCTTTCCGAGACCGCGGCCAACGCACATGTCGTCTTTCCCGTCACCACCTGGGCCGAGGACGAGGGTGTAATGGCCAACGCGGAGGCGCGGGTGGTCAAGCACAACAAGGCGCAGGAACCGCCCGCCGGGGTACGCACCGACACGTGGGTGATGTGCCGGCTGGCCCAACGCCTGGGCGCGGGCGACAAGTTCAGCTATCAGGGTTCGCGCGACGTGTTCGACGAGCTGCGCCTCGCATCGTCCGGAACGGTCAACGACTACTACGGCATCACGTACGAACGACTGGAGGAGACCGGCGGTATCGCCTGGCCCTGCCCCTCCACCGACCACCCGGGCACACCGCGCCTGTTCGAGGACGGCAGGACCGCACACCCCGACGGCAAGATCCACATGCAGGTCGTCGCGTGGCATCCGCCGATGGATCCGTACGACGAGGACCATCCGATGTCGCTGACGACGGGCCGTACGGTGGCGCACTTCCTGTCCGGCAACCAGACCCGTCGGCTCGGCGCGCTGGTCGAGCAGACGCCGCGGCCCTGGGTGGAGGTCCACCCCTCGCACGGTTTCCGCAACGGTGATCCGGTGCGCGTGGTGACCCGGCGCGGCAGCGAGGTGTTTCCGGCGCTGGTCACCGAGGCGATCCGGCCCGACACCGTGTTCATCCCGTACCACTGGCCCGTCCCCACGGCCGCCAACGCGCTCACCATCGACGCCCTCGACCCCCGCTCGAAGATCCCCGAGTACAAGGTGTGCGCCTGTCGTATCGAGGCCGCCGAGCGGATCGACGAGGTGCCGGCGCCGCCGACCGCCCCGGGACACGTGGCGTACCCGGCGACCCAGGTCTCGCGCACCGACCCCCTGCCCCCCACGTCCCCGCAGGGCCGTGGCACCGCGGAGAGGAGCTGACGTCCGCCATGATGGGCAGAACGATCTTCATCGACCCGGGGCGCTGCATCGGCTGCCAGGCCTGTGTGTCCGCCTGCCGCGAGTGCGACTCGCACCGCGGCAAGTCCATGATCCATCTCGACTATCCCGACGAGGGTCATTCCGTCGCCTCCCTTCCCACTGTCTGCATGCACTGTGAGGACCCGGTCGCGCCGTGCGCCGAGGTCTGTCCCGCCGACGCGATCCTGGTGACCGCGGACGGTGTGGTGCAGCAGGCCGACACCACCCGCTGCATCGGCTGCGCCAACTGCGTCAACGCCTGCCCCTTCGGCGTACCGAAGATCGACCTCCAGGCGAAGCTCCAGATGAAGTGCAACCTCTGCTACGACCGCACCGCCTACGGTCTGGCCCCCATGTGCGCCACGGTCTGTCCGACCGGTGCGCTGTTCTACGGGACCGTCGAGGAGCTGCGCGCCGAGCGCCCCGGGGTCCAGGTCGCCGACTCCTTCACGTTCGGCGATGTCGTCGTCTCCACCGGCGTGGCCATGGTCGTGCCCGCCGACAAGGTCCAGTGGCCGGTGCCCGGCGGCCTGCCGATCGTCGAGGTGAATGGAAAAGCCGTGAACGAAGTGACCTCCGACGGCGGCGGGCGACGGGTGAGCGGGATGGACGTCACCCGATGAGCGTCACCGACCAGTCGCCGGCCGCCCCCGACCCGGGCGCGGATCCCGCGCAGACCGCCCTGCACGACCGCATCGCCGCCGACTCCCTCTCCACCCGCCGTGACTACCTGCGCATCGTCGCCACCGTCTCGGGCGGCCTCGCCGTCGGTGGGCTCGCCGTCGCCGGGGGAGTGCTGCACCGGCACGGCGACAGCGACGGCCCGCCCGAGGCCAAGCGCGTCGCGCCCGTGCTCGCCCGTGGCGAGTCCATGGCCTTCCGCTTTCCCGGCGAGGACGACCGGGCGGTCGCCGTCCGCCTCAAGGACGGCACCCTCGTCGGGTACTCCGCCGTCTGTACGCACCTGGCCTGCGGGGTGCTGTGGCGCGAGGACCGCGGCACCGAGGGCGAGCTGTACTGCCCCTGCCACGAAGGCGTCTTCGACGCCCGCACCGGTGAGGTCACCGCCGGACCGCCGCCACGGCCGCTGCCCAAGGTGCTGCTCGTCGAAAGGGCCGACGGCAGTGTCTGGGCGGTGGCCACGGCGCGCTCAGGGGAGAGCGCCAAGGACGCCGTGTGCCGGCAGTTCGCCGACAAGCGACCCGACATGGCGGCCCGCATGGGCTGCCCCGCCGCGAACGCCAAGTCGGCCCAGAGGGAGCGGACATGAGCCCCCGGAGGAGCGAGCGGACATGAGCACCCAGTGGAGTGACCGGACATGAGCACCGAAGGGAACGCGCACCCCGGCGGCGGCGAAGGCGGCCCCCACCCACACGCCCACGCCGACGACGGCCTGAGCGGTGGCCCCGGCAACCCCTTGAGCGGCGGCCCGAGGGGCGGTAGCAGCGGCGGCCCGAGGGGCGGGCCGAGCGGCCTTAAGAAGGGGCTCGCGGACAGCGGCCAGGGCGGAGGTCCGGCCGGAGGTCCGCCCGGTGGTGCGGCCCGAGGACCGTCCGGTGGTGCGGCCGGAGGTCCGTCCGGTGGTGCGGCCGGTGGTGCGGCCATCGGTCGCCGCGTCGGGGCCGGCGCGGAGGAGGGCTTCGCGGTCCCCTCGCGACCCTCGTACACCCCGGGCTCCGCACAGCCCCGGCTCAACCGGCCGGTCCACGAGCGGTATCCGCAGATCCGGCCGACCAGCGGGTACGGCGACCCCCGCGTCCGGCACACCGGGCCGGGGCCGGGCGCCGGGAGCGAGCAGGAGCCGGAACGCTCGTCGAAGCTGACCGCTCGCCTCACCCTCGCCATCAGCGTGGTCATCGGCCAGCTGTGGGGCCTGACCGTGGTGGTCAACGAGTGGATGCGAGGCAACACCGGCACCGCGTGGTGGGGCGCGGGATTCCTGTGCCTGTCGTTCCTCGTCGTACTGGGCCTGTGGGCACTCGACCCGAAGGACCGTTGACCGGGGGGACGCCGATCCGCGCGGAGCCGACCTTCGCAGCGTTGGTCTTCGCAGCGCCGATCTTCGCAGCGTCGATCGAGGCGGCGCCGAACCGGGCGGCGCCGCCACCAGCCGTACCCTGGAGGCATGAGCACCGCCCCCGCCCCCGGACCGCGCGACCGGGAATCAGCGCCCAAGAAGCCGAAGGAGCAGCCCAAGCCGAGGCTGGACTTCGACGATCCGCTCGACCAGCAGTCCGCCGACGACACGGACCGTGGCTGGGGCGAGCGGCCGGCGTCCGCGGGCAGCGCCGCCGACCTGGCCCGCTTCCTCGACGAGAAGCCGCCCCACCACATCTGAGCCGTACGCACCGTGCGGGCCGTGCGCGCCGTGCGGGCCGTGCGCGCCGTGCGCGCCTTACGCGCCGTACGCGCCGTACGCGCGGGATCTAGGACCCCGCGGGCCCGGCAGTCGGGCCGGAACCGGTCCCGAAACCTGGGCCGGAACCGGGGCCCGTGCCCGGTCCGGTGTCCGGGTGGGAGCCGGAGCTCGGGCCGCGCTGGGCGATCAGGGTGTCGCGGATCTCCTTCAGCACCTCCAGCTCGCTGACCTCCATCGTCTCGCGCACCCCTTCCTTGGCCTTGTCGTGCGCCGCCCGCCTGGCCAGGATCTTGGCCATCGGCAGCACCATCAGGAAGTACACGACCGCAGCGGTGATGAGGAAGCTCAGCACGGCGCTGAGCACCCCGCCCCAGAGGATCTGGATGCCCGAGTCGCCGGTGCAGGGGCCCTTCAGGCAGGAGCTGTAGCTCTCCAGGTTCTTCGTGCCGAACGCGCCGACCAGCGGGTTGATCACGCCCTTCACGACCGAGTTCACGATGTTGGTGAACGCGGCGCCGATCACCACGGCGACAGCCAGGTCGATCACGTTCCCGCGCATCAAAAAGGCCTTGAAGCCGGCCATCACGCTTGTCTTGTCCTCGCTCACCAATGAGCCCTTCTTCGCATGTGCAGGGGGCGGAGCAAACTCCTGCGCCACCTTGGACAGGGCGGACCTGTGCTGTCCAATCCATGCATGCGAACTGGTGACTTGACCGTTCGGCCGTGCGAATCAGCACAGGGTCACCGCCAGCCGGGACGTGGTGCCCGCGCCCGCCAGCACCCGGGCGGTCTCGCGCGGCACGGCGAGGACGACCAGCGCGCCCGCGTCGGGAGCGCCGCCGCGCACGGCCGGAACTCCCGTGACCCTGGCGTTCATTGCCACCACGCGAGCCGTGTCGGAGCCCGCCGATGGCGAGTTGGCGGATGCGATCACGTCGACCCGGTCGCCGGGCCTCAGCAGCCGTACGGTCTCCGCGTCCGCGATCCGTACCGGCGCCGACACGACCGCGGCCTCTCGCGCGGGCCCTCGCTCACGTGGGGCGGGCGTCGCGACCGACTGCGTACGCTCGGCGGCCTGCGGGCTGGAGACCGCCAGTGCCGCGGCCGTGACGGCGAGCCCCGCGGCCACCGCCCGTCGCCGCCTGCGCATCGCGCGCCGCAGCGACTGCCTCCCGCCGCGCACCCGCAAGGGCGGGAACAGGGGCACCCCGCCGGGCTCAGGCGCAGGCACGGGAGGCAGGAAGGGAAGGGGGCGATGAGTGCGTGAGGCGGTGCAGGAAGCGGGGGAAGAGGGGAGAGCCGGGGAAGCGGGGGAAGCGGGGGAGGGGGTGCGGGAGGTGGACGGGGCGGGCCCCGGTGCGGAGGTGGGGCCGGGCGCCGGTGCGGACGTGGTGTCGGGCGCCGATGCTGTGGGCTTCGCGGACATGGTGACCACTGCCGATCGTGGAGTGCCTGTGCTGCTCGGACGCCCCTCACGATCCTCCGCTCCGCGAGATTCCGCCGTGGCCTGTGGACCACTGCCCACATGTGGACAACTCGCTCACCCGTAAGGGGAGTTCGCGCCCCAACCGCAGCGAGCGCACCGGACCCACTGCGGCGAGCCACCGGCCCTCTCTGCGGTGAGCCACGGCCCCGCGACCAGGCCACCGGCCCGCCCCGAAGCCGCCGGGGCACCCGAAGCAGCCAGGGCACCCCGAGGCCCCCGAAGCAGCCAGGCAGCCCCGCCCCCCCAGGCAGAGCAGCGTCGCCAAAGGCAGTCAGGGCAGTTCGATGCCCAGGTCCCATCCGTCGTGCACGTGGGTGCACAGGCAGGCGCGGTCCTCGGTGGCGGGGAGGGCGGCGACCGCGTCGAAGAGCACGTCGCGCAGCCGCGCCACGTTCTCGCCGAACACCCGCAGGACCTCGGTGTGCGAGACGCCCTCGCCGGTCTCGGCGCCCGCGTCCAGGTCGGTCACCAGGGACATCGAGGTGTAGCAGAGCCCCAGTTCGCGGGCGAGGACGGCCTCGGGGTGCCCGGTCATGCCGACCACGGACCAGCCCATCGCCGCGTGCCACCGTGATTCGGCGCGGGTGGAGAAGCGGGGGCCCTCGATGACGACCATGGTGCCGCCGTCCACGGCCTGCCAGCCGCGCCCGTCGGCCGCGGCCAGGGCGGCCTTGCGGCCGTCGGGGCAGTACGGGTCGGCGAACGTGGTGTGGACGACGTTGGGGACGGTGCCGTCCGACAGGGGCAGCCCGTCGAAGAAGGTCTGGGCGCGCCCCTTCGTACGGTCCACCAGTTGGTCCGGCACGAGCAGCGTGCCCGGCCCGTACTCCTGGCGCAGGCCCCCGACCGCGCACGGGCCGAGGACCTGGCGCACGCCGACCGAGCGCAACGCCCACAGGTTGGCGCGGTAGTTGATGCGGTGCGGCGGCAGATGGTGGCCGCGGCCGTGGCGGGGCAGGAACGCCACCTTCCGGCCGGCGATCTCGCCGAGGAAGAGGGAGTCGCTGGGGGCGCCGTAGGGAGTGTCCACCTGGACCTCGGTGACGTCGTCCAGGAACGAGTAGAAGCCCGAGCCGCCGATGACGCCGATCTCTGCGTTGGTCATGCCGGTCACACTAACGGGGGGCCCGAACGCCGAAACCCCCGCCGTCACACGGCGGGGGTGGTGCGGCCCCGGCCGCGCGAGCGCGTTCCGGGGCATGGGTCGTACGGGGGTGGTGCGGGTGCGCGGCGGTGGGTCAGGCGGCCGGGCTCGCGCTCGACGAGGACGAGCCGGAGCTCGACGTCGACGCGGCGGGCTTGGACTCCGAGCCCGACGACGTCGAGGTCTTCGACGCCGCGCCGGACGCGGGCGAACTGCTCGACGACGCGCCGCGGCTGTCGTTGCGGTAGAAGCCGGAGCCCTTGAAGACGATGCCGACCGCCGAGAACACCTTCTTCAGGCGTCCGTCGCAGTTCGGGCATACGGTCAGGGCGTCATCGGTGAACTTCTGCACCGCCTCGAGGCCCTCGCCGCACTCGGTGCACTGGTACTGGTAGGTCGGCACTTGTCTTCCTCCTGGCACTCTCACTCGATGAGTGCTAACGACGGTCCATAGTGACGTATTCCCCGGAATCAGTCCACCGTGACGGGAACACGGTGACCGACGCCACGCGCCACGGTACGTGCCGCAGCGGGCGGAGCGAGCCGCGAGCGCAGGGCGAGCAGCGTGACCAGGGCCAGCGCGGTGCCTCCCATCGGCACCAGGAACCCGGCGGACGAGCCATGCGCGTCGGTCAGGCGTCCCGCCACGGTGACGGCGGCGGCCTGGCCCAGGGCGACCGCGCCGGTCAGCCAGGTGAACGCCTCGGTGCGCGAGGTGGCCGGGACCAGGGTCTCGACCAGGGTGTAGCCGGTGATCAGGGCCGGGGCGATGCACAGGCCGACGATCAGGCCGAGGCCGCCGAGCAGCAGTGCGGAGTGCGCGGCCCACAGGCCGGAGGCCGCCAGGGTCAGCGCCGCGTAGCCGGCGATCAGCCGGACGCGGGGCGCGGACTTCCAGGCGATGGCGCCACAGGCGATGCCCGCCAGCATGTTTCCGGCGGCGAAGATGCCATAGAGGATGCCGTTGATGCCGGGGTTGCCGATCTCTTCGGCGAACGCGGTCAGCGAAACCTGCATGCCGCCGAAGACCGCGCCGATGCCGAGGAAGGCCATCGCCAGGACGCGTACGCCCGGGATGGACAGCGCGGAGGTGTGCTCGGCCTGCTCGTGCTCGGCGGCGCTGCGTACCGGCGGCTGGGTGGCGCGCCGGGCCGCGAACAGGAGGCCGCCGACGAGGGTCAGCGTCGCCTCGGCGATCAGACCGGCCGCCGGGTGCACGCTGGTGCACAGGGCGGTCGCGAGGACCGGGCCGATGACGAAGGTGAACTCGTCCGTGACGGACTCGAAGGCGGCGGCGGTCGCCATCAGGGGCGAGCCGTCGAGCTTGGCGGCCCAGCGGGCCCGCACCATGGGGCCGACCTGCGGCACCGATGCGCCGGTGGGCACGGCCGCGACGAACAGCACCCACAGGGGCGCGCCGGCCAGGGCCAGCGCGGTCAGCGCGGACACCGAGGCCGCGTGGACCAGGACGCCGGGCACAAGCACCGCGCGCTGACCGAAGCGGTCGGCGAGCTTGCCGCTCTGCGGGGCGAACAGGGCCATGGAGACGCCCGTGAAGGCGGCCACGGCTCCGGCGCCGCCGTAGGAGCCGGTGGTGTGCTGGACGAGCAGCAGGATGCCGATGGTGAGCATCGCGAAGGGCTGCCGGGCCGCGAAGCCGGGCAGGAGGAAGGACAGTGCGCCAGGTGTGCGCAGAAGCTGCCCGTAACCGGGCCGCTTGTCAGAAGTGACCGTGGATGCCACGGCCCCTTGCCTTTCTGCCGCCTGGTAGCGCGCCCCATGCACGGATTGTGGGTGCGGGCGTTGCCGAGAGCTGTCCTCTTGCGCGGATCTGCGGTAGATGCCGGGGGCTGCTGCGGGGAGCTCCCGACCGCCATACGGTCGCGCCAGCTCTGCGTCAGGCAGAGTTGGTCGATCAGTGGTGTGCCTTCATGATACAGAGGTTTGGCACTCCGTGCCTACGAAACCGCACGGAGTGCCGTCTTTCGGCCTGTGTTTATCGGGCCTTCACCCGGCGCGACGGGGCGTCACCCGCCCTTAACGCGGTGTTCGCCGCGGCTTGGCGTTGCGGGCCTGCGCGCCCGCCGGGGCGCCGGCGCCCAGCCAGCCCGCGAGCTTGCCGCCCTCGCCGACCGCCCGCAGCCGGGATTCCGCCGCGTCCCGTACCGGATCGGTCGCGACCACCAGGAGCTCGTCGCCGCGGCGCAGCATGGTCGTGGGCCCCGGCACGAAGCTCGCGCCGTCGCGCACGACCAGGGTGACGGCGGCGCCGGGCGGCAGCCTCAGCTCGTGCACCTCCACGCCGTGCATGCGCGACGTCGAGGGGATGGCGACGGACAGGAGGTGTCCGCGCAGCCGCTCAAGGGGTGCCGATTCGACGCCGAGGTCGGCGGCCTCGTCGGCGTCGGAGAGCTGGAGCTTGCGGGCCAGCCACGGCAGCGTCGGACCCTGGATCAGGGTGTAGACGACGACCAGGATGAAGACGATGTTGAAGATCTTCTCGCTGCCCTCGATCCCGGAGACCATCGGGATGGTGGCGAGGATGATGGGCACCGCGCCGCGCAGGCCGGCCCATGACATCAACGCCTTCTCCTGCCACGGCAGCCGGAACGGCAGCAGGCTGAGCAGGACTTCGAGCGGCCGGGCCACCATGGTCAGGACGAGGCCGATGATCACGGCCGGCCAGAAGTCGTCGGTCAGGTTGTGCGGGGTGACCAGCAGCCCCAGCAGGACGAACATGCCGATCTGGGCGAGCCAGCCGAGCCCGTCGGCGAAGCCGCGGGTGGCCGGCCAGTGGGGGAGCTTGGCGTTGCCGAGCATCATGGACGCGAGGTACACCGCGAGGAAGCCGGAGCCGTGGGCCATCGCGCCGGCCGCGTAGGCGCTCACCGCGATCGCCATGACGGCGATCGGATAGAGACCGGACGCGGGCAGTGCCACATGCCGCAGCCCGTACGATCCGAGCCAGCCGACGGCCAGCCCGATCGAGGCGCCGATGGCCAGCTCCAAGGCTATCTTCCCGACCAGCAGGTACCAGGAGTCGACCGGCCCCGGTGTGGAGAAGGCGACGACCAGGATGACGACGGGGGCGTCGTTGAAGCCGGACTCGGCCTCCAGGACGCCGGTGATGCGCGAGGGGAGCGGCACCTTGCGCAGTACGGAGAAGACGGCCGCGGCGTCCGTGGACGACACCACCGCGCCGATGATGAGCGACTGGCGCCATTCGAGGCCCACCAAGTAGTGCGCGCCCGCCGCCGTGACGCCCACGCTCACCGCGACGCCGACGAGCGAGAGGACCATGGCCGCCGGCAACGCGGGCCTGATCTCCTTCCACTTGGTGCCGAGGCCGCCCTCGGCCAGGATCACCACGAGCGCGGCATAGCCGATCACCTGCGTCAGTTCGGCGTCGTCGAACCTGACGTTGAAGAGGCCGTCCTGCCCCATCACGATCCCGATGCCGAGATACAGGAGCAGGCTGGGGAGCCCGCTGCGTGAGGAGATGCGCACCGCCGCGACGGCGATGAGCAGGACGAGCGAGCAGATGAGCAGGAGTTCGTTGAGCTGGTGGACAGTCAGTGGCCGATCCTTCCCCTCAGGCGCCGCAGGCACCCCCATGAAAATCGTGCATCCCGGGACGCCTGGTGCGCATCCGGGGGCCCTCGGGCACACCAGGTGAAACGTTTTGCCGCCCAAGGTACTTCGTTACCTTACCTAATCTTTGACGCTTTCTTTACGCACGGACCGCGTCGCACCGACCCGCGCCGGTGTCCCCGTACGTGAACGCGGACACCGCGTCCGGGGCCGTCAGTGGCTGCGCCTATGGTTGCTCCCAGTACTCCTGGACCACCCTGCCCCTCGAAGGACAGCGATGCCCGCCACCACAACCGCCCCTTCCGCCGGTACGACGGCCGGCAAGACGACCAGGAAGAGGGGCCGCCGCCTCAGGCTGTTCGTCCTCGTCCTGGTGCTGGCGCTGGTCGCGGGCGTCGCCTACGGCGCGTACTGGGGAGTCAGTACCGTGCGCGCCTCCTTCCCGCAGACCACCGGCACCCTCAAGGTCCCCGGGCTGCTCGGTAAGGTCGAGGTCAAGCGCGACGACTACGGCGTCCCGCAGATCTACGCAGACAACGACGCGGACCTGTTCACGGCCCAGGGCTACGTCCAGGCGCAGGACCGCTTCTGGGAGATGGACGTCCGCCGGCACATGACCTCGGGCCGGCTCTCGGAGATGTTCGGCAGCGGCCAGGTCGACACCGACGCCTTCCTGCGCACGCTGGGCTGGCGCAAGGTCGCGCAGCAGGAGTACGACACCCAGCTGTCGCCCGCCACCAAGAAGTACCTCCAGGCGTACTCGGCGGGGGTGAACGCGTATCTCAAGGGCAAGGACGGCAAGGACATCTCCGTCGAGTACGCGGCCCTGAGCTTCAGCAACGACTACCGGCCGGAGGCCTGGACGCCGGTCGACTCGGTGGCCTGGCTCAAGGCGATGGCCTGGGACCTGCGCGGCAACATGCAGGACGAGATCGACCGCTCCCTGATGACGAGCAGGCTCAGCCCGCAGCAGATCAAGGACCTGTATCCGGCGTACCCGGCCGCCACCCACCGCCCCATCGTCGACCAGGGCTCGTACAACAAGGCGACCGGGAAGTTCGACCCCCAGCGCGCCCCCACCGCCTCCGACGGCGCGTCAGGGACCGCCCAGGACGCGCTCAAGGGCATGCAGAGCCAGCTCTCCTCGCTCTCCGACACCCTGGACAAGATCCCGGCGCTGCTCGGCCCCAACGGCAGCGGCATCGGCTCCAACTCCTGGGTGGTGTCGGGCCAGTACACGACGACCGGCATGCCGCTGCTCGCCAACGACCCGCACCTCGCGCCGATGATGCCCTCGCTCTGGTACCAGATGGGCCTGCACTGCCGGAAGCTGTCCAGCACGTGCACCTACGACGTGGCGGGCTACACCTTCTCCGGCATGCCCGGCGTGATCATCGGCCACAACCAGGACGTCTCCTGGGGCTTCACCAACCTCGGCGCCGACGTGACCGACCTGTACCTGGAGAAGATCTCCGGCTCCAACTACCTCTACGACGACCAGGAGAAGCCCCTCGCCACCCGCGAGGAGGTCATCAAGGTCGCCGGCGGTCCCGACAAGACCATCACCATCCGCGAGACCAACAACGGTCCCCTGGTGTCCGACCGCGACGACGAGCTGGAGACGGTCGGCCAGAAGGCACCCGTCAACACCGCCGCCCCCGACCGGGGCGCCGGTTACGCGGTCGCCCTCAAGTGGACGGCGCTCGACCCCGGCAAGTCCATGGACGCCGTGTTCGCGCTCGACAAGGCCCATGACTTCAAGTCCTTCCGCAGCGCCGCCAAGGACTTCGAGGTGCCCGCGCAGAACCTGATCTACGCCGACACCAAGGGCAACATCGGCTACCAGGCGCCCGGCAGGATCCCGGTCCGCGCCGACGGCGTCGACGGCACCATGCCGGCGCCCGGCTGGGACTCCAAGTACACGTGGAAGAAGGACTACGTCCCCTTCGACGCGCTGCCGTACGAGTACAACCCCAAGCGGGGCTTCATCGTCACCGCCAACCAGGCCGTGATCGACGAGAAGAAGTACCCGTACCTGCTCACCAAGGACTGGGGCTACGGCACCCGCAGCCAGCGGATCAACGACCTCATCGAGTCGAAGATCAAGGGCGGCGGGAAGATCTCCACCGAGGACATGCAGAAGATGCAGATGGACAACAGCAGCGAGATCGCCGCGCTCCTGACGCCCGCCCTGCTGAAGATCGACGTGTCGGACCCCTCGGTGCGCGAGGCGCAGAAGCTCCTCGAAGGCTGGGACTACACCCAGGAGAACGACTCGGCGGCCGCTGCCTACTTCAACTCGGTGTGGCGCAACGTCCTGAAGCTGGCGTTCGGCAACAAGCTGCCCAAGGAGCTGCGCCCCAAGGGCGAGTGCCTGTACGTGACGCCGCCGGCCGGCACGGGCCCGGTCGACGACCCCGACAAGAAGGTCTGGGAGTGCGGCGAGCGCGACGGCGACTCGGCGCAGCCCGACGGCGGCGACCGGTGGTTCGAGGTCGTCCGCAAGATCTTCAACGACCAGAACAACACCTGGTGGAAGGCGCCCGCGACGCGTCTGGACAAGGCCACCACGACGCGCGACCAGCTGCTCGCGCGGGCCATGAAGGACGCCCGCTGGGAGCTGACCGCCAAGCTCGGCAAGGACACCACGACCTGGACCTGGGGCCGGCTGCACCAGCTGACGCTGGAGAACCAGACCCTCGGCAAGGAGGGCCCCGGCTTCCTGCGGTACGTCCTCAACCGCGGCCCGTGGAACCTGGGCGGCGGGGAAGCCGCGGTCGACGCCACCGGCTGGAACGCGGCGAGCGGCGACTACGGCGTCACCTGGGTCCCCTCGATGCGGATGGTCGTCAACCTCAAGGACCTCGACAAGTCCAAGTGGATCAACCTCACCGGCGCATCGGGCCACGCCTACAGCGCCCACTACTCGGACCAGACCGAGAAGTGGGCCAAGGGCGAGCTCCTCGACTGGTCGTTCAGCGGGAAGGCGGTCGACGCGTCGACGGTCGACACGCTGACGCTCACGCCGTAGTACGGGCCTTCGCTGGGCCCGGCCGACTCGGCGCGGCCCGGCCGACTGGGCTGGGCCGGCTCGGCTGGACCGACGCGGCGCGGATACGCCGACTCGGCGCCGCGCCGCTCGGCCGGCTCAGGCCGACTCAGACCGGCTCAGACCGCCTCAGACCGGCTCAGGCCGAAAAGCGTGTCACTCCCTCGGGGGTGACCACCGCCTGCACGGGGTGGTCGTGCGGTTCCACCGGAACCCGCGCGACCACCTCGTTCGCGTACAGGAGCACCACCAGGGCCGGCGTGTGGCCGGACGCCTCGATGCGGGCCAGGGCCCGGTCGTAGGAACCGCCGCCGCGGCCGAGCCGCATGCCGCGCGCGTCCACCGCGAGACCGGGCAGCAGCACGGCGTCCGCTGCCGTCACGGCGTCCGGCCCGAGCCGTTCGCCGTCGGGTTCGAGCAGTCCGCGCCCGGCGGGCACCAGGCGCTCGGGCCCCGCATAGGCGGCCCAGTCCAGGTCGTTGTCCGCGAGCAGCACTGGCAGCAGCACCCGTACGCCCCGGGCGTACAGGGAGTGGACGAGGGCGCGGCTGCCCGGCTCGCTGCCCACCGAGATGTAGGCGGCCACCGTGCCGGCCCCCGCCAGTTCCGGCAGCGCCAACGCCCGGTCGGCGAGCCTGAGCGAGGCCGTGAGCAGGTCGTCGGCCGTCCGCCCCTTCCTGGCATCGAGGAGACTGCGCCGCAAGCGTGCCTTTTCGGTCATGTGATCACTCACCGTATTTCTGCGATCCCCTCAAATGCGCGGTTAAGAGAGCGAATTCACCGGAGAATAATCTTCCGCACATACGCAGCGGATAGGGTGCCCGCATGACTCAGTCGCCCCCTCGGATCACCAAGGCTGTCATCCCCGCCGCCGGGCTCGGCACCCGGTTCCTTCCGGCCACCAAGGCCACGCCGAAGGAGATGCTGCCGGTGGTGGACAAGCCGGCCATTCAGTACGTGGTGGAGGAGGCGGTGGCGGCGGGCCTGTCGGACGTGCTCATGGTGACCGGCCGCAACAAGCGTCCCCTTGAGGACCACTTCGACCGGAACTACGAACTGGAGTCGGCGCTGACCCGCAAGGGCGACGCGGACCGGCTCGCCAAGGTGCAGCAGTCCAGCGACCTGGCGACCATGCACTACGTACGCCAGGGGGACCCGCGAGGCCTCGGCCACGCGGTGCTGTGCGCGGCGCCGCACGTGGGGGACCAGCCCTTCGCGGTGCTGCTCGGCGACGACCTGATCGACGCCCGTGACCAGTTGCTCTCGCGGATGGTGGAGATCCAGGAGCACGAGGGCGGCAGCGTGATCGCCCTCATGGAGGTCGACCCCGAGCAGATCCACCTCTATGGCTGCGCGGCCGTCGAAACCACCGCGGAGAGTGACGTGGTCCGGGTCACCGGGCTCGTCGAGAAGCCGGAGCCCGCCGACGCGCCTTCCAACCTCGCCGTCATCGGCCGCTATGTCCTCGACCCGGCGGTCTTCGGCGTACTGCGCACCACCGAGCCCGGCCGCGGCGGCGAGATCCAGCTCACCGACGCCCTCCAGCACATGGCCGCGGACGAGTCGATCGGCGGCCCGGTGCACGGAGTCGTCTTCAAGGGCCGTCGCTATGACACGGGTGATCGCGGAGACTATCTGCGCGCCATTGTCAGACTGGCGTGCGAACGTGAAGACCTGGGCCCGGACTTCAAGGCCTGGCTTCGCCGGTACGTCACCGAGGAGATGTAGGCACCCGTGAGCAACACGATCTGGTCGGTGGACGAGCACCTGGACGACATCCTCGCCGCGGTCCGCCCGCTCGAACCCATCGAGCTGCAACTGCCCGACGCCCAGGGCTGTGTCCTGGTCGAGGACGTCATGGTGCCTGTCGCGCTGCCGCCCTTCGACAACAGCTCGATGGACGGTTACGCGGTGCGCGTCGCCGATGTCGCGGGCGCCAGCGAGGAGTTCCCCGCGGTGCTCACCGTCATCGGCGATGTCGCGGCGGGCAGCGGAGAGCTGCCCACCGTGGGCCCCGGCCAGGCCGCCCGGATCATGACGGGCGCCCCGCTGCCGCCCGGCGCCGAGACCGTCGTCCCCGTCGAGTGGACCGACGGCGGGTCAGGTGAGGGCGCCGCCCTCGCCATGCGCCCGGCGGGGGCCGCCCCCGAAGGGGCGAGCGGCGAGGTGCGGGTGCACCGCGCCGCCGAGGCGCGCGCCCATGTCCGCGCCCGCGGCAGCGACGTCCAGGCGGGCGACCTCGCCCTGGCGGCCGGCACCGTGCTCGGCCCGCCCCAGATCGGGCTGCTCGCCGCGATCGGCCGCGGCACCGTCACCGTACGGCCGCGCCCGCGCGTGGTGGTGCTCTCCACCGGCAGCGAACTGGTCCAGCCCGGCGAGCCGTTGGGCGACGGCCAGATCTACGACTCCAACAGCTTCGCCCTGGCCGCCGCCGCCCGGGACGCGGGCGCCATCTCCTACCGGGTCGGCGCGGTCACCGACGACGCGGCGGTACTGCGCGACACCATCGAGGACCAGTTGATCCGCGCCGACCTGCTGGTCACCACCGGCGGGGTCAGTGTCGGCGCGTACGACGTCGTCAAGGAGGCGCTGTCCTCCGTAGGAGACGAGGACGAGCCGGGCAGCGGCATCGACTTCCGCAAGCTGAAGATGCAGCCCGGCAAGCCGCAGGGCTTCGGCTCGATCGGCCCCGACCACACCCCACTGCTCGCGCTGCCCGGCAACCCGGTCTCCTCCTACGTCTCCTTCGAGCTGTTCGTACGCCCCGCGATCCGCACCCTGATGGGCCTGGACGACATCCACCGGCCCACCGTGCGCGCCGCCCTGAAGACCGGCAAGGCGCTGTCGTCGCCCGCCGACCGGCGCCAGTTCCTGCGCGGCACCTACGACGCGGAGTCGGGCACAGTCAGCCCCGTCGGCGGCACCGGATCGCATCTCATCGCGGCGCTCGCGCTCGCCGACTGCCTCATCGTGATCCCCGAGGACACCACATCGGCGGAGCCCGACAGCGAGGTGGACGTGGTCCTGCTCGGCTGAGCGGCGGCCGGTGGGGGTACGGTGTCTGCCCACAGAAGCCGTACCGGGAGCGCCACCGAATGAGTACGACGCACAGCAGGCTCACGCACATCGACGAGGCGGGCGCGGCCCGCATGGTCGATGTCTCCGAGAAGGACGTCACCGCACGCACCGCCCGCGCGAGCGGCCGCGTACTGGTCTCGCCGCGCGTGGTGGAGCTCCTGCGCGGCGAGGGCGTGCCCAAGGGTGACGCCCTCGCGACCGCGCGCATCGCCGGGATCATGGGCGCCAAGCGCACCCCCGACCTCATTCCGCTGTGCCACCCGCTGGCCGTCTCCGGCGTGAAGCTCGACCTGGCGGTCACCGACGAAGCGGTGGAGATCCTGGCCACGGTCAAGACCACGGACCGCACGGGTGTCGAGATGGAGGCGCTGACCGCCGTGTCGGTGGCCGCGCTCACCGTCGTCGACATGGTCAAGGCGGTCGACAAGGCCGCCGTCATCACCGACGTCCGGGTCGAGGAGAAGACCGGCGGCAAGTCCGGCCACTGGAACCGGCCCGGAACGGCCGCGTCATGACGCCCCCTCAGGCAGGCCGTGTCCCGTCGCGCCCGGGACCGCAGTCCACGGCGCCCTTCCCGCGGGGCGGCGAAGACCTCGGCGAGGCGCTGCTCGCGCCGTACGCCGCCCTCGTCGTCACGGCGTCCAACCGGGCGTCCGCCGGCGTGTACGCGGACACGGGCGGACCACTGCTCGCCGAGGGCCTGGGAGCGATGGGCTTCGCCGTGGACGGGCCGCTGGTCGTGCCCGACGGCGACCCGGTGGAGCAGGCGCTGCGCGCCGGAGCGGCCGCCGGGTACGACGTGATCGTCACCACCGGCGGCACCGGCCTCTCGCCGACCGACCGCACCCCCGAGGTCACCCGCGCCGTCATCGACTACGACGTCCCCGGGATCCCCGAGGCCATCCGCGCCGAGGGCCTGGCCAAGGTGCCCACGGCCGCCCTCTCCCGCGGCCTCGCCGGAGTGGCGGGCGGGCGCACCCTGATCGTCAACCTGCCAGGATCGTCCGGCGGCGTACGCGACGGGCTCGCCGTCCTGGAGCGGATCCTGCGGCACGCCGTGGACCAGATCCGCGGCGGCGACCACCCCAGACCCGCGGGGAGCCCGAGCTGAACGTTCCTTCCTGGCCGGTCGAGCTGGCGGAGGGCGATGTGGTCCTCCGCCCCATAAAGGTGCGCGACCAGCGGGCCTGGCGCGAGGTCAACCGGCGCAACCGCGACTGGCTGCGGCCCTGGGAGGCGACGGTTCCGCCGCCCGCGCCGGGCGCGCCCTTCGCGCAGCGTCCCACCTACCGGCAGATGGTCCGCCATCTGCGGTCCGAGGCCAACGCGGGCCGCATGCTGCCGTTCGTCATCGAGTACCAGGGCCAGCTGGTGGGCCAGCTCACGGTCGCCGGGATCACCTGGGGCTCGATGTGCTCGGCCCACGTCGGGTACTGGGTGGACCGCGAGGTGGCCGGCCGTGGCGTGATGCCGACGGCCGTCGCACTCGCCGTCGACCACTGCTTCCGCGCGATGGGCCTGCATCGCATGGAGGTGTGCATTCGCCCCGAGAACGCGCCGAGCCGCCGGGTCGTGGAAAAGCTGGGTTTCCGCGAGGAGGGAGTGCGCCCGCGCTATCTCCACATCGACGGGGCCTGGCGCGACCACCTCGTGTACGCGCTCACCGCGGACGAAGTCCCCGAAGGCCTCCTCGCCCGGTGGCGCCGGGCACGGCACTCCCGACCCGGTAAATAAAATAAACGTTCGAATTCGACCGGGACCCGATCCGGGTCGGATACGGATCCGATCCGCTCGTCTCGTCGAACGATCTGAGAAATCACAAAAAAATCCAGTGATATCAGCCAGATCGTGCGACACACCGGCTCAATTGGCGTATCCCCGCGCGCCCCTCCCTCTACGGTGTGGTGTGTGAGCAGCAGCGGCCTCATTTACGCAGTCATCGTCGGGGCCTGGGCCGCCTACTTGGTGCCGATGTGGCTCCGCAGGCAGGACGAGCTCAACGAGGCACGCCCGACGGAACGCTTCAGCACCGCCATCCGGCTGCTGTCCGGGCGGTCGGCCATGGAGCGCCGGTACGCCAAGGAGCTGCGCCAGCGGGCCGCCGATGAGGCAGAGTCCGAGGCGGGACCGGGCGCCCCAGCGGACGCCCTCACGGAACCCCTCGCCACCCCCGGGGAGCCCGTCGGCGGCCGGGAGTTCGCCGTACCCCAGGCCCGCGGCAGGCGCCCCGCCCCGCAGGACCACCAGGACCGCCAGGACCAGCGGGATGCGCGGGAGGACCAGCGGGATCAGCGGGAGCGTCAGGAACAGCGCCCGGAACGTCAGGAGCAGCGCCCGGAACGTCAGAAGCGCGGTGAGCTCCCCACCGGGGACCCCCGGCGCCCGCGAGTGGTCCGCCCCGGGAACGGGGCATCGGCCGAGCGTGCCCGGCGCGCTCAGCGCAGCGCGGTGCTCGCCCGGCGCCGACGCACCACCGTCGTCCTCTTCCTCGCCTTCACGCTGGGCGCGATCGTGGCGGCGGTCGGCGGCCTCGGCTTCCTGTGGGCGCCGGCCTTCCCGGCCGCACTGCTGAGCGCGTACATCGTCCACCTGCGCATTCAGGAGCGGCGGCGCTTCGCGTTCACCATGGACCGCCGTCGCGCCGAGGCCGCGGCGCAGCGACTGCGCGAGAGCCGGCCGCGCGCGCGGGCCACGGCGCCGGGCGCGGAGGCCGACGACGAAGCGGAGTCCCACCACCCGGCCCCCGTGCCCGAACCCGCGCCCGCCCCCGCCCTCTCCCCGCAGGAGGCCGGACGGCGCGCCCTGGTCGAGCAGACCGACCACGCGGAGTGGGTCGACCAGCAGCGCGAGCGCGGGCCCGAGCGCGGGGCCAGCTGGGACCCGGTGCCGGTCCCGCTGCCCACGTACGTGACCGCGCCGGTCGCCCCGCGCGCCACCGGCAGCATCGACCTGGGTGCGCCGGACACCTGGTCCTCGGCCCGCTCCTCGACGGCGGACCCGACCCCGCCCCTCGCCCCCACCACCGACGAGTCCCCCAAGCAGCGCTCGGGCCCGGGCCGGCACCGGACCCCGCTCTTCGACCAGTACGCGGACGAGGACCGGCCCCGCGCCGCCAACGAATGAAGCCCCTCCCGCTGACCAGCGAGGAACGGATTTCCAACCACTCCCTTCCGGGTGCTAAGGTTTCACTCGTTGCAAGGGCCTGTGGCGCAGTCCGGTAGCGCACCTCGTTCGCATCGAGGGGGTCAGGGGTTCGAATCCCCTCAGGTCCACAACAACGACTGTTCTTGAGTTGGCTCAGGTTCGGTTGACGAGATCCCGTCCGATCATCTTGATCGGGCGGGATCTTTGTCGTTTCCGGCGCCCTGTTCGGGGTTCGCGCGCGGGTCTTCGGCCGGGTGGGGGCTGCCGTTGTGTCGCTGCGGCCCGATGGGAGGAATTCGCAGGGCCCGCAGCACCGTTGTTGTCCGAGGCCGGTCCCATCGGGCACCGTCAGCCCTTCCCGGATCGCCGGTACGTCGGTGCGGCGCCGGACATCGTAGGGAACGCGAGGCGTGCCGGGCTGCCAAATGGGCGGCTCCTGCCGGCAGTTGGGGCGAGCTACCCCTGTGTACGCAGTCCTGTTGACGCGACCTCTGCCTCCGGTATGCCGGCCTCGCCGACACGGTGACTCCGATCCTCAGACTGATGCGGGGCCCCGCAACC
Source organism: Streptomyces sp. NPDC048416 (assembly GCF_043200435.1). Lineage (NCBI taxonomy): Bacteria > Bacillati > Actinomycetota > Actinomycetes > Kitasatosporales > Streptomycetaceae > Streptomyces > Streptomyces sp. NPDC048416. Next base: position 42,195 of record NZ_JBICXU010000034.1, read on the forward strand.
AGCATCCGCCGTGGGGGGCCTGAACTCCTTCCGCCCTTCTGCGTCCCGCCCCCAAGAGGCGCCCTTGAAGGGGCAGTTGGGGATGCGCTTGCCCTTCTGTGCCGGGCGGCCGCCAGCGCGGTGAACCCATTCCTGGCGGCCGCCGGCGCGGTGAACGCGGTGCCCGAGGCGCCGTGCGAGCCCCGTCCCGCCTGTAAAGCTAGCTTGACAACCCCTGAAGGGTGTCAAGTAGGCTTTACACGTGCGAAACAGCGTCAGGAAACTGCGGTCGTCACGAGGGCTCTCCCAGGGCCGGCTAGGCACAGCCCTGGGAGTCTCGCGGCAAACCATCAACGCCATCGAGACCGAGCGCTACACGCCCTCCCTGCCGCTCGCCATGTCCATGGCCAAGTTCTTCGAAGTCAGCGTTGAGGAGATGTTTCATGTCGAGGAGAGCTCAGCAGATGACCAGTAACACAGCCAGGCGGTCCGTTCCCGGCTTCTTCCTCGCCGTCGGTGGCGCCTGCCTCGTGGCCGCGACTCTTGGCGGCCGCCTCGCCATAGGCCTGGTGACGTTTGGGATCCTGGCGGTCTGCAGTCTGGCCTTAATGCTGTTGGGACGGCGGAGCGAGACGTATCAGGGCCTCACTGCAAAGGCTCCCGACGAGCGCTTCGCCCGGATCTCGGGGCGGGCCTGGGCCGGCACGGGCGTGGTGCTTACCGTGGGCAATCTCTGCGCCTTCATCGGTGGCCTGGCATCAGGGAGAAGCGGCGATCCGTACTTCTGGTTCGTGGCCACCGCCGCCATCTCCTACATCGCGTTCGTCGCCCTGTGGGCTCGGCATGCCTGAGAAGGCGCCGCCTCGAACACTGGGCTGCCCTACGTACGGCCAGGCCGCGCGATCAATCCGGTCACCGGCGGTCGCCGCCGGGGGCGGAACCGCGGACATGCTGCGGGGGCCGGGTCGATCCGGCAGGCGGGCACCCACCCGTTGCCCGTGACGGTTCCCCAACGCACCCGGCCTCCGGTCGTGGCCTCTGCCGCGAATCGGGCGGCGGCTGCTTGCGCATACGACTCGCGCAGCCCCACGTCGGGCTGAGGGACGGCCCACGTCGGGCTGAGGGACGGCCCACGTCGGGCTGAGGGACGCCCCACGTCGGGCTGAGGGACGCCCCACGTCGGGCCGAGGGACGCCCCACATCGGGCCGAGGGATCGCGCCGAGGGACGGCCCACGTCGGGCCGAGGGACGGCCCACGTCGGGCCGAGGGACGCCCCACATCGGGCCGAGGGATCGCGCCGAGGGACGCCCCACGTCGGGCCGAGGGATCGCGCCGAGGGACGGCCCACGTCGGGCCGAGGGACGGCCCCCGCGCGAAGTGCCGTGGGCCGGCTGTGCGACCACGCGACCCGTCGGTCGAGGTTGAGGTCGGGGCGTACGAGAGCGGTGATGCGGCGGAATCCGGGAACGGGGGAGGTGCGTCCTCCGCCCTCACGACTCGCTGCACCCGTAGCCAGGGATGTGGCACGGAAGGGGTATGTCCTTGCGCCGTCCGGGCGCCGTGCCGGAGCGAGCCGACACTGTCCAGCTCCGTAAGGGTTGGCAGGCCGTGAATGCACACTTTTTGCCTTCCGAGTGGGAGTTCCAGGCCGAAGCCGGCCCCGACTTCACTCTCAGGTTCCGAAGCGCCGTCCAGATTGCCCACGGCTGGATCGTGGAAGTACTGGCGTCCGATCTGGCCCCGCTGGCGGCAGCGCCGGACGCCGCCCGGAAGTTGCAGGCGCGGCGCGGCTACCTCCGGGGAAGTCAGGCCAACCGCTGCCTCGCCGACATCCTCCGGGACCGGCCCACCGATTTCGGGGCGGTGGGCCATATCGTGCTCGGCGCAGCGGCGGCGGAGCTGGTCAACAACAGGCCTGGCGGGTTCGCCGAGGCGTTGCACGTCAGTGGGGCCGAGTGCATCGACGGCTTCCAGCGGTTGAAGATCATCGCAGAGATGGCGCAGTCCCCGACGCCCGAGCGCCTGGCCTGGTCCACGGTCCGTGTCGAGATCGTTTGCGGCCCGGCGAGGGCGCAGGCGCGACACCTCTACGACACTGCGGACGGCTGCCTGAATTCTGTCGCTGCCCAAGACCGCCTGATCCGATGCCCCCACATCAGACGGCTCATGGACATGGACTGGGAGCGGCAGGGCTACTTCGACCCCAGGCGCGGTGCGACCGCCGGGCCGCAAGGGCGGATCTTCTCGATGGCTGATGTCACGCGGGGCCTCGCGTGCCTGTCGGCGTCGCCACGGCCGGACGCGGCCAATCTGGTCGTCGACGACGAGGGACTGGAGGCCTTGTGGAGCGACATCTCCTCGCCTCTCTATCTCGGCCTTTTCCATGACCGGATGAGTCCGGTCGGGGTGATGCGAGCCGTGGAGGCGCGGCGCGCGGCGCGCGCGGCCCTGGATTCGCTGCCGAAGCGGCGTCGCGAAGGGCCTGGTCATCTCATCGCGTACGCACCCGATCTGATCTGCTGGTTCGCCTGTCACGAAGTCCTGCCGGTGGAGGGGCTGCACGATGAAGGGACGGATTACCCGTGGGGGCAGGTCATCAACGACCAGCTGCCGACGGTAACCCTGCGGGTGGCCGATGACCTTGTGGCTCGCTACCAGGCTGTGCGAGAAGCCCTCGAAACCCCCAAGCACTCCTCCTACAAGTCGGACGCGTCAGAGCTTGCGATGTGGCTTGAGGTCATCCACCACGGCGGGATGTAGACGCCTTTCGCAGGTACTGGGGACGATCGGCTCCCAGCCGTTGGGAAGCCCTGCCGAAGCATCGGCAGCCGCAGGTTCGACCCGCTCGTGAACGGCCCACGACACGACTGTTCTTGCGTTCGCTCAGGAAGGGTGACGAGATCCCGTCCGACCGCACGATCGGGTGGGATCTTGGTCGGTGCGGGGGGCGGTCGATGCCTGGTTCCAGGATGTCCAGGCTTCTCATGACCACCGTGATCGCAATGAGGGCCGTCCGGGCCGTCCGGGCCGCCTGGACCGCCTGGGCCGCCCGGCCGGGTGCTCGACGGTGCATGGGGCCGCCGACATCCATATCCCGGACAGCTCAGCGGCAGCGGCGCGCGCAGCGCCGCGGGCAGCGCCCCCACTCGGCGGGCTCCATGGGTACTGAGCGCCCCGAGCGGGAGGCGCCGCCACGGCCATCAGCTGCACTGCCAGGTGAACATCGCCCGCTCGAAGCGCCGCTCGGCCAGATCGTCCCGGCGGATCAGCCAGTACAGGGCTCCGGCATCGCCCCACATCATGTCCGCGGTGTCCTCGCTGTCGAACTGGGCCAACAGCACCCAGTTGCCCGCCTCCTGCGACAACCGGGGGTCGTCCCACGACACCTCGCCGCCCAGAACTGCCTCCGCGATTTCCATCTCCACGGGGTTCTGCACCGAGTGGGCGTGGCCGCCGATCTGATGCCCCACCTCGTCGTCGAACTCCCACAACGCGTCGAGGAACTCCTGCGAGCAGACGGGGTGGTCGTACCGGTTCCCCAGCGGAGCATCCGGGGCGAAGACGGCCCGCACCGACGGATGCCAGGGCTCGGCCGCTGTCATCTCCACCCGAGCGGTAAGCGGCACCACCGGATACGGCTTGAGCCCCGCAGGTGCCCCACGCTCCGCCACTTTCTCGTCAGCCGCCACATAGAGCACGCGGGCGCCCGCCCAGCTCTCCCGCCGCTCAGCCAGAACAAGAGCATCGCCGCCGTCCAACTGCCCGTCGAAATAGAAGAACAGCAGGGTCCCCGCCACGGGCAGGTCGATGTCCGACGCAGGCGTCGGCAGGACGGCGCAGTCGATCGAGGCGATGAACGACAGCGGGCCGTGGCCTTCCCACACCGGCCACTGCGAGGTGGTCGGCAAGGCCGGGTGGCCGCCGAGTCGGCCGACTGCATCGTCAATGCCGGCTGCTGCCCCGAGGCGCACACCAGGGCGAAGCAGACCAAGCCACTTCTCGGCAGCCTCAGGAGACAGATGCTGCAAGGCGAGAGCGCGCAGGGCATCTCGGGAACCATGTGTCATACGCCTGATCATCTACGAAGCCACTGACAGAGTCCTCAACCTAGGGAGCGACGTTGGGGCCGCCGATTCGCTGCCCAGCGGGAGGCGAAAGGCGGGATGCGGGAGGCGAAAGGTACGCGGCCGGATGCGGGATGCAGGAGGCGAAAGGCGGGATGCGCATCGGGCAGGCCCCGGCGGGGAATCCCGGGCGGGCCCCACTTCGGTGCTGGTCAGCCGCTTTGTCAGGTCGGGCGCCCAAGCCGGGCAACCCAAGGCGGGCGCCTAGAAGGGATCGGGCAGGGCGAGCACGAGGGCGAACGAGAGACAGACGCTCAAGATGAACCTCCGTGTCTTGAAGGGACGCTGGTGTCCTCTGGCATCCACGAGCTGGCCGAGCCAAGCAGCCAGGAGGACGCCGAACGCCCCCAGTGCGGCATGCCCAAGGTTCTTCTCTTTCAGCGCCGATGAAAGGAAGAACATGCCCACCGTTTGAAGGACCACCGTAAGCACGAAGAGGACGAGGGCGGCGACAGCGTTCCCATGCGCTTCCTCCTCCTCCGGCGTGACGATTCTGACCCGCACATATCGAGGCACCGCTCTCCAATCACCCGCGGACACACCGGTGTTGACGGTGACCAACGTTATCGGGGATTCCTGCTTGAGATCTTGTTCCCGCGTGCCCCCGGCTCACTTGCGCCGGGCGCCGCCCACTTCGGACGCGCCAACCGGTGCGTGAACACCTGCGAGATCGAAAAGAGGGATGGCCAGGGCGCCGCGCGACCGCAGGCCGATCCCGCTCGTGAACACCCGGCCAGTACGGAGACGCTTTCCTGGGGCCAGGATCAACCGCCTTCCCGGACGGGCCGGTCCGGGAAGGAAGGGAACTGTGGAAAACCCGACCTCAGACCTCTGGTTAGCCGGATGGATGGCCTGCTGACCCATTTCTAGGGTGGGGCGCATGTCGACAACCCGCCGCAGGACCGTCTTCCGGACAGTGGCCTTCGTCGCTGTCTCGTCCCTTGTCGCACTCGGCCCGGCGGGCGCCGCAGCCGCGGCCACCGGGCGCCCTTCGCAATTACAGAGGGACACCGATGCGCTGCACGAGGATGGCGTCACGGGAGTGTCGGTCACCCTGGAAACGCCCCGCGGCGTGCGGACGGCCCGCAGTGGGGTGGGCGACCTCGGCACCGGGCAGCCGGTGCCTCGGAACGAGTACGTGAGGATCGGCAGCACCACGAAGACGTTCGTGGCGACCGTTCTTCTCCAACTCGTCGGCGAAGGACGGCTGTCGCTGGACGACACGGTGGACACCTGGCTGCCGGCCGTGGTCGAAGGCCATGGCAACGACGGACGCGGGATCACCCTGCGCCAGCTGCTTCAGCACACCAGCGGACTGCCCGACTACACCAGTGACGTCGTGCCTGACCTCAGCGCCGCCGGATACCGCACGAATCGCTGGACCACCTACACCTCCGAGCAACGCGTCGCCTTCGCGATGCGGCACTCGCCGTCCTTCGAACCCGGTACCGCCTGGAAGTATTCCAACACCAATTACGTCCTCGCGGGCATGGTGATCAAGGCGGTCACGGGCCACTCCTGGGAGCAGGAGGTCCAGGCCAGGATCGTGCGGCCGCTCCATCTCACGCACACGCTCACCCCCGGCACGTGGCCCTTCCTGCCCGCCCCGCACGCCCGCAATTACCAGCAGTTCGAGCCGGGCGGGGCCATCACCGACACCACGACCGCCTACCTGCCCTTCGACGGTGACGCCGACGGGGCGATGATCAGTACGGCGGACGACACCAACAGGTTCTTCACGGCGCTGGCAGGAGGCGAGCTTCTGGCTCCTGCCCAACTCGGCGCAATGCAGCACACGGTTGAAGTGCCCGCTGACCACGGCGCCCCGCCGGGCACCCGCTACGGTCTCGGCCTCGACTGGACTCCGCTGTCCTGCGGTGGTGGCTACTGGGGACACAGCGGCGACGGATTCGGCTACATGGCCTGGCCTGCCACCGACGGGCGAAACGCCATCACCGTGTCACTGCACAGCCGGCCCGGCGACGACATCACCGCCACGCGGCAGATCCGGGAGGTCACCGGCCTTGTCGACCACGCCCTGTGCTCCGCACGCGACGAGGCGCCCCAGTGAATAACGGTGTGGGTGCGCCCCGGCGCCGTATCCGGCCCTCACGGAGAGTGGGTCCACACCATGGTGAGGTAGCCGCTGTAGAGGGCGGAGGCGATGGCGGCCCCCGTCAGCACGGCGTAGACGGTGGTGGTGCGTGCGCGGGCGAGGGCTGTGGCCAGCGGGAAGAGGAGGGGGAAGGCGGGCAGCAGGAAGCGGGCTTTCGCGTGGAAGTAGCCGGCGCCGCCGAGGGTGATGAGGACCAGCGCGGCAGCGTAGATCCAGATGGCGAGGGGCGGGCGGCGCAGCGCCAGGCTGCCGAGCAGGATGACCGCGGTGACGACGGTGGCGGCCACCACGACGTCGTCGAGGGAGAGTTGGGGCTGGGTGAACAGGTCGCGCAGGCGCTGGACGGTGAACGAGCCGCCGTCGAGAGTGGACCCCCACAGGCGCTGCTCGACGAAGTAGCCGTCCCAGCGGTGCATGCGGTGCCCGACCCAGAGGACGAAAGCGACCCAGCCGAGGGGGGCCAGGGCCACGGCACCGTACAGGCGTGCCGTGGAGCGCCGTTGCGCGCGTCCGTCCCGGAGGGGTAGCGGCTCGGCCGTACGCCTGCCCGTCGCGGACAGCAGGTGCCAGGCCGCGCCAACGGTGACGGCGGCGATGACGGCGAGGCCGGAGGGCCGAGTGGCACCGGCGAGCAGAGCGAGGGCGCCGGCGGTGAGCCAGGCCCGGGTGAGTACCGCGTACAGGGCCCAGGCGGCCAGGGCGGTGAAAACCGGCTCGGTATAGGCCATGGACTGCACGAGGGCGTGCGGCACGACCGCGTACAGGGCGACGGTGAACAGAGCGACCCGTGCGCCATGCAGCTTCTCGGCGACGGCGAAGATCCCCCACGCCGCGAGGAGTGAGGCGGCCAGTGCTATGCCCCAGGCGGCCCAGCCGGCCGGGAGGTGGGTGACGGCGCAGACGGCCCGTATCAGAGCGGGGTACAGCGGGAAGAAGGCGAGCTTGCAGGTGGGGCCGCCTTCCTGGCAGGCGGGAACCATGGCGCCGCTGTAGCCGTGCTCCGCGATGTTCAGGTAGTAGACCGAGTCCCACCGCGTCGCCAGGATCTCGTGCAGGCCGAGTCCCTTGCGATGTCCCCATGTTCGCACCATGGCGATGCCGACCAGGCGCAGCCCGCAGTGCAGGAGCAGTGCTTTCTGTGCCCGCCGCCATGACCCGGCCATGGCGCGTCGAGCCGCCTGCGCGCGCCCGGCAACAGGCGCCGGGCGTCTGCCTCTTCGGCTGCGAGGCACGTCGGTGTGTATCTGAGTCCCTGTCACATTTCCGTCCAAAAGATCAATCAAGATGCTCTCCGGGCATGCCCGTCCATCGCGCCCCCCCGGGGGCACGCCCCACGCCGCAGTGCCGAAGAGCAGGTAAAGGCAGCCGTACGGGCACGGCGAAGTCCGCACTGCTTGGATTCGATGCGGCTTCAGCGGCGCGTTCGTATGAGCTCTGCGACGCTCCCGCGCTTGCGCGGTGGCCTGACGATCATCGGTCACGCCGCGGCTTGGCGCCAGAGGCACCTGGGGAGCCAGGGGAATCCGCGGCGCCGGGAGGGTGCCGGAGCTCGGTCGGCGGCGAGGGCCCGTCCGACGCGGCACTGACCAAGCCCAAAGCCCAAAGCCCAAAGCTCCCGCGACGGATGGCTCGTGGTGGACGCGTTACCGCTCCCGCGGCCCCTCCTCGTCGGGCAGGGCCCGGACGGCGTGCGCGATGGCGGGGCGGAGCTGGTCGAGGGTGTGGCCGTCGCCCAGGATCATGCGCCTCAGCTGGGGCATGGCCAGGCTCCAGCTGACCAGGCCGAGCGCGAAGAACAGCCGGGTCCTGGGGTCCCCTTCGTCGTCCTCGGTCCGCACGGCCCGCAGCTTGTCCTGGTAGTGGCGGGTGCGGGCTTCCTCGCCGGGGACCGCGTCGCCGCCGAGTTCGAGGGCTTCCCACATGAGCAGGCGCAGGGCCTCCGGGTGGGCGCGGTGGTAGTCGAAAAGGCGCTCCGCGTAGGCGGGCAGGTCGTCGTCGCCGGGCGGCACGGCCTCGGCGAGGTCGGCCATGAGGCGTTCGAGTACGGCGGCGAAGAGCTTGTTCTTGTCACCGAAGTAGTCATAAATCGCCCGCTTGTTGGCCTTGGCCTGGGCGGCGATGCGGTCCACGCGGGCGCCCGCGACGCCGTGGGCGGCGAACTCCGATGCCGCTGCCGTGAGGATGCGTCCCTTGGTCGCCGCGGAGTCGTAGGCCATGCGCCGATGGTAGCGAAGCGAAGCGGTGCGGGGTAACGAACCAGTTCGTTTGACCAACGGGTGGCGGGCTGCAATTCTGGCTCCAGCTTTCGAACCATCCAGTTCGTTCGGTTGGAGTCGCCGTGTCCTCGATGTCCTCCACGCCTTCGTCCACGTCTTCGTCCGTGCCTTCGTGCTCGTCTTCGTCCGTGCCTTCGTGTACGCCTTCGTCCCTGCCCTCCTCCGCCACGCCCCCGGCCGATTCGCCCGCGTCGACCAAGTCGCCCAGGTCCGCCACTTCGCCCGCGCGGATCGGGGCGTCCGGGTCCGCCGATTCGCCCGCGCGGACGAGGTGGTCCGGGTCCGCCGATTCGCCCGTGCCGACGAGGCCGCCCGGGTCCGCCACTTCGTCCGCGCCGACCACGCAGGAACCCCCGGGCCTGAGGCGGCGGCGGCGACTGCCGCTCGTCATGGCGCTGGCGTGCGGCGTCAGCGTGGCCAATGTCTACTTCCCGCAGGCGCTGACCCCACTGATCGCCGACGGGCTCGGCATCACGCCCTCGGCGGCGGCGGGCGTGGCCACGGTGACCCAACTCGGTTACGCCGCCGGGATCTTCCTGCTGGTCCCGCTCGGCGACCGGCTCCCGCGCCGCCCGCTGATCACCGTCCTGCTGGTCGTGACCGCCTGCGCCCTGCTGGCCGCAGGACTTGCTCCGGCCGCCGGTTGCCTGCTCGCCGCCGACGCCGTGATCGGCATCGCGACGGTGGTCCCCCAGCTGCTGCTGCCCATGGCGGCGGGTCTGGTGGCCCCGGACCGGCGCGGCTCGGTGATCGGCACGTTGCAGGGCGGTCTGATCGGCGGAATCCTGCTGGCCCGTACGTTCGGCGGCGTCCTGGGCGAACACCTCGGCTGGCGCTCCCCATACCTGGTCGCCGCCGCGCTCACGGCCGTGCTGGCCCTCGTCCTCGGCGTGACGCTGCCTGCCGGTGCACCGGCCGTACGCGACCGCTACCCGGCTCTTCTCCTCGGCACCGTACGGATGGTGCGTACCGAGGCCGGTCTGCGTCGCTCCGCGTTCTGCCAGGCCGCGCTCTTCGGGGCGTTCAGCGCAGCCTGGACCGCGCTCGCCCTGCTGATCACCGGCCCCCGCTACCGCATGGACGCCCAGACCGTCGGCGTACTGGCGCTGATCGGCGCGGTCAGCATGTTCTGCGCGCCGGCCGCGGGCCGCTGGGTGGACCGGCGCGGCGCGGACCGGGTGAACGCGTGGTGCGTCACGGCCACCCTCGCCGCCGCCGGGGTCCTCGCCGCGGGAGCCGTGGGCGGCGCGGTGGGCCTGGCGGCCCTCACGCTGGGGCTCCTGCTGCTCGACGTGGCGGTGCAGTGCAGCCAGGTCGCCAACCAGGCCCGCATCTTCGCCCTGCGCCCCGAGGCGCGCAGCCGTCTCAACACGGCGTACATGACCTGCTCGTTTCTCGGCGGCAGCGCCGGATCGTGGCTCTCCGTGCGCGCCTATGCCCTGGCGGGGTGGCCCGGCGTGTGTGTGCTGATCGCGCTCGCGGCCGCGCTTGCCCCCGGCGCCCTCCTCGGCCTTTTCGCCGGCCGTCGACGCGGCCCGCGCCCCGAGGACCCGTCCTCCCCGCCGACAGTCGCGCCGCGCACGGGCTCGCCGCGGTGAACGGCCGCCGGACCACCGCGCGGGCACCGCCGCTGTCGCCGCGCCCGCGATCCCGTACGAAAGCAGCCGCGATACCGGACGAATCCAGCCCGCGACCAGCGCGCAACGACCTCGCGGTCAGCTCCCCAACAGCCCCCGGCCAGCGCGCAACGACCTCGCGACGACCTCCCGACGACCTCCCGGTCAGCGTGCAACAACGGCCCGACCAGCGCGCAACGCGCTCCGACCAGCTCCCGGCCAGCGCGCGCCCCCCGGATGGCCTCCCCGACCACCACGTCCCCGACGACCTCCCGACCAACACCGACTCGAAGGACCTCTCATGACATTCCCGGCCATGCCCCCGGCGATCCTTCAGTTCTTCCACGCCTCGCAGGACGCGGATGCCGACACCTGGGCGGAGTCGTTCGCGCAGGACGGCGTCTTCCACGACCCCATCGGCACCGCGCCGATCGTCGGACGCGCCGCGATCCGCGATTTCATCGCGTCCGTCCTGCCCAACTTCCGGCCCTTCCTCGGGCTGACTCCGATCGACGCCCACACGATCGGCAACCACGTCGCCGTCTCCTGGCGCGGCGCCGCCGTCACCCTGGACGGCAGGCCCGTCAACTGGTCGGGCATCAACATCTACGAGTTGGACGAGTCCGGCCTCATCCGCCAGGCCAGGGCGTACTTCAACCACGCCGTCTTCCAGGCCCAGCTCACTGGCTGAACGGGGTGCACCCGCGCGGTGCGAGCCGAGGGCGCGACCCCCTCGGCCGCACCCCCTCCCCTCACGGGTCCATACCGATCCCGGTCAATGCGGGGTAAAGAAACCAGCGCGTCGGCGGCACTGGTGAGCGTCCTCTCCGGCGGCAGGCACGTGACCCGTAATGGCCAAAAGCTCTTCCCGGAACCATCTTGTTTCCGGGGAGGTCCGCCGCGGGACCGCGAACCATGGCGGCTGGATTTGGTCCCTGGGGGCCAGCGATGGTGGCCCGGGTCGCGCCGCAAGCCCCGCAGTCACCTGTTGACCTGCTGCGTTGACGGTGCGTTTGATGCGCGCACTTGTGTTTTTTCTATGTGGTTCCTGTGGGGGGAGCGTCAGTGCGGGGTGGTGACGGCCGTCGTGCCGTGAGACAGGGGCGGCGCCGGGGGACGGCGCGGCGGGCCGGAGTGGCGGTGGTGTCGGGGCTTCTGCTCGTCACCGCGCACCCGTTGGTGGCCGCGGCGGATTCCACGGTCCCGAGCGATGCGGCGACGTCGAAGAGGGCGGGTCCCGCGCAGACTCGGCGGCAGACGCAGCCACGCAAAGCCACCAAAGAACTCAGGTTCGGGCGCAACCCGGCCTCCGTCGCCAACGCCGACTGGTTCTCCGGCCAGATCGACGACGTATGGGCCTACCAGGGCGTTCTGAGTTCCGCCGGGATCGCACAGCTGGCCCGGGGCGATGAGCTCGACAGTGCCGACGGGCCCGCCAACTAGGCGGGCCACCGCCGCGGATACGGGCCCGTCGCACCTCCCGGGCAGGCCCGTATCCCGGCCCCTCCTTGCCTCCTCTTCCTACCTGCCTGGCTCACCGCCGGCACGATCAGCCGCCACGGACCTCGTCCCGGCGCGGCAGGGGAATTGCCTACGATGCGCATCACACAGGCCCGCCGAGCGGGCGTCCGTACCCCAGCGAGAATCGCTGTCGTCCTCTCGGCCGTGCTGACGGCGGGACTGCTGCAAGCCCTGCCCGGCCCCGAGGCCGTGGCCGAAACGAACCTTCCCGTCGCGACGTGGAAGGAGAAGTCGGTCAAGGGCGTCAACACCAAGGTCGCGCCACGGCCCGTGGACAGGACCGTCTCCCAACCCCGCGCGCCGAAGGCGAAATGGCCCGCGCCATCCATGGCCGGTCTCGTCCTGCCCGCAAGTGGCGGCTCGGCGTTCGACGGCACGAAGCCGACCGATGCCCGCGGCAGGGCCGAAGCCGGGGCACTGCCCGTGTCCCTGGCCGCGGTGCCGCACGGCCCGCTCGCCCCGCACAAGCAGGCCGCGGCCTCCCCGGCCGTACGGGACACGGACGTCACGGTGAGGGTGCTGGACCACGAGGCCGCCGACAAGGCCGGGGTGGACGGCGTGCTGCTGACGGTCGCCTCGGGCGTCGGGGCGGCCGACACGGTGCGGGCCAGTGTCGACTACGGCGCGTTCGCGGACGCGGCGGGCGCCGGGTACGGGGAGCGGCTGCGCCTGGTGCAGCTGCCCGCCTGCGTGCTGACCACCCCCAGCAGGCCGGAATGCCGCACCTCCACGCCACTGGCGGGCGCCAACGACGCGGAGAAGCACACGGTGACCGCCGACGCGGTCGCCATCCCGGCCGCCGCGGCCGCGCCGAAGTCCGCGGCCCGCTCCTTCGGCGCCAAGCCGGCGTCGGCGGGCGGGATGACCGTGCTGGCCGCCACCGCGGGCGCCGCGGGCCCGGCGGGCGACTTCAAGGCGTCCCCGCTGTCGGCGGCATCGACCTGGAGCACGGCGCTCTCCAGCGGCTCGTTCACCTGGTCCTACAGCATGGCCGTGCCGCCGGTGCCGAACGGGCTCGCCCCGACCGTCGGCCTGTCCTACAACTCGGGTGCGATCGACGGGCGTACCGGCAACACCAACAACCAGGCGTCCTGGGCGGGCGACGGGTTCGACATCGCTCCCGGCTTCATCGAGCGTTCCTACACGTCGTGCGGCGACGAGGGAGTGAAGACCGACGGGGTCGAGACCGGTGATCAGTGCTGGGCGTACGACAACGCCACCATCAGCTTCGCCGGACACTCCGGTGAACTGATCCCGGTCAGCACCGACGAGTGGCGGATCAAGGGCGACGACAACACCCGGGTCTACCGCTGGCACCGGAGCGATCACGGCAACGGCGACAACGACGGTGAGTACTTCCGCGCCACCACCCCCGACGGAACCAACTACTACTTCGGCTACAACCGGCCCGACAACTGGAGTGCGGGCAAGCCCGAGACCAAGTCGGTGGAGACCGTGCCGGTCTACGGCAACAACAGCGGCGAGCCGTGCCACAAGGACGCGTTCGCGGACTCCTGGTGCCAGCAGGGACGACGCTGGAACCTGGACGTGGTCGTCGACGCCAAGGGCAACGACATCACCTACTGGTACAAGCAGGAGACCAACTCCTACGGCCGCAACCTCAAGGACACCGACGGCACCCCCTACGTCCGCGCGTCCGTCCTGGACCACATCGAGTACGGCCAGCAGCTGAAGGACGTGTACTCCGACACGGTCAAGCCGATGGCCAGGGTGGAGTTCGCCACCGCCGAGCGCTGCCTTGAGACGGACACCTCGCTGTGCGACCCGGCGAAGATCGACACCAATCGGCAGTACTGGTACGACACGCCGTGGGACCGGAACTGCGACGCCGGCAGCACATGCGACAAGGGGCGGCTGTCCCCGACGTTCTGGGGACGCACCCGGCTGGCCAACGTCACCACCAAGACGCTCCAGGCCGACGGCAGTTACAAGCCCATCGACTCCTGGGACCTGCACCACAAGTGGGGCACAGCCGACTTCGACTACCAGCTCCTGCTGGACTCCATCAAGCACACCGGTCTCGCCGGAGCCACCCCCGTCCACCTGCCGCCGACGACCCTGTCCTACAGCGCACAGGCCGGGCGCCTGGACAAGAGCGACGACGGGCGGCCGGGCTTCTACAAGCAGCGGCTGCGGACCGTGCTCGACGAGTCGGGCGGCCAGCTGGACGTGAACTACTCGAAGCCGGCGTGCTCCTGGGACGACCTGCCGAGCCCCCAGTCCAACACCTCGCGCTGCTTCCCTCAGATGTACCAGGCCGGATTCACCGACCCGGTCGTCACCGAGTGGTTCAACAAGTACGTCGTGGACTCCGTCATCTCCACCGACCGGACCGGCGGCGCCGTCAGCACCCAGACGAACTACGCCTACCTGGACGGCGGCGCGTGGGCGTTCGACGACACCGAGGGCATCACCAAGGCGAAGCTCAAGACCTGGTCGCAGTGGCGTGGTTACGCCAAGGTCCGCACGCAGGCCGGCAGCAGCCAGTCCATGTCCAGCCAGAGCGACCACTACTTCCTGCGCGGCATGGACGGCGACCGCACCGATCCCGGTGACAAGAACAAGACCCGCAGCGTCACCGTCCCCGACGGCGAGGGCACCACGCTCACCGACGACAGGGCCTGGGCCGGGTTCGAGTACCGCAGCGAGACCTTCGACAAGCCGGGCGGGAAGATCCTGGCCAAGACGGTGAGCACCCCGTGGAAGAAGGAGACCGCCAAGCGGGTCCGCGACTGGGGCACCACCACCGCCGACCTCACCGGCGTCAGCAGCAGCCGCACCTTCACCCACCTGGACGCCGACGACACCTGGCGTGAGACCCGCGTCAACACGGCCTTCGACGACCTCGGCCGGTCCACGACGGTCGAGAACCTGGGCGACACCCAGGTGGCGGGCGACGACCAGTGCACCCGGAACACCTACGCGGACGGCGACCGGATCCTGTCCGCCGTGATCCACACCGAAACGGTCGCGGCGACCTGCGCGGCCGACCCGGACCGGGACACCCGCGCCGACGGCACCTCCGTGATCCTCGCGGACACCCGTACCCGCTACGACGGCCAGGCCTACGGAGCCGCCCCCACCAGCGGGCTCGCCACCATGGCCGAAATCCTCAAGTCCCGTACCGGCAACGAGGCCACCTACCTCGACAGCACCACCGGCTACGACGGCTACGGACGTCCCCTGACCACCACCGCGCAGGCCTCCACCAGCGTCTTCGACACCGCCGACGCCTCCAAGGCGCCCAGCACCACTCCGGCGGCCGTCCCCCGCACCACGACGACCGTCTACACCCCGGCCACCGGACGGCCCACCAAGGTCGCGGTGACCGGCCCGCCCGCCACCGCCGGGAACGCGGCCACGGCCCAGACCACCACGTCCTACCTGGACCTGATGCGCGGCCTTCCCTTCATCACCACCGACGCCAACAACCTGCGCACCGACATCGAATACGACGCGCTCGGGCGCCCGTCGAAGATGTGGATGCCCAACCGCTCCAAGCTCAACAACCAGTCGCCGAACATGCAGCTGCGCTACACCGACGCCGCGGACACCATCCAATCGGTGGCCACGCAGACGCTGAACAACGACGGCTCGTCCGACACCAGTTACACCCTGTTCGACGGGAACGGCCGCGTCCGCCAGACCCAGTCCCCGGGACCCGACGGCGGACGCCTGCTCACCGACACGTTCTACGACGAGCGCGGCCAGGTCAGCCTCGCCTACGCCCCGTACCACAACACCGCGGCGCCCAGCGGCACGCTGTTCACGGTGGTGGACGCCGACGGCATCGAGACCCAGACCGCCACCGAGTACGACGGGCTGGGGCGGCCCACCAAGTCGTCCCTGCTCTCGGGCAACGGCACCGGTACCCCGCTGGCCACCACCACCACGGCCTACGTCGGCGACCGCGTCACCGTCACCCCGCCCAAGGGCGCCACCGCCACGACCACCATCAGCGACGCGCAGGGCCGTCCGACAGAGCTGCGCCAGTACCGGGCCGCCACCGCGTCCGGCCCCGCGGGCCCGTACGACAGCACCCGCTACCGCTACGACACGGCCGGGCACATGACCGGCCTGACCGGACCGCAGGGCGCCGAGTGGTCCTGGACCTTCGACCAACTGGGCCGCCAGACCAGGGCGGTGGACCCGGACAGCGGAACCACGGCCAAGACGTACAACGACCGCGGTGAACTCACCACGACGACCGACGGCCGCGGCACGACCGTCGCCAGCGTCTACGACAACCTCTCCCGCCTCCTGGAGACCAGGCAGGGCTCGGCCACCGGGCCGCTGCTCACCTCGCAGACCTGGGACAAGGTCAAGGGCCAACTGGCCACGTCCACCCGGCATGTGAACATCGGCGGCACGGACTACCCGTACAAGACCACCGTCAACAGTTACGACCCGCTCTACCGGCCCCTCAAGACCACCCTCACGGTGCCCTCCGTGCCGGGCCAGGAGGCGCTGGCCGGGGACTACGCGAGCGGCAACTCCTACAACCTGGACGGCACCGTACAAGCGACGTCCTACCCGGCCGCGGGCAGCCTGCCCGCCGAGGTGGTCGCCTTCACGTACAACAACCTCCACCAGACCACCGGCGCGGGCAGCAACCTCTCCGCCTACCTGGCCGGCCAGACGTACACCCTCACCGGCAAGCCCTACCGCTCGACCCTGAACGCCGGCGGCACCACCACCACGATCACCAACGGCTACGAACAGGGCACCCAGCGCCTCTCGGTCAGCCGCACCGACACCGAGAACGCCGCCGTACCGGCCCGCGCCAACGCCTACACGTACGACGAGGCCGGCAATGTCACCGAGCTGAGCGACGTCTCGCGCACCGGAACCGACCGGCAGTGCTTCGCGTACGACTATCTCGCCCGCCTCACCGAGGCGTTCACCCCCACCGACCCGTCCTGCCCCGCGGCGCCGGACGGCAGCAAGCTCGGCGGCCCGGCCCCCTACTGGTCCAGCTACACCTTCAACACCGACGGCACCCGCAGGTCGGAAACCCAGCACGACACGACGGGTGACGCGTCGAAGGACCAGACCCGCACCTACACCTACCCGGCCGCGGGCGCGGCCCACCCGCACGCGCTGCTGTCCGCCACCACCACGGGCGGTGGCACCCCCGTCACCGACACCTACGCCTACGACCAGTCCGGCAACACCACCCGCCGTACGACCAGCCCGGGCCCCGGCCTCTCCAGCGACCAGACGCTGACCTGGGACATGGAGGGCCACCTGGGCAACGTCACGGACACCGTCCGGACCACGACCAGCACCTCGACGGTGACGACGAACAGGACCAGCGACTACGTCTACGACACCGCCGGCAACCGCCTCACCGGCCACACCCTGGACACCGCGCACCCCGCCGACGAGGACACCACCCTGTACCTCGGCGCGACCGAGCTGAAACTCGTCAAGGGCGCGGCCAAGCCGACGGCCACCCGGTACTACCCCCTCGGCGCCGCGACCGCCGTCCGGACCGACGACAGGAAGGTCACCTTCCAGGTCACCGATCCGCACGGCACCGCCGACACCGCCATCAGCGCGGCCGACGGCACCGTCACCCAGCGCCGCACCACCCCCTTCGGCCAGGACCGCGGCACACCCCCGCCGGGCTGGGCCGGCACCAAGGGCTTCGTGGGCGGCACCAAGGACACGACAACGGGCCTGACACACCTGGGCGCCCGCGAATACGACCCCGGGACCGGGCGATTCATCAGCGTGGACCCGGTGCTGGACGGCACCAACCCGCAGTCCCTGAACGGCTACGCCTACGCCAACAACAGCCCGGTGACGTCGAGCGACCCGAGCGGGCTGCGACCCGACGACGGGACGGGGCACTCCGTACAGACGGACCCGGATGGCAACACGGTCGGCCCGAACCACATGGCGCCGGTCGATACCACGCCGTCGCCTGCTGAAGAGCGGGCCATGAATGACCCTGTTATCGCCGCCAACGCAGCCGTGGAAGCCATCGCGGTGAAGTATCTCGGCACCGGGCCCAAGTACGGTGCTTGGCGCGCCGTTTACAACAAGTGGATGAACGACGCCGACACGGGCAACCGGCGGATGGGCATGCCGTACTTCGAGCCATCCCAGGTCGCCATGGCGTCCATTGCCTCCTGCAACGGGAGCTTCGAGTGCTCTGACGAGATGCGCTGGGACATCTTCTGGCTGGCTCTCACGATCGACGGAGCCACACTCGGCGGCGGCGGAGGGCGCGAGGCCTCCATGGGCGGCGTTTCCGCCGGATCGTTGCGCGCATCCACCGCAGCCGGCGGTGGCAGGGCAGGGGCCAAGGCTGCGGCTCTTGAAATGGAGGCCGGAAGGAAGGCTGCGGCGAACGGCAAGTGCAGCTTTACCCCCGACACCCCCGTCCTCATGAGCGACGGCAAAACCAAGGCGATCGCGAAGATCGGCGTCGGCGACGAGGTGGAGGCGGCGGACCCGGAAACCGGCGAACATCAGGGGGCGCGTCGTGTCGACGTGACGCTCATCAACCACGACACGGATCTCGTAGACCTCACGGTCGAGGGCGCGGACGGCGCCGCCGCAGTCCTCCACGCGACATCGAAACACCCCTTCTGGGACGCCACCGACCACAAGTGGACCCCCGCCGGCAAACTGCATCCCGGCCACGCGCTGACGAACGACAAGAACAAGGACATCAAGCTCCTGTCCGTCACCTCCGTGACGGGCGCGGCCGACATGTACAACCTGACGGTTGACGAACTGCATACGTACTATGTACTCGCCGGGGACACGCCCGTCCTTGTACATAACAGCGGTCAGCCTGGCCCGGAGGTCGGCCCGGGTGCGAGTCTGGACCACCTGACGCTATCGGACATCCGTAGGATCCAGAACGCGGCGAATAGGATCGGCCAACCGATCTCCGTCGTGGGTAGTCGGGCGGCCGGAACCCCTGGACCCACGTCTGACTGGGACTATGTCATTACTGGGATCAACAGTCGCGTCAAACATTCGGTCTCGAGGTCACTGCCGAAGGCTGACATCACCGTGGGCCTCGGACGTCAGCAGGATATCTTCACTGGCCCGCTGGTTGACACGGAGCCTTACATTACGTTCCATCCGACTTGTTAAGGGTGAGTTATGGCGGATCAGACTGCGCAGCTGTTGGGAAGCGCTGGAAACCTCGCTCTCGTGCAGCTGCCAGACAGGAAGTACCCGGCGTTGTCGATCCAGGGCGATTCTCTGAAGTGCCTGCAGGAGACAGTGGAAGAGCTCTCCAGGGCCATCGAGAGTGGGGATGCGGAGGAGGTCTCCTATCCCATGCGTGAGCTGGTGGAGCAAGTCGCTTTGATGGTCGCGTCGTACGAGGAGATGTCAGCTCGAGCGGAGCGAGGGCTTCCGTACTTCAAGGCAACCTAGCTTTCATTGACGGCGAGATCCTGGCTGGCCGGGGTCTCGCCGTCTCTATTCGCGAGCGGGTATGGAAAGCCCCGCCGGGTGGTGGTCATCCGGCGGGGCCTCATGGCTACTACACCTCGTTCATCGGAAATTCCTCGAGGTGGGCCGCCCGCGTGAGTAGCGAGTCACCTTCCTCCATACCGGATGGCCTGGGGAGGCAAACGCTTCCGGCAATACCCGGCGGTCCTGATGGAGCCTGCCTTGCAAGGCTGAGAGTAATGAGGCCGGGTTTAAATTCGGGGGCCCGCCGGGCTTGTTCCCGGCGGGCCCCTGGGTGTCTGACGGCAGTAGTTGACGGCAACGTCAGCGGACGGGTGCTGCACAAACTGGCGGTTCGTCGCCGTCGTCCCGCTCGGTGGCGGGGTCGATGGCGTCGCGGAGGGCCTGGCTGAGGAGGTCGATGGCGTCTCGTTGGAGGCGCGCCAGCATCCGCCGCACCCTCCAGCGCACCAACTCCAGCGGCCTGACCGCCCTGCCCACCAAGACCCAGCCTCAGCAGAGTGTAAAGGGTGTAACACCCCCTCTGGATGAAGGCCATGTCGACCACGTGGTCCGGAGAGAGGATGGAGGGTCCGGAACTCCGGAAAATGGGCAACTGCTTTGCAGGGAATGTAACGTAGTGCACAAGCATCAATAGGTATGCGTCCGGCGCGGTACTGATGTCGCGCCGGACGCATGTCTCGATTGGAGTTAGTGGTGCCCGACTTGATTCGCAACGTCTCATTCCCGTTTGAATCCGACCGATTTCCTCCGGAACTCGGCGCAGTGGTTCAACGTTCGATAGTGAAAGGGGAAAAGCCAGCCCGTGTAGTGATCCACGATGACGAGAATGACTGGCTCGTCTCGGATGGTATCGGCGACCCAAATGGCGATTCGGTTCTGTTTCATATCGCACACCTTGCTGACCGAGACCCAGCGATTGCGGAACTCGCTTCCCTTCCGATTGGGTATGTTGCATTCAGGTCTTCCGTGCGTGAATCATGGCAAATTGATCGATTTGAGTATGGTGAAGAATGAATGGCGATCGGGGACGATAACGAACTGCGTGCTGCGGGAAGAAACCGCCGACGAGGCGCGCGCAGCCGCCACGGAGTTCGCCGACCTCAGCGACGAGGAGCTGCTGACGCGGGAAGCGGAGCTGGACCAGCGATGGGACGCGCTGCTGCAGCAGGATCAGAGACTCCTCGGCGAGCGCAGGGGGGTCAAGCGAGAGAAGAGCCGGAGCGGCTGTTCCTGCCACCTCCGAGCGAGAGGCTCGACACCGCGCTGGCCGAATCGAAGAAGGGTAGGTAAGAGCGGCCCCGACCATTCGCCGGGCGGCTCGACCAGCGGGTGAGCTATCCAGAGTTTCTTTACTTGTTCAGGGGCGTCCCGCTGACGCGGGGTCGGATTGTCAATCGGAAGCCCCGCTTTTCGGTCGCTCAGCAGCAGACCGGCTGAGTTCCCGAGACGCCGTCCGGAGGGCACGTACCGTCCATCGTCGACACCCCGGCGGAGCTGTCGTCCGGAACGCGGCCGTTGTGCCTGGCTGGGACCGTGACGAGGGAGATAACTGGGCTGATGTCGGTGCGGGGTTGAGCGCGACACACGTGACGGGTGATCGGTCGGCGCGGCCGCCGTCGTGGCTGGCTTTCTGTGGCAGAGGCCAGAACCCCCATAGCCAAGAGCACGGCACGCACGGAGGGCCCGCCCCTGCCAGGGCTGACGAGGAGGGGGAGCCTCGATCGGCCGTGCCCGGCAGGTACGGGAGTGGGGTAGGTCAGCGGGGCGCGGCTTCTGGGCGGACGAGCGGGGCGGGTCACGTCTGGCGCCAGGTCCGCCAGGGGCGGGTGATGATCTCCCGGTAGGTGTGGTGGGACGGGTTCTGGCCGCAGTGCCGCAGCACCCATTCCTGTGGTTCGGCGAAGTCCTCGCTTGACGGTGAGGTCTTTTCGTCCACGGCGCATTGCATGGCGTACTGGACCGGCTCCGCGTCCGGCTCGCGGTCGGGCTGGAGCGCCCAATTCTCGTAGCGCAGGACCGAGCGCGGGGTCACCGTCCCCACCTCCGGTTGGCCACGGCCACCTTGGCGCTCAGCTCCTCCGCTGAGGTCGGCGTACGTACGTCCTCGGGAGGCACGTCCCACTCCCGGCCACCGTGCGGCGGTCGAAGCCGCACGTATGTCCCCACATGCCCCATCACCACGCCCACCTTGCCGCTCCGCCGGTCGACCACCAGGGCGCCGGCATCGGGCGAGACGGTGTGCCCGTCGGCATCGGAAGTTGGGGCCGTCATCCCGACCACCCCGGCGAGGCGGCGCGCGACCGGGCGGCCAGTCGCAGGGCGGGAACACATGGGGTGGCACTCCTTCGCACGGTGACGCTCCTCGGCGGCGTTGATGCGTGCCCCTGGGCCTGTTGGTGCCGCAGGGTCGGCACCGATCCTCACGCCGGTCACCGGGACGAAGGAACCTCCGCCAAAGCCCACTTCGGGACGTCCCACACCGTGTAGAACGTCCCTGGTGCCGTCCTGAGACGAAGGGGGAGACTCGTGCCGAACGAGAGACTACGAGCCGTCATGGCGGCGGGAGGCTGGACGTACGCCGCACTCGCTCAGCAGGTCGAGGTCGACCCCAAGTCGGTCGAGCGCTGGGTGAACCTCGGGCGCATCCCACGTCGTGCCACCGCCCTGCAGGCGGCCAAGGCCCTGGGAGAAGACGTGCACGCACTCTGGCCGGCGCTCCGCCAAGCCCGCCCCGTCCGCGCCATCAGCCCTGAGTTGGTCGCGCTTTACGGACAGCGGGCGGACATCCCCGTTTCGGCGTTCACCGACCTGATGGCCCAGGCCCGCGAACGGATCGACATCCTCGTCTACGCCGCCGTCTTCCTCCACGAGGCGTACCCGCGGCTGAACGAACTCCTCACCGAACGCGCCGCCGAAGGCTGCACCGTCCGCGTCGCGATCGGAGACGCCGACAGCGACAACGTCCAAGCCCGTGGCCAGGAAGAGCGGTTCGGCCACGGCATCGAATCCCGCTGCCGCCTCGCCCTCATGCACTACAGGCCGCTCGCCGGCACCCCCGGCATCGAAGTCCGCACCCACGGCACCACGCTCTACAACTCCCTCTACCGCGCCGACGACCAGCAACTCGTCAACGCCCACGTCTGGGGCGTCAACGCGTACGCCGCCCCCGTGTGGCATCTTCGCCGGCACGAGACAGGCGGCATGTTCGACACCTACGCCGAGAGCTTCGACGCCGTGTGGGCGACGGCAACCCCCGTACGAGAGGAAGCCTGACCGTGGCCCGCACCGAGTACTACGACGACCCCAGCGCACCCAAGCCGAACAGCATGGTCGTCGCCGCCTCCGCCGTCGTCACCGACGACCACGGGCGCATCCTCCTCCAGCGCCGCCGCGACAACGACCTGTGGGCCCTGCCCGGCGGCGGCATGGACCTCACCGACTCCCTGCCAGGCACCGCCGTCCGGGAAGTAAAGGAAGAGACCGGCCTGGACGTCGAGGTCACCGGCCTGGTCGGCACCTACACCGACCCGAGACACGTCATCGCCTACACCGACGGTGAGGTCCGACGACAGTTCAACGTCTGCTTCACCGCGCGCATCACCGGCGGCCGGCTGGAGATTTCCGACGAGTCCACCGAGCTCCGGTTCGTGCCGCCGGAAGAGATCGAGCAGCTGCCGATGCACCACACCCAACGGCTCAGGCTCCGGCACTTCCTGGAACAGCGCGAAAAGCCCTACCTGGGCTGAACCGTCTGACAGCAGTAGCGACGGCAACAACCCCGCACAACCACGAACGCCCACGCACTTCACCGGACCAGCAAACTGCGCTTGCCTGCGAGAAAGCAGGTCGAAGGCTTCGCGCAGCACACGTACTATGTGCTGGCGGGGGCTACGCCGGTCCTGGTCCACAATTCTCGCGGAAATCTGTGTCCACATCCAGACGCGGAAGGGCCCCATACGACGTTTCGTCGCGACGGAACGACTGGGGAGATCGATCACTATGAATCCTATGATCGGCCGTCAGACCCCCGGGACCCGGGGCCGTTTATTCCGACGAAACGAGTCGACGTGAAGGGTAAGCCGCACTACGACAAGCAGACTAAGACGAGAATTCCGACGCCGCACGTAAACCTTCCGGATGGATCAGCGATTCCTGCGGAACTCTGGGAGATCCCTAGAAGGAACCCATGATCTCGAACTTGAAGGCTCTTCAGGAGTGGTATGCGGCCTCCTGTGACGGAGACTGGGAGCACTCATACGGAATTCGAATAGAAACTACCGACAACCCCGGCTGGGTCCTCTCGGTCGACCTGACCCGAACCGCTCTTTACGGTCGCATGTGCGAAAGGGAAGATCAATCCACTGACGGGTCTTGGGTGTCAGTAAAGAGCGACGGAATCGAGTTTGTTGCAGCTTGTGATCCAGGCTCATTGGAAAGGGCGATCGGCTATTTCATCGAATTCACTGCTGCCGGACTCGAGTGATGGCTGACCGCTCGGTCGCAGGGGATGGAAACTCGGCTGGCAGATGGGACTTGCAGGGCCTTTGGCGGCAGTCGGTGACGGCACCGTCGAGGGGCAGGTGTGGCAAGGCTCCGTACCTGCCCCGCTGTCTGAGCCGTCGACCAGTGGAGCTGCTTGTCGCCTGACCGTGTGAGCGGAGCTGTCCAGAGTTTCTTTACTTTGATCAAGGCGGCCCGCTGGCGCGGCCCGCGCGCGCTCCGGCCCGGTGGGGCCGCCGCCCGGTCACCGGAGGCGTACCAGGAACCCCCAGGGGCCGCCAAGGCCGTGCGGACGCGTCACGAAGGGAGCCTTGGCGGCCTCCGGGGAAGAGCGGATGGCCGCCGAGACGATGCGGGAGATCCTCAAGAAGCGCAAGCGCACCCTCACCGCCGACATGCGCGAGATGGCGGACCATCTGGAACGTCGCCGGCTAACTGCCACGCAGCGCAACACATTTCGCATCTTGTGTCACTAACTGCGGTGGTGCATACGTAGGGTGACGGTCAGTCAGTATGTGCGGTCTTCGTGTCTCTATCAGCCACCGAGGCCCGGGGATACACCGTGAACCACTCCGGGAGTGACGCGGAGCGCATGCGCCGCAGGGATCTCTGCGGCCCTGACCGACGCGCTGCGGGTCGCCGATTCGCGCCGGCAGCGTTTACCGGATCTGGCGGAGAGGGGGAAGCGATGGACGGCGACGCCTGATCCCACGCACAGTGACGCACCGGTCCGCAGCGCCGCCCGTGGGAGCTACCGATTCCGCGAGTACCACGTGATCACCGTCCCCGACCCGCTGGCACTGCCGGCCTTCGCGGCGGTCTGCGTCACGGGCGAGGAAAGCAACTGCGGTGCCACGTCCGGCACCCTGCACACTCCCGACGAGCTGACGCACTGGATTGCCGGACACTGCGCCCGGGCCGGCCACCAGCGCTACGAGCAGACCGTCCGCGCCATGCTCCGTGCCGAGCCCGGCGCGTGGCAGCAAAGTCCCCCTGCGCCACCACCGCACCTCCCGCGTTCCTGGCGGCAGTAGCGACGGCACCCCCCGGGTTCCCGCGCGCAACCACGGACACCAGCGGAACCCGAAACCACCGCTGATCTGCGAATGCGCCGGCCCGGCGGAGCGGGATGTTCAAGTGCCGGAGCGGGCGGTCCGGGTCGGCGCGCGGGCGGCCGAGCGGATCGGCGTGGGTGGCCGAAGGGGCGCCGGGACGGCCCGGGGCGGGCCCGCGAGGGCGGAGGGCGGCGGTGGGTCAGGGATTGGTCAGGGGCTTGGCGAAGCAGCGGCTGGATTCGTAGGTGCGGTAGTGGCCGAACTTTTCGCACGGCTCGTAGCCCGTCGACACGTACAGGGCTATCGCCTCCGGCTGCTTGTCGCCGGTTTCCAGGACCATGCGGGTGCGGCCCGCCGCGCGGGCGTCGGCTTCCAGGGTGGCCAGGATGCGGCGGGCCAGGCCCAGGCCCCGGGCCTCGGGTATGACGTACATCCGCTTCAGCTCCGCGTCGCCGTCGCGGTAGTTCTCCTCGTTCGCCTCCTGGCCGCGCCAGCCGCCGGTCGCCACCGGGCGGTCCTCGGCGTCGTACGCGATCAGGTACAGGCCGCGCGGGGGCAGGAACATCGCGGGTTCCAGGAACGTGAGGTCGCCGCCGTCCCCGTACCGCTCGACGTATTCGAGCTGCACCTGGTCGTTGAGCTTCACGGCGTCGGGGTGGTCGTACGAGAGCTGGCGGATAAGCATGCGATGCATCGTACTTCTATGCGGGGGCTGGGTGGCCCTCGGTCTGTAGGGTGCCGGGATGCTCACTGTTACCTCTGTGAATGTAAACGGGCTGCGGGCCGCCGCCAAGAAGGGCTTCGTGGAATGGCTCGGGGGGACCCAGGCCGACGTCATCTGCCTGCAGGAAGTGCGGGCCGAACCCCATCAGCTGCCCGCCGAGGCCGGGGCGCCCGAGGGCTGGTTCGCCGTGCACGCGCCTGCCGCCGCCAAGGGGCGGGCCGGTGTGTCGCTCCTCACGCGTCGCGAGCCCGACCGGGTCCGTACCGGGTTCGGCAGCGCGGAGTTCGACGGCAGTGGGCGCTACGTCGAGGCCGACCTCCCCGGGGTCACCGTGGCCTCCCTCTACCTGCCCTCCGGCGAGGTCGGCACCGAGCGGCAGGACGAGAAGGTCCGCTTCATGGAGGAGTTTCTTGAGTACCTCAAGGGGCTCAAGGCGCGGGCCGCCGCCGACGGGCGCGAGGTCGTCGTCTGCGGCGACTGGAACATCGCCCACCAGGAGGCCGACCTCAAGAACTGGAAGGGCAACAAGAAGAACTCCGGCTTCCTGCCCGAGGAGCGGGAGTGGATGACCCGGGTCTTCGACGCCGCGGACGGTGGCTACGTCGACGTCATGCGCGCCCTGCACCCGGACGTCGAGGGGCCGTACTCGTGGTGGTCCTACCGCGGACGCGCCTTCGACAACGACACCGGCTGGCGCATCGACTACCAGGTCACCACGCCCGGCCTCGCCGAGCGCGCGGTCAAGGGGTTCGTCGAGCGGGCCGCCACGCACGGCGAGCGGTGGAGCGACCACGCGCCTGTCACCGTGGTGTACGACCTATAGGGCCCGGCTGAGGTGGTGCCGCTGAGGTGGTGCCGCCGCCGTGGTGGCGCCGCCGTGGTGGCGGCACCGTGGTTCCGCGCCCGGTTGGTCGCCTGTGGAGTCTCGGGGCGTGGAGGGTGGGGCGCCGTAGGCGTAGGCGTGGGCGTGGGGGCTTACGGTGTCGGGGCGCGGGCGCCCCCTGTCACCCCTCCCGCGACAGGCGCCTGTCCAGGGCCAGGGACAGTTCCGCGTCCACCACCGCCTTCGCCAGGGGCCGCATGCGTTCGGCGTCCTTCGTCGACGTGTGGGTGTGCAGCAGGTCGGTGAAGAGGGCGGCCAGCGCGTCGGCGTGGTCGCGGACTTCGCGGGCCGCCGCCAGCACCGCGGCCAGCGGGACGCCCTCGCGCACCAGGGACGCCGACACGTCCAGGAGGCGGCGGCTGATGTGGACGATCTCCTCGCCCGACACCGCCAGGTACCCCAGGTCGAGCGCGGCGGCCAGGTTCTCCGGGGTGGCCTCGCCCGCGAAGTGGTCCGCCAGCGCCTCGGGGGTCAGGCGTACCGGCGTCTCCTCGGTCGGCTCGACCAGGCCAAGGGCCTCGCCCGCGTCGCGGCCCGACTCGAAGGCGGAGGTCAGGTCGGCGATGCCGGACAGGGTGTGGCCGCGTTCGAGCAGCGCGGAGATCGTACGCAGCCGGGCCAGGTGGTGGTCGTCGTACCAGGCGATCCTGCCCTCGCGGCGCGGCGGCGGGATCAGGCCGCGCTCGCGGTAGAAGCGCAGGGTGCGTTCGGTGATGCCGGCCTTCTCGGCCAGCTCCGACATGCGGTACTCGCGTGCCTGCGCTGGGTGTTGGGCGCCCGACGCCTCTCGCCCGCGCGGCGCCGGGCGGCCCGTACCGGTCCCTTCCCGGGGCGTAACCGCGCGGCCCGCACGGGTCTCTCCGCCCGGCGTCACCGCGCGACCCGTACCGGCCCCCTTCCGCGGCGTAACCGCGCGGCCCGCGCCGCCCGTGCCGGCGGTCCCCCCGCCCGGCGCAGCCGCACGCCCCGCCCCGCTGCCGTCCTCACTTGCCTGGTCTTCAGCCACGCGCCTCAGCCCTTGCCTGGTCTTTAGCCACGCGCCTCAGCCTATGTGGTGCCCGACGGGTGGTACCGGCGGTAACTTTCCCCGCCCGCACCCCTACCGCTCGGTATGTGTCTGCTCTACTCTCCCAACAGTGCCAGTGATTGCTGGCAACGTTGCGGGACCGATCGTGGAGGCAGTGGCATGGCCCAGCACGAGGACGAGCACGAGCGTCAGCCCGAGCCGGGTCGTCAGCCCGAGCCGGGGCACGAGCCCGAGCCGGGGCGCGAGCCCGAGCACGTGCGGGTGGCGGTGATCGGGTCGGGGTTCGGCGGGCTCGGGGCGGCGGTGCGGCTGCGCCGCGAGGGGATCACCGACTTCGTCGTCCTGGAGCGGGCCGGCTCCGTCGGCGGCACCTGGCGCGACAACAGCTATCCCGGGTGCGCCTGCGACGTGCCCTCGCACCTCTACTCCTTCTCCTTCGCCCCCAACCCGGACTGGCCCCGCACCTTCTCCGGCCAGGAGCACATCCGCGACTACCTGGAGCACGTCGCCGACACCTTCGGGCTGCGTCCGCACATCCGCCTCGACCACGAGGTGACGATGATGCGCTGGGACGCCGAGCGGCTGTGGTGGGAGATCGAGGTCGCGGGCGGCACCTCGCTCACCGCCGACGTCGTCGTCTCCGCCACCGGGCCGCTCTCCGACCCCAAGATGCCGGACATCCCCGGGCTCGACACCTTCCCCGGCAAGGTGTTCCACTCCGCGCGCTGGGACCACGACTACGACCTGCGCGGCAAGCGCGTCGCGATGGTCGGTACGGGCGCGTCGGCCATCCAGATCGTGCCCGCGATCCAGCCCCAGGTCGCGAACCTCACCCTCTTCCAGCGGACGCCGCCCTGGGTCATGCCGCGCATGGACCGCGCCATCAGCGGCGCCGAGCGGTGGCTGCACCGCCGGCTGCCCTTCACCGGGGCCGCCCGGCGCGGACTCCTGTGGGGCATACGGGAGTTGCAGGTCAGCGCGTTCACCAAGCGGCCGGGCGAGCTCGGGCTCGTCGAGTCCATAGCCAAGTCCAACATGGCGCGCGCCATCAAGGACCCGGCTCTGCGCGCCAGGCTGACGCCCGACTACCGCATCGGCTGCAAGCGCATCCTGCTGTCCAGCTCGTACTATCCGGCGCTCGCCCAGGACAACGTCGACGTGGTCGCCTCCGGGCTCAGCGAGGTGCGTGGGTCCACCGTGGTGGCGGCCGACGGCACCGAGACCGAGGTCGACGCGATCATCTTCGGCACCGGGTTCCACGTCACCGACATGCCGATCGCCGACCGCGTCGTCGGCGCCGAGGGGCACACGCTCGCCGAGTCGTGGAAGGACGGGATGCAGTCGCTGCGCGGCGCGACCGCGGCCGGGTTCCCCAACTGGATGACGATCATCGGGCCCAACACCGGCCTCGGGAACTCCTCGATGATCCTCATGATCGAGTCCCAGCTCTCCTACCTGGCCGACTACCTGCGGCAGTTGAACGTCCTCGGCGGACGGGTCGCCCTCGCCCCCAGGACCTCCGCCGTCGGCGCGTGGAACCGGCGGGTGCAGGAACGCATGAAGCGCACCGTGTGGAACACCGGCGGCTGCACCAGCTGGTACCTCGATGCCAACGGCCGCAACACCACCGTCTGGCCGGGTACCACCAGTGAGTTCCGCCGTGCGACGCGCGAGGTCGATCTCGGCGAGTACGAGGTCGTACGCGCCCACGTCGCCCAGCCGGTCTCCGCGCAGGAGCCCGCCGAGGCGTCGGCGGTGTCCGCGTGAGCCGGGCCGGTGCCGGTGCCGGTGCCGGGGCCGTGCGCCGCGGGGTGTACGCGCCGCCCGCGCCCGACCGCGTACTGACCGCCCACTCCGCCGACGGCACCCCGCTCCACGTCGAGGTGCACGGGCCCGCCGACGCGCCCGCCGTCGTCCTCGCGCACGGCTGGACCTGCTCGACCGCGTTCTGGGCCGCGCAGATCCGGGCGCTCGCGGGGGAGTACCGGGTCATCGCCTACGACCAGCGGGGCCACGGGCGTACGGCCGCCGCCGAGGTCTGCTCCACCGACGTGCTCGCCGACGATCTGGAAGCCGTGCTCGACGCGGCGCTCGCGCCGGGCGAACGGGCGGTGCTCGCCGGGCACTCCATGGGCGGCATGACGCTGATGGCCGCCGCGGACCGGCCCGGTCTGCGTGCGCATGCGGCCGCCGTCCTGCTGTGCAGCACCGGCGCCTCCCGGCTGGTCGCCGAGTCGCTGGTGCTGCCGATGCGGGCCGGTCGGGTACGCACCTGGCTCACCCGCCGGGTCCTCGGCTCGGGCGCGCCGCTCGGGCCGGTCACGCCGCTCGCCAAGAAGGTCCTGCGGTACGCCACGATGGGCCCCGGGGCGTCCCCGGACAAGGTCGAGGCGTGCGCCAGGATCGTGCACGCCTGCCCGCGCGGGGCGCGCCAGGCCTGGTCGCAGGTGCTGGCCGAGCTCGAAGTGGGCGCCCTGGTAGGAGAGTTGAGGGTGCCCACCGCTGTCGTCGCGGGCAGCGCGGACCGGCTCACGCCGCCCGTGCACGCGCGGTGGCTCGCCGAGGCGCTGCCCGACTGCCACTCGCTCGACGTGCTCACCGGCGTCGGACACATGACGCCCGTCGAGGCGCCCGAGTTCATCACCGAGAAGATCCATGAGCTGGTCCGGACGCATCTGGCCGCCCCGGCGGATGCCGGTGCCGGTGCCGGTGCCGGTGTCACCGTCCAGGCCGATGCCGCCGTTCATGTCCAGGCCGATACCGATGCCGATGCCGATGCCGAGGAGAGTGCCGTATGAGCAGGGTCAGTCTTGAAGGACAGGTCGCAGTCGTCACGGGCGCGGCGCGCGGCGTCGGCGAACTCCTCGCGCGCAAGCTGTCCGCTCGCGGGGCCCGGGTCGCGCTCGTCGGGCTCGAACCCGATGAGTTGAAGCGGGTCGCGGCGCGGCTGCACACCGAGGCCGAGGCCTGGTACGCGGATGTCACCGACCACGAGGCGATGGCTCGGGTCGCCGTCGAGGTCAAGGAGCGGTTCGGCAAGGTCGACATCGTCGTCGCCAACGCGGGCGTCGCCTCCGGCGGGCCGTTCGTCGACTCCGACCCCGACGCGTGGCGCCGCGTCATCGAGGTCAACCTCATCGGCGGGGCCGTCACCGCGCGGGCCTTTTTGCCCGTCCTGATGGAGTCGCGCGGGTACTTCCTCCAGATCGCCTCGCTCGCGGCGATCACACCGGCGCCGATGATGACGGCGTACTGCGCGTCCAAGTCCGGGGTCGAGGCGTTCGCGCACAGCCTGCGCGCGGAGGTCGGCTACAAGGGGGTGCGGGTCGGGGTCGGGTACCTGTCGTGGACCGACACGGACATGGTGCGCGGGGCCGACCAGGACGACGTGATGCGTGAGCTGCGCTCGCGGCTGCCGTGGCCGTCGAACCGGACGTATCCGCTCGGGCCGGCCGTCGACCGGATCGTCGCGGGGATCGAGCGTCGTTCTTCGCATGTGTACGCGCAGTGGTGGCTGCGGGGGATGCAGTCCGTGCGGGGGTACTTGCCGGGGGTCATCGGGGCGGTGGGGGCGCGGGAGATGCGGCGGTTCGAGCCGCGGCTCGGGTCGGTGTCGCGGGGGCTCGTCGGGGCGGGTGGCTCCGCCGACGAACACGCCCGGGCCACCCGCACCTCCCGCCCCTGACGCACGCGGCTGCGCCGCGGTGGGGGCGGACGCCCCAGCACGGTCCGCACCCGTAAGCGCCGGGGTTCCTGGGGCTCTGCCCCAGACCCCGTTCGCGCCTTGAGGGCGCTCGTCCTCAAACGCCGGACAGGCTGAGGGTGTGCGTGCCGGGCGGCGCCGAGTAGTTGAGGGGCGCGGGGAACTGCGCGGGTGCCCCAGCACGGTCCGCGGATGAAGGCGGCGGGGTTCCTGGGGCTTCGCCCCAGGCCCCGTTCGCGCCTTGAGGGCGCTCGTCCTCGAACGCCGGACAGGCTGAGGGTGTGCGTGCTGGGCGGCGTCGAGTAGTTGAGGGGCGCGGGGAACTGCGCGGGTGCCCCAGCACGGTCCGCGGGTGAAGGCGGCGGGGTTGCTGGGGCTTCGCCCCAGGCCCCGGGGGGTGGCCCCACCCTGCCCCTTCCCGAAACCCTCCGGGGGCGGGCTTCGCCCCAGGCCTCGTTCGCGCCTTGAGGGCGCTCGTCCTCGAACGCCGGACAGGCTGAGGGTGTGCGTGCTGGGCGGCGTCGAGTAGTTGAGGGGCGCGGGGAACTG
>NZ_JBICXU010000034.1:73834-84985 GCF_043200435.1 Streptomyces sp. NPDC048416
GCGCGGGTGCCCCAGCACGGTCCGCACCCGAAAGCGCCGGGGTTCCTGGGGCTCTGCCCCAGGCCCCGTTCGTGCCTCAAGGGGGCTCGTCCTCAAACGCCGGACAGGCTGAAGGCGTGCGTGCCGGGCGGCGCCGGGTGGTTCAGGGGCGCGGGGAACTGGGCGAGCAAGCCGGCGCGGTCCACACCCGTGAGCCGACCGGGGTGCCTGAAGGACGCCCGCGCCGCCCGGCACCGAGCAGTCAGGGGCGGGGCGTCACAAGGGGCCCTCCCTCGGGGGGAGTTCGGGGCGTCGGCGGTCGGGGGTGGCCGTGTAGCCGGGTGGGGTGGACGCGGGGTGGAGGGCCAGGAGGTCGAGGGCCAGCTGGACCGCGTCGTCCAGTTGGGCGTGCCGGCCCTCCGCCCAGTCGAGCGGGGTGCGCAGGATCTCCAGATCCGGCTCGACCCCGTGGTTCTCCACGCCCCACCCGTACGCGTCGAACCACGCCGCGTTCATCGGCACCGTGATGACCGTGCCGTCACCCAGCGTGTGACGCCCCGTCATGCCGACCACCCCGCCCCAGGTGCGCTGGCCCACCACCGGACCCAGCTTCAGGAGCCGGAACGCGGCCGTGATCATGTCGCCGTCCGACGACGTCGCCTCGTCGGCGAGGGCGACCACCGGGCCCCGGGGGGAGTTGGAGGCGTACGAGACCGCCTGGGCGTCCCGCGTCAGGTCCCAGCCCAGGATGCGCCGGGTCAGCTTCTCCACCACCAGCTCGCTGATGTGGCCGCCCGCGTTGCCGCGTACGTCCACGATGAGGGCGGGCCGGCTGACCTCCAGGCGCAGGTCCCGGTTGAACTGGGCCCAGCCCGAACCGCCCATGTCCGGGATGTGCAGATACCCGCACTTGCCGCCGCTCAACTCCCGTACCACCTCGCGGCGTTTGGCCACCCAGTCCTGGTAGCGCAGCGGCCGTTCGTCGACCAGCGGCACCACCGCGACACGGCGGGAGCGGCCCTGGCCCCCGGCGGGGCTGAAGGTCAGCTCGACGGTCGTGCCGCCCGCGCCCGCGAGCAGCGGGAAGGGGCCGGCGACCGGATCGACGGGGCGGCCGTCGACGTGGGTGAGGGCCGCGCCCTCGCGGATGCCCGCGCCTGCGAGGGGTGAGCGCGCCTTGGAGTCGGACGAGTCGCCTGGCAGGATGCGCCGGATCACCCAACTCCCGTCCCGGCACGCCAGGTTGGCGCCGAGCAGGCCCTGGGCGCGCTGGTAGTGCGGGGGCCCTTCGTTGCGGCGGGCGGCGGTGACGTACGCGTGCGACGTGCCCAGCTCGCCCAGCACTTCGCGCAGCAGGTCGCCGAACTCGTCGGGGGAGGCGACCCGTTCCACCAGCGGTCGGTACTGGTCGAGGACCGCCGACCAGTCGATGCCGCACATCTGCGGCTCCCAGAAGTAGGAGCGGATGATGCGCCCCGCCTCGTCGTAGGCCTGGCGCCACTCCAGGGCCGGGTCGACCTCGTGCAGGATGCGGCGCAGGTCGAGGTAGACCGTGGAGTCGTTGTCGCCGGGCTCGGTGGCGGGCACCGCGCGCAGCTCGCCCTCGTCCACGACCACAAGACGGCTGGCGTCGCCGCTGATCGCGAAGTAGTCGAGGTGGTCGACCAGTTCGGTCCTGCGGGCCTTGGAGATGGTGAAGTGTTCGAGGGTGGGGCGGCCCGAGGTGTCGGCCGGGTTGGCGAAGGTCTCGCCGAGCGCGCCCGAGATGGGCCAGCGCAGCCAGACGAGGCCGCCGCCGGCGACCGGGCACAGGGCCGAGTACTTGGACGCGGACACCGGGAACGGTGTGACCCGGCTCTCCAGGCCCTCCATCTCCACCATCACCGTGCCGTCGCCCGAGTCGTCCACGGGGTCGAGACCGCCCGCCGCGGGCCGCCCGTCCGGCGACAGCGCGAACGGGGACGGCGTCGCCGAGTTCAGTGGTACGAGGTAGGGGCGGCAGCCCAGCGGGAAGGACAGGTCGCCGGTGTGCACGTCGTACACGGGGTCGAAGCCGCGCCAGGACAGGAACGCCAGATAGCGGCCGTCGCTGGTGAACACCGGGTTCTCGTCCTCGAAGCGGCCATTGGTGACGTCCACGACGGTGTGGGGGCCGGGGCCCGCGATCCGGGCCATCTTGATCTGCCGGAGGGAGCGTCCGATGCCCGGGTGCGACCAGGTCAGCCACGCGCCGTCGGGCGAGAAGGCGAGGTCGCGGACCGGCCCGTTGACGGAACGGATCAGCTCCGTCACCTCGCCCTCGCCGGTCACGGCGGCAAAGACGGGCGGCACGGCCGCGGCGCCCGGGCCGGAAAGGGCGCCCCCCGTTCCCGGACCGGACCCCGCTCCGGGGCCCGCGCCATCCGGTCCGCCGGACCCCGCCTCGGGGCCCGCGCCATCCGGTTCCGCGCCCGGGCCCTGGGCGTCACCCCGGTCCTGTGCGTCCCCCCGGTCGTCCGTCGCTCCGCCCGGTTCCGGCTCCGTATAGCGGCGCAGCCGTGTCGCGCCGGTCGGTTCCGCGACGGCCGCCGCTTCCTCCGCCACGTCGATGAGCAGGAGGCGCCCGTCGTTCGAGGCGATCGCCAGGCGCTCGCCGTCGGGGTCGGACACCATCTCCTGCACCCGGCCCAGGCGGCCGGCCGCGAGGCGGCGCGGCTCGCGGCAGCCGCTCGCGCGCGGCAGGAAGGCGATCTCGACCGCGTCCTCGCCGTCCGCGTCGGTGATGTAGGCGACCTGGCCGCCGCTGCCCAGCATCTCCGGCAGCCGCACCCGTACGCCCGGGGTGTCCGCGATGGTGCGGGCCGGGCCGTCGCGGTGGGTGAGCCAGTACAGACTGCCGCGCACCACGACGGCGCTGGCCCGTCCTGTGGTGTCCACGGACAGCGCGTCGACGTGGTTGGCGGCCGGGACCTGGTAGGCGCGCCGCCCGGCGCGCGGGCCGCCCAGGGTCACGTCCAGCTTGCGCGGCACCGAGTCGGGGGTGAGCGCGTCCACGATCCACAGGTCGCCCGCGCACTGGTAGACGACCCGGCGGCCGTCGCTTGAGGCGTGCCGGGCGTAGAAGGCGTCGTGGTCGGTGTGCCGGGTCAGGCCGGAGCCGTCGGGCAGGCAGGAGTACAGGTTGCCGACGCCCTCGTGGTCGGAGAGGAAGGCGATGCGGCCGGCCACGAACATGGGCGAGTCCAGGTGGCCGCCGATGTCGGCGAGCAGCCGCTCGCCGTGCAGCCACAGGCGTCCGGTGGCGCCGCCGCGGTAGCGCTTCCAGGCGGCCGGCTCGTGCGGCGGTTTCCCGGTGAGCAGCAGGCTGCGGCGCTCGCCCTCCACGTCGGCGACCGCGATGTCGGAGACCGGGCCCCAGGGGAGCTTGCCGCCGGGGGAGCCGTCGGTGGGCACGCTGTAGGCCCAGGAGAAGTACGAGAACGGCTGCCCGTGCGAGGACACCGCCAGGATGTGCCCGTCCGGCGCCCAGCCGCACACCCGGGTGTCGGACGAGCCCCAGTAGGTGAGCCGGCGGGCCGGGCCGCCGGCCACCGGGGCCAGGTGGATCTCCGGGTCGAGGCTGCGCCAGGTCGTGTACGCGATCTGGCTGCCGTCGGGCGAGAAGCGGGGGTGGCCGATCTTGGTGCGGTCGACGGTGACCCGCCAGGCGCGCGAGGGACTGTGCCCGGCCGGTACCAGCGGGGCGACCCAGAGATCGTCCTCGGCGGCGAAGCACAGCAAGTCGTCGTGCAGATGCGGGAACCTGAGGTACGCGGCGTCGTCACTCACCCCCCAATGCTTTCCGCGGGAAGGGGGTGCGGCAACTTGTGGGAAGGGTGCATTCCGCTCGCCGTCGCTCTTATCCCGCTCCGACACCTGTGGTCGAGAACACAAGCGAAACGGTTTCGTTTCGCTGCGGGCCGAGGTTACCTTCGTACGGTACGCAAAAGGAGAGGAGGTCGACATGGCGGGCAGGCTCACCCCGGAACGCGAGGCA
This sequence comes from Streptomyces sp. NPDC048416, assembly GCF_043200435.1. Lineage (NCBI taxonomy): Bacteria > Bacillati > Actinomycetota > Actinomycetes > Kitasatosporales > Streptomycetaceae > Streptomyces > Streptomyces sp. NPDC048416. The sequence goes on from NZ_JBICXU010000034.1 coordinate 77,829, forward strand.
GAGCTCTACGAAGCCGTGCTCGACCTGCTGCGCGAGGTCGGTTACGACGCCCTGACCATGGACGCCGTCGCCACCCGCACCCGTTCCAGCAAGGCCACCCTCTACCGCCAGTGGGGGAACAAACCCGAGCTGGTCGCACGGGCGCTGCGGCACAACAAGCCGGTCGGTCTCGCCGAGATCGACACCGGCTCGCTGCGCGGCGACTTCCAGGCGATGGTCGCCCGCGAGGACGACTGTCAGATGGAGAAGGACTCCGCGCTGATGCGGGGTCTGATGCGGGCCGTCCACGACCACCCCGAGCTGCACCAAGCGCTGCGCGAGGTACTGATCGAGCCGGAGATCACCGGTCTCGACACGGTGCTGCGGCGGGCGGTGGAGCGAGGCGAGGTCGGTGTGGACAACCGCGCGCTCCCCTACGTCGTACACATGATGGTCGGTGCCTTCGCGGCCCGGCAGTTCATCGAGGACCGGCCGGTCGACAAGGCCTTCCTCGCCGACTACTTCGACGCCGTGGTCCTCCCCGCCCTCGGCGACCCCCGCTAGGCACCCCGCCCGGCACTCCCCACGCAGTACCCGCCCCACCTGACGTACGCCGCTCTCGTCGTCGGGCTGGTTCCCCATGCCCTGCTGTTCCATACGACTCGACCGGGAGTACGCCCTCGTGGCCACGTTCCTCTACCGCCTAGGCAGGTTCGCCTTCCGGCGCCGCCGCTATGTCGCCCTGGTGTGGGTGGCACTGCTCGCGCTCGCCGGGTTCGGTGCCGCCTCCGCCACCACCGCCACCTCCTCCTCGTTCTCGATCCCGGGCACCGAGGCGCAGCGTGCCTTCGACCTGCTCAAGGACCGGTTCCCGAACGAAACCGCCGACGGGGCGACCGCCCGCGTCGTCTTCAAGGCGCCCGAAGGCCAGAAGATGGCCGACCCCGCGAACAAGGCCGCGGTCGAGAAGACGGTGGCCGGCCTGAAGGCGGGCTCCGACCAGATCGCCTCGGTCACCGACCCCTTCAAGGCGAACGCCGTCTCCAAGAACGGCCAGGGGCCCATCGCGTACGTCCAGGTGTCGTACAAGTACAACGCGATGCAGCTCACCGACGACACCCGCGACGCGCTGAAGAAGAGCGGCGACCAGGCGAAGGCGGCCGGGCTCACCGTGGAGATCGGCGGTGACGCGCTCCAGGCGATGCCGGAGACCGGGGCCGGCGAGATCGTCGGCGTGGTCATCGCGGGCCTCGTCCTGGTGATCACCTTCGGCTCGCTGGTCGCGGCGGGGCTTCCGCTGCTCACCGCCCTGATCGGCGTCGGCATCGGCGTCTCCACCATCACGGCCCTGGCCAATGTGCTCGACCTCGGGTCCACCACGTCCACGCTCGCGATGATGATCGGGCTCGCGGTCGGTATCGACTACGCCCTGTTCATCGTCTCGCGCTACCGGGCGGAGCTGGCCGAGGGCAGGGAGCGTGAGGAAGCCGCGGGGCGGGCCGTCGGAACGGCCGGATCCGCGGTCGTGTTCGCCGGCCTGACCGTGGTCATCGCCCTGGTCGGCCTCGCCGTCGTCAACATCCCGATGCTCACCAAGATGGGCGCCGCGGCCGCGGGCACGGTCTGCATCGCCGTCCTCATCGCCCTCACGCTCATACCCGCGCTGCTCGGCTTCGCCGGCAAGCGGGTCCTGGGCCGCAAGGCGCGCAAGGCGCACGAGCGGGGCGAGAAGGCCGCCGACGCCAAGCCCAACATGGGCACCCGCTGGGCGAGCTTCGTGCTGCGCAAGCCGGTGTGGGTGCTGCTTGCCGGCGTCATCGGCCTCGGCGCGATCGCGCTGCCCGCGAGCTCCCTCCAGATGGGTCTGCCGGACGACGGCTCGCAGCCGACCTCCACCACCCAGCGCCGCGCCTACGACACCCTGTCGGAGGGCTTCGGGCCGGGCTTCAACGGGCCGTTCATGGTCGTCGTGGACGGCAAGGGCGCCGCGAACCCGCAGGCCGCCGCCGATGCGACGGTCGCCGCGATCAAGAAGCTCCCCGACGTGGGCCCGGTGCTGCCGGCGCACTTCAACAAGGACACGGGCAACGACACGGCGACCATCACGGTCATCCCGAAGTCCAAGCCGTCGTCCACCGAGACCGAGGACCTGGTCCACTCGATCCGGGACGCCGGTTCCACGATCAAGGCGGACACCGGGGCGAAGGTCCTGGTCACCGGCTCGACCGCGATGAACATCGACTTCTCGCAGAAGATGAACGACGCGCTGCTGCCCTACCTGGCCCTGGTCGTCGGACTCGCCTTCCTGCTCCTGATGGTGGTCTTCCGCTCGGTCCTGGTCCCGCTGAAGGCGGCCCTCGGCTTCCTGCTCTCGGTGGTCGCCGCCCTCGGCGCGGTCGTCGCGGTCTTCCAGTGGGGCTGGCTCGGCTCGGTGTTCGGCGTCCAGCAGACCGGCCCGATCATGTCGATGATGCCGATCTTCATGGTGGGCGTGGTCTTCGGCCTCGCGATGGACTACGAGGTCTTCCTGGTCACGCGGATGCGCGAGGCGTACGTCCACGGCGAGCGGCCGGGGCAGGCGATCGTCACCGGGTTCAAGCACGGCGCCCGCGTGGTGACGGCCGCCGCCGTCATCATGATCGCGGTCTTCTCCGGCTTCATCGGCTCCAGCGAGCAGATGATCAAGATGATCGGCTTCGGTCTCGCGATCGCCGTCTTCTTCGACGCGTTCATCGTCCGGATGGCGATCGTGCCCGCGGTGCTCGCGCTGCTCGGCGCGAAGGCCTGGTGGCTGCCGCGCTGGCTGGACAAGGTGCTGCCCAACGTCGACGTCGAGGGCGAGGGCCTGCGCAAGCAGCAGGAGGCCGGCGAGCACGGCGGGGACAGCGACGCCGACCGCACGTTGGCGCGGGTCTGACCGCACCCCCCTGAACGCCGGGATCCGCTGACCGAGCGGCCAAGGATCCCGGCCGACGCCAACGGCCTGTGGGGACGGGACCGCTGGCGCCCGGTGGCCCCCCGTGCGCAGGACGCACGGGGGGCCACCGCATGTCCCAAGACGTGTGCGGGGCCGGAAGCGCCGGGAGCGTCGTAAGCGCCGGGAGCCCGGGAGCCCGGGGGCGCTCAGGGGCGCTCAGGGGCGCCGGCCCACCGGTGACGGGGCGGCGCGTGCGTCGATGGCGTACGTGTGCCGCAGGAAGCGGACCAGGGGCGAGCTGTCGAACTGGACGACCGCCACTCCGTCCGGCGAGTGGAATTCGAGGACCGTCTGGGCCCGGCCGCACGGCCAGACGCTCACGTCGCCCCGCTTGGCCGGGGCGCGCAGCCCCGATTCGAGCAGATCGCGCGGGAAGATCCACTCGTTGCCGCCGGGGAAGGCGAAGCAGACCGCGCCGGAGGAATCGCCGGGGTCGTAGCGCAGGGCCACCGGGACGGGGTTGGAGAGCGGGGCGTCCGTGACGACATGGGCCCGCGCGTGATCCTCGACGGAGCGCCGCCCGGCGTGCCCCCGCGCGTACCCCTCGGCGGGACGGGCTTCGGCGGAGCGGCCCTCGGCAGGACGGGCCTCTGTGGGCCGGGCTTCGGCAGGACGGGCCTCTGCGGGGTGGCGGGCGGCGGGGTCCTCGGCGTGCTCCTCGACTGCGGGGGACATCGGTCGCTCCTCACCCTGGGTGCTGCTGTCGAATACCGATACCGGCGTACCGGGCGTACCGGCGTACCGGCGTAACCGACACCGCCGTACCGGCATACCGATTTGCTCTAGTTAGTCTCCAATGTCCCATATTTCCGTACGGAAGCCCCGGTGAGTCGGCTTGTCACCTGGTGCTGTGCCGCTCTTGCAACCGCTTCGCAACAAGGCACTATCATCAAACGGTTCTGCGCACGCCCGCGCAGGGAAGAGGGCGCCACGGGAAATCGGAGTCCACCCATGCATGTACCCGATGGATTCATCAACGCACCTGTATCGGCGGTCACAGGCGTGGTCGCCGCCGCGGCCGTCGCCGTGAGCCTGCGCGGCGCGCGCCGGGAACTTGGGGGCACCTCGCACGGATTGAGCAGCGGGGGAGAGAAGACGGCACCGCTCGCCGGTCTCGTCGCCGCGTTCATCTTCGCGGTGCAGATGCTGAACTTCCCCGTGGCGGCCGGCACCAGCGGGCATCTGCTGGGCGGCGCGCTCGCCGCGATCCTCGTCGGGCCCTACACGGGCGTGCTGTGCGTCTCCGTGGTCCTGCTCATGCAGGGCATCCTCTTCGCCGACGGCGGCCTCACCGCGCTCGGCGTCAACATCACCGACATGGCGATCACGACCACGGTCGTCGCCTACCTCGTCTTCCGCGGCCTGGTCAAGGTGCTGCCCCGCACCCGCCGCTCGGTGACCGCGGCCTCCTTCGTGGCCGCGCTCCTCTCGGTGCCGGCCGCCGCCCTCGTCTTCACTGCGATCTACGCGCTGGGCGGCACCACCGACGTACCGATCAGCAAGGTGCTCACTGCGATGGTCGGCGTGCACATCCTCATCGGTGTCGGCGAAGCCGTCATCACCGCGCTCACCGTGGGCGCGGTCATCGCGGTCCGCCCCGACCTCGTGCACGGCGCCCGCGGCCTGACCGCGCCGCTCAAGCTGCGCGTGGGCGGCGAACTCGTCGACGCGCCCGCCGCCACCCCGGCCCCCGCCGCGGCGCGCAGCGGCTCGACGCGCAAGGTGTGGGGCATCGGCATCGTCACCGCCCTGCTGCTCGCCGGATTCGTGTCCTTCTACGCCTCCGCAAGCCCCGACGGCCTGGAGAAGGTCGCCCACGACAAGGGCATCGACGCCAAGACCACCCAGCACGCCTCCTCCGATTCGCCGCTCGCGGACTACTCCGTCAAGGACGTCGGCGACGCCCGCCTGGCCGGCGGCCTCGCCGGAGTGATCGGCGTCGGCGTCACCGTGGTCGTCGGCAGCGGCGTGTTCTGGGCGGTACGCAGGCGCCGCGCGGAGCCGGCCGCCGCCGAGCGCACCCCCGAAACGGTCTGACGTGGGAGCGGGCCACTCCCACCGGCTGTACCGGCACGGCCACTCGCCGGTCCATGAGCTGCCTCCGCACTGCAAGCTCGCGGCGGTGTTCCTGTTCGTCGTCGTCGTGGTGTCCACACCGCGCGAGGCGATGTGGGCCTTCGCGCTGTACGCCGCGCTGCTCGCCGTCGTGGCGGGCGCGGCCCGCATCCCGGCCGGCTACCTCCTCAAGCGGCTGCTCATCGAGATTCCCTTCGTGGCGTTCGCGGTGCTCATGCCGTTCGTCGTGCCCGGTGAACAGGTGCACGTGCTTGGCCTCTCGCTCAGCGAGAACGGCCTGTGGGGCGCCTGGAACGTCCTGGCGAAGGGCACCCTCGGCGTCGCCGCGTCGGTGATCCTGGCCTCCACCACCGAACTGCGCGCCCTGCTGCTCGGCCTCCAGCGCCTGCGGCTGCCGCCGCTCCTGGTTCAGATCGCCTCCTTCATGATCCGGTACGGGGACGTCATCACGGACGAGATGCGCCGCATGTCCATCGCCCGCCGCTCGCGGGGCTTCGAGGCGCGGGGCGTACGCTCCTGGAGCGTCCTCGCCAAGTCGGCGGGCGCGCTCTTCATCCGCTCCTACGAGCGGGGCGAACGCGTCCATCTCGCGATGGTCAGCCGCGGTTACGCCGGCACGATGCCGGTGATCGACGAGGTGACGGCGACGCGGGGCCAGTGGACACGGGCGGTCGCCCTGCCGGGGGCGGCGCTGGTCGTGTGTCTGCTTGGCTGGACCCTGTGACCCCGAAGCCCCCGGGGCCCCCGCCGGGACCCCCCTCCCTCCCTCCCTCCCTCCTTCCCCATGCGCCCGAGCCGACTTCGCCAGTGCCAGTGCTAATGCCCATGCCCATGCCCATGACCCCCGAGGCCCCTGTGAACGTTCCCTCCCTCGAAGTGGCCGGCCTCGCCTTCGCCTACCCCGACGGCCATCAGGCCCTGTTCGGCGTCGACCTGACCGTGGGACGCGGCGAACGGGTCGCGCTGCTCGGGCCCAACGGGGCGGGCAAGACCACACTTGTCCTGCACCTCAACGGCATCCTCGAAGGCGGCGCGGGGTCGGTGACCGTCGCGGGTCTGCCGGTGGCCAAGCAGAACCTTGCCGAGATCCGGCGCCGGGTCGGCATCGTCTTCCAGGACCCCGACGACCAGCTCTTCATGCCGACCGTCCGCGAGGACGTCGCCTTCGGTCCGGCGTCGTCCGGGATGCGTGGGGCGGAGTTGCAGGAACGGGTCATGGGGGCGCTGGCGCAGGTGGGGATGGCCGAGTACGCGGACCGGCCGCCGCACCACCTGTCCTTCGGGCAGCGCCGCCGGGTCGCTGTCGCGACGGTCCTGGCGATGTCCCCGGAGATCCTGGTCCTGGACGAACCGTCCTCCAACCTGGACCCTGCCTCGCGGCGCGAACTCGCCGACATTCTGCGGGGGTTGGACGTCACGGTGCTGATGGTCACGCATGACCTGCCGTATGCGCTGGAGCTGTGTGGGCGGGCGGTGATTCTCAGCGAGGGGGTCATCGCCGCGGATGGGCCCACGGCGGATGTCCTGTGCGACGAGGCGTTGATGCGGGCGCATCGCCTTGAGCTGCCGTTCGGTTTCGACCCGAGGGCGACGACCCCGCGGGGGCGCGCCACGCAGTAACCCCGGCCACCCCCACCCGGCCTGGCGTGACGGGTGGCCGCTCGCGCAGTTCCCCGCGCCCCTGGAGAGGCCGGCTTTCGGGTGCGGGTCGTGCGTGGCTGGTTGCGCAGTTCCCCGCGCCCCTTGAGGGGCCGGCTTTCGGGTGCGGGTCGTGCGTGGCTGGTCGCGCAGTTCCCCGCGCCCCTTGAGGGGCCGGTTTTCGGGTGCGGGCCGTGCGTGGCTGGTCGCGCAGTTCCTCGCGCCCCTGTAGGGCACCCCGAACTGCCGGTCGCGCCCACCGCGGCGGAGCCGCGCAATGTCACAGCCCCGCGCCCCTGACTACTCGATGCCGGGCAGCATGGGCATCTTCAGCCCGTCCGGCGATTGAGGACGAGCGCCCTTAAGGCGCGAACGGGGGTGCAGGGGGCGGAGCCCCCGCATGGGGTCTGGGGCGCAGCCCCAGGGCTCAGCACATTCAATGCGCTGTACGGGCGGGCGGGTGGGAAAACCCCCGGGGTCTGGGGCG
>NZ_JBICXU010000035.1:0-75408 GCF_043200435.1 Streptomyces sp. NPDC048416
CGGCGATTGAGGACGAGCGCCGTTCAGGCGCGAACGGGGGTGCAGGGGGCGGAGCCCCCGCATGGGGTCTGGGGCGCAGCCCCAGGGAGCCGCACTCTCAAGTAGCTGCACGGGCGGGCGGGTGGGAAAACCCCCCGGGGTCTGGGGCGCAGCCCCAGGGACCTGCACCCTCAAGTAGCTGCACGGGCGGGCGGGTGGGAAAACCCCCCGGGGCCTGGGGCGGAGCCCCAGGGAGCCGCACCCCCAAGTAGCCGCACGGGGCGGGAGGGTGGGAAAACCCCCGGGGCTCAGGGGCGCAGCCCAGGGGGCGGGGCCGGCCAACTCCCCGCGTACGGGCGGGCGGGTGGGCAGAACAACCCCTCTCACTTGACCGCACCCCCCACCCCCGAAACCAGCCTCCGCTGCACCAGCACGAAGAACACCAGCACCGGCACGGTCATCACCGTGGACGCCGCCATGATCCCGCCCCAGTCGTTCTCGTCCGGCTTGAAGAAGACCAGCAGAGCCATCGGCAGCGTGGACTGCGAGGTGTCGCTGATGATGAACGACTTCGCGAACAGGAAGTCGTTCCACGCGGAGATGAAGGAGAAGACGCTCGTCGCCACCAGCCCCGGGAAGACCAGCGGGAACAGGATCTGCCACAGGAAGCGCGTGCGGCTCGCACCGTCGAGGGCCGCCGCCTCCTCCAGGGCGACCGGCACCCCCTTCACGAACCCCCGCAGCATCCAGATCGCGAAGGGCAGCGAGAACGCGAGGTGCGGCAGGATCAACGACCCCAGCGTGTTGAGCTGCCCCAAGTCCCGCATGAGGAAGAAGAGCGGGATGGTCAGCGCCTCCACCGGCACCATCTGCGCCACCAGGAACATGATCAGCAGCGTGGTACGGAACCTGAACCGGAAGCGTGTCACCGCCGTCGCCGCCAGGAAGGCGATGAGCGCGGAGGCCACCACCACGCTCCCCGCCACGATCAGGCTGTTGAGGAAGTACCGCCCGAAGTCCTGCTGGGTGAAGACCCGCCGGAAGGAGTCGAGGGAGGGGGAGAGCGTCCAGGGCCTGGGGTGCGCGGACTGTACTTCCCCGGCCGGTTTGAAGGCGGCGAGGATCATCCAGTAGAGGGGGAAGGCGACCACCACGGCCACGACCAGCGCGGCCCCTTCGGCCAGCAGCCGCCACGGCCGGCGTATCCGCAGCAACGACGCGACAGAACCCCCGACGCCGCCAGACCCGGCCGACCGGGCACCGGCACCGGCACCAGCACCAGCACCAGCACCCGAATCAGAACCAGACCCAGACCCAGACCCAGACCCACCGAAACGGCCAGACCCGGCCGGTCGGACACCACCACCAGAGCCAACAGAACGGCCGGACCCCGCAGAGCCGACAGAACCGATAGAGCCGACAGAGCCCACAGAACCGACAGAACCCACAGAACCGACGGAGTCAACGGCGCCAACAGACCTACGCCCTCTCACAGCTCCTCCCCCTCCCCCTGGCGCCGCAGCAGCCACAGATACACCAGCGTCGCCGCCAGCAGGATCAGCAGCATCACCACCCCGATCGCGGAGCCGAGGCTGTACTGCGACGAGGCGAACGCCTTCTGGTACGCGTACACGTTGAGGACCAGGTTCTGGCCCGCGATGCCGCCCCCGTTCGTCATGACGTAGATCTGCGTGAACACCTTGAAGTCCCAGATGACGGACTGGATCGTGACCACCGTCAGGATCGGGCGCAGCATCGGCACCATGACGGACCGCCAGATCCGCCACTGCGAGGCCCCGTCCAGGGCGGCCGCTTCCAGGATCTCGCCCGGGATGGCCCGGATCCCGGCGTACACGGTGACCATGACGAACGGGAAGGAGCACCACACCACTTCGAGCAGCACGAGCGAGAAGGCGCTGTAGCGGCCGTACGTCCACGAGTGGTCGCCGAGGCCGAGTACTCGGTCGACCGGCCCGAAGTCGGGGTCGAACAGGAACATCCACACGGTGGAGCCGGTGATCGCGGGCGTCGCCCATGCGCCGAGCGCGGCCAGCATCAGCGCGAGCCGGGGCAGCGCCCGTACCCGGGTCAGGAGCATGGCCAGTGCGCATCCGACGGCGAGCGTGCTCAGGACGCAGGCCGCCGCGAAGACGAGGGTGGCCAGCAGGACGGACCAGAACTGGCGGTCGGAGAACAGCGTGGCGTAGTTCCCGAGGCCCTGGAAGCCGGCCGGTTCGCCGCCGCTGACCTGGGCCTGCGTGTACTCCATGAAGGAGATCAGGCCGAGTTGGTAGATCGGGTAGGCCAGCAGTGCGCCGAGGACGGCGAGGGCGGGGGCCAGGTACAGCCACGGCGTCGCCCCGGCCCGCCCAGGGGCGCGGCCGCGCGATCGGCGCCCTGCGCCGGCCGTGGCCGTGGCCTTCGCCACCGCCAGGCGCGCGGGCCCCGCCTCCGTCCCGCCTCGCCCGGTGCTCAACCCGCCGACCCGAACGCGTTGTTCATCTTCTTCGCCGCGTCCGACGACGCCTTCGCGACGTCCTTCTTGCCGCTGACGACCTCCTGGAACATCGTCGGCAGGACGAGCGAGGAGTCGATCTGTCCCCAACCGGGCGATGCGGGGACGAACTTGGTGCCCGACGCCAGCGTGCGGACGAACGGCTCGACGAACGGCTGCTTCTTGGCGACGTCGGCCCGTACGTCGGTGTACGTCGGCAGGAAACCCATCGCGTCGAACATCTCGCGCTGGGTGGCCTTCCCGGTGAGCTGTTCCATCAGGTCGACGGCGAGCGTGCGGTGCGAACTGCTCTTCAGGACGCCGATGTTGTTGCCGCCGGCGAACGCCGGGGCGACCGAGCCCGGCGTCTGGCCGGGCAGCGGCACGACCGCGTACGTGCCCTTGACGGTGCCGGCCTCGACGGCGGCGTGGTTGAAGTCGCCCCCGATGGCCATGGCCGCCTTGCCGTTGGCGAAGGCGGTGATGGTGGCGTTGCCGCCCATCTGGGCGCACTTGGCGGCGGGGCAGTTGTCGTCGCCGAAGAGCGAGGTGTACGCCGTGATGCCCTTGCGGGCCGCCTCGCTGTCGAGCGCCGAGGTGTACTTTCCGCCGTTCTCGGTGGCCAGTTCTCCACCCTGGGCCCAGATGAACGGAAGCGCCCCATAGGTGTAGGCACCGCCGACCGCGAGCCCGTACAGATCGGGTTTCGCCCGGTGCACCTTCTTCGCGGTCGTGATCAGTTCGTCCTGTGTCGTGGGCGCGGCGAGCCCCAGGTCCTTCAGGACGTCGGTGCGGTAGTACAGCGCGCGTACGCCGACGAACAGCGGCGCGCCGTACACCTTTCCGCCCACCGTGACGGACTGCTTCGCCGTCGGGTCGGTGTCCTTGGCCTCGTTCCACGCGGCGAACTCGGCGCTCACGTCGGCGAGTCCGCCGTCCTTCACGTAGCCCGCCGTGTCGGTGTTGCCGTATTCGATCAGGTCGGGCGCGGAGCCGGGGTCGTTGAAGGCAGCCTTGATCTTCTGGGCGCGGGTGTCGACCGGGATGTAGTCGACCTGGACGTCGGAGCCGTGGTGCGCCTGTTTGAACGCCGCCACGGCCTTGTCCACCACCTGCTGCTTGGGGCCGTTGCTCACCTCCTGGAAGAGCCAGACCCGCAGGGTGCCGCTCCGGTCGTCGCTCGTGGCTCTGTTGTCGGACGTCTGCGGGGCGCAGGCGGCCAGACCGGCGAGGGCAAGTGCCGCCCACGGCAGGGCGGTTCGGGCAGACAGCTTCACGGCGTGATCCTCCCCTAGTGCGTTGCAACATACGCAACGAGCGTTTCGCATACTGCACGACAGGGAGGAGGTTATGGCGGAGCCAAAGCCTCCGGCAAGAGGTCTGGACAACCCGGGCACACAGAACGGCCCCCGGGGTGTGCGTGGCGCACACCCCGGGGGCCGTTCGAACGGAAGGGACTACCGCTACTTCTTGTCCTTGCCGCCCTTGTCCTTGTCGCCACCGGCGCTCATGGACTCGTAGATCTCCTTGCACATCGGGCAGACCGGGTACTTCTTCGGGTCGCGCCCCGGCACCCAGACCTTGCCGCAGAGCGCGACGACGGGTGTGCCGTCGAGCGCGCTCGCCATGATCTTGTCCTTCTGGACGTAGTGGGCGAAGCGCTCGTGGTCGCCGTCGCCGTTCGACACCTGGGGTGTCGGCTCTACGAGGGTCCCCGTACCTGCCCCGCGCTCGGGCTCAAGAGTGCTCATAACCACCAAGGGTACTGAAGGCAACCGGATCGAGGGGAAGGGCGTCGTCAGGGCGTCAATTGAGCGAGGGGTCGTCCGGATAGGTGGCGACCATGGCGAGATCGCTGCGCTGGCGGCGCAGCACCGCCCGCCACAGACTCTCCGGCTCCGGGGACGAGACGTCACCGGGCTCCGACTCGACCACGTACCAGGCGCCGTCGCTGAGCTCGCCCTCCAGCTGGCCCGGTCCCCAGCCCGCGTACCCCGCGAAGATCCGCAGCGAGCCGAGGGCCGCCGCGAGCAGTTCCGGCGGTGCCTCCAGGTCGACGAGGCCGATCGCCCCGTACACCCGGCGCCAGCCCAGGGGCCCCTCGTCACCGGGGATGACGGCGATTCCGAGCGCGGAGTCGAGCGAGACGGGACCGCCCTGGAAGACCACACCGGGCGCGCCTGCGAGGGCCGCCCAGGACTCCAGGATGTCGCCGACCCCGACGGGCGTCGGCCGGTTCAGGACCACGCCGAGCGTGCCCTCCTCGTCGTGGTCGAGGAGCAGCACCACCGCGCGGTCGAAATTCGGGTCCGCGAGGGCCGGAGTGGCGACGAGCAGCCGCCCTGTGAGCGAGGACACCTCGGTCATGCCGACATGATCCCGCATAACGGGCCCCCGCGGGAGACGGGGTGCGGCGCGGACCGGGTCACCCGGGGGTGGCGGCCGGAGCGGCCGGCGGGCGTACGGACGCAGCGGGGCGCACGGACCGGACCACCACCGCCGCGCGCCCACCTCGCGCCCGCCTCCCGCCTACCTCGCGCGCGCCGCGCGCCCACCTCCCGCCCACCTCGCACTCGCCGCGCGCTCGGCTCACCGCCCGGAGGGTGACCCTCCGCAGAGCGGTCCTGCGCGGAGCGTGCTGTAGCGAATTCATTACCTACGTGAACCGTCCCCGGCCATACAGGGCAGGGTCGAAAGCCCCTTACCCTTTATCCCTGCCCCTTGCCCGACGACTCCGGAACGCGAGATTCATGACCGGCACAGACGATGTACTGCTTGTCCACGGCGGAACCCCGCTTGAGGGCGAGATCCGCGTCCGCGGCGCGAAGAACCTCGTGCCGAAGGCGATGGTCGCCGCCCTCCTCGGCAGCGGCCCGAGCAGACTGCGCAACGTGCCCGACATCCGCGACGTCCGCGTCGTACGGGGTCTGCTGCAGCTGCACGGCGTCACGGTCCGCCCCGGCGACGAGCCGGGCGAGCTGATCCTCGACCCCTCCCACGTCGAGTCCGCCAACGTCGCCGACATCGACGCGCACGCGGGTTCCTCGCGGATCCCGATCCTGCTGTGCGGCCCGCTGCTGCACCGCCTGGGCCACGCCTTCATCCCGGGCCTGGGCGGCTGCGACATCGGCGGCCGGCCCATCGACTTCCACTTCGAGGTGCTGCGCCAGTTCGGCGCGACCATCGAGAAGCGGGCGGACGGCCAGTACCTGGAGGCCCCGCAGAGGCTTCGCGGCTGCAAGATCACGCTGCCGTACCCGTCGGTCGGTGCGACCGAGCAGGTGCTCCTGACGGCTGTGCTCGCGGAGGGCGTCACCGAGCTGTCCAACGCGGCGGTCGAGCCCGAGATCGAAGACCTCATCTGCGTTTTGCAGAAGATGGGCGCGATCATCGCCATGGACACCGACCGGACCATCCGGGTCACCGGTGTCGACGCACTCGGCGGTTACACCCACCGGGCCCTCTCGGACCGCCTGGAGGCCGCCTCCTGGGCGTCCGCCGCGCTGGCGACCGAGGGCAACATCTACGTCCGCGGCGCCCAGCAGCGCTCGATGATGACGTTCCTGAACACCTACCGGAAGGTCGGCGGCGCCTTCGAGATCGACGACGAGGGCATCCGCTTCTGGCACCCGGGCGGCTCACTCAAGTCCATCGCGCTCGAAACGGACGTCCACCCGGGCTTCCAGACGGACTGGCAGCAGCCGCTGGTCGTCGCCCTCACGCAGGCGACCGGCCTGTCCATCGTCCACGAGACGGTGTACGAGTCCCGGCTCGGCTTCACCTCCGCGCTCAACCAGATGGGTGCGCACATCCAGCTGTACCGCGAGTGCCTGGGCGGTTCGGACTGCCGCTTCGGGCAGCGCAACTTCCTGCACTCCGCGGTCGTGAGCGGCCCCACGAAGCTCCAGGGCGCCGATCTGGTCATCCCGGACCTGCGGGGCGGTTTCTCGTACCTCATCGCTGCGTTGGCTGCGCAGGGCACGTCCCGGGTCCATGGGATCGACCTGATCAACCGGGGCTACGAGAACTTCATGGAGAAGCTGGAGAGTCTCGGCGCGAAGGTCGAACTCCCCAACGGTTCACTGGTCTAACCCCCCTGGGGCCGCCCGCCCCAGGCCCCCCGGGGGGTTTTCCCACCCTCCCGCCCGTGCGGCTACTTGGGGGTGCAGCTCCCTGGGGCTGCGCCCCAGACCCCCTGCGGGGGCTCCGCCCCCTGCACCCCCGTTCGCGCCTGAACGGCGCTCGTCCTCAATCGCCGGACAGGCTGAGGATGCCCGTGCAGGCCGGCACGGCCCCTGCACCAGTGCTGATAGGGGCGCGGGGAACTGCGCGAGAAGCGATCACGGTCCGCGGGCGAAGGCGGGTTTCAGGGGCGCGAGGAACTGCGCGAGAAGCGACCACGGCCCGCGGACGAGAACGGGTTTCAGGGGCGCGGGGAACTGCGCGAGACGCCGCCACGACCCGTAGGGGACGACGGGTTCAGGGGCGCGGGGAACCGCGCGGCCAGCCGCGGCCGGTCCGCGGGCGGGCGTCGGCGGGGCCTGCAGGGCGACGCAGAGGGCGGCCACCCTGTTTCCAGGGTGGCCGCCCTCAGTGTTGCTGCTGAGCGACCTCGCAGAGCGAAGGACGCTTACTTGCCCTTGGCGGCTTCCTTGAGCTTCGAGCCCGCGGAGACCTTCACGCTGTAGCCGGCCGGGATGTTGATCGGGTCGCCGGTCTGCGGGTTACGAGCGGTACGAGCGGCACGGTGGGTGCGCTCGAAGGTCAGGAAGCCGGGGATGGTGACCTTCTCGTCGCCCTTGGCGACGATCTCGCCGACGGTCTCGGCGAGAGCGGCCAGCACGGCGTCGGCGTCCTTGCGGGTCACCTCGGCGCGGTCGGCCAGCGCGGCCACCAGCTCACTGCGGTTCATGTTCTTACTCCCGTGTTCTTCTTGCCTGTGAGGCGTGCCACGCGGCGGAAGCCGCATGTTGGGTACAGCGAAGCCGATGCTGCCAGGGCCCTCGGACAGTCCCCGGACCCGGGTCCGCTTGCACGACCTCGTGTCCTGGGGGTCCCCCCTGGACGAAGTCCTTGGGGGAGCATCCTGCCCCCACCCACGGCGGGAAAGCCAATCCGGCACCCTCCCGGGTCACACCGAGTCACACGAAAAGCGCCACTGCCTCATCAAGGTGACGCTCCGTCGACCTGGTCTGGACTCCCGGGACGGGGCCGGTGCGGATGCGGGTCATGGTCCGTCACCCTAAGGGGGCGTTACTGGGCCCGCATCCCGCGACGCGCCGGAGCTCAGGCCGACGTGGGGCCCGTCACAGCGGCGCCGGCGGCCTTCGCGGCGTTGCGGACCGCGCCCGCGACCGCCCCGGCCACCTTGTCGTTGAAGACCGACGGGATGATGTAGTTCGCGTTGAGCTCGTCCTCGGCGACGACGTCCGCGAGCGCGCCGGCCGCGGCCAGCATCATGTCGGTGTTGACGGTGCGGGACTGCGCGTCCAGGAGGCCGCGGAAGACACCCGGGAAGACCAGCACGTTGTTGATCTGGTTGGGGAAGTCCGAGCGGCCGGTGGCCACAACTGCCGCCGTCTGACGGGCGATCGCGGGGTCCACCTCGGGGTCCGGGTTCGCGAGCGCGAACACGATCGCGCCCTCGGCCATCGCCGCGACGTCGTCGCCGTTCAGGACGTTGGGGGCGGAGACGCCGATGAAGACGTCGGCGCCGACCACGGCCTCCTTGAGCGTGCCGGTCAGGCCCTCGGGGTTGGTGTTGTCGGCGATCCAGCGCAGTGCCGACTCGGGGTCCGCGTCGACCAGGTCGGCGCGGCCCGCGTGCACCACGCCGTGGATGTCGGCGACGACGGCGTTCTTGACACCGGCCGCGAGCAGCAGCTTCAGGATGGCCGTACCGGCGGCGCCGGCGCCGGACATGACGACGCGTACGTCGCCCATTCCCTTGCCCACCACGCGCAGTGCGTTGGTCAGCGAGGCCAGCACCACGATGGCGGTGCCGTGCTGGTCGTCGTGGAAGACGGGGATGTCGAGCGCTTCGCGCAGGCGGGCCTCGATCTCGAAGCAGCGCGGCGCGGAGATGTCTTCGAGGTTGATGCCGGCGAAGCCGGGGGCGATCGCCTTGACGATGGTCACGATCTCGTCGGTGTCCTGGGTGTCCAGGCAGATCGGCCAGGCGTCGATGTCGGCGAAGCGCTTGAAGAGGGCCGCCTTGCCCTCCATGACCGGCATGGCGGCCATCGGACCGATGTTGCCGAGGCCGAGCACCGCGGAGCCGTCCGTCACGACTGCGACGGTGTTGCGCTTGATGGTGAGGCGGCGCGCGTCCTCGGGGTTCTCGGCGATCGCCATGCACACCCGGGCGACACCCGGGGTGTAGATCATCGAGAGGTCGTCACGGTTGCGGATGGGGTGCTTGGACGCCATCTCGATCTTGCCGCCGAGGTGCATCAGGAACGTACGGTCGGAGACCTTGCCGAGGGTGACGCCCTCGATGCGGCGCAGTTCCTCGACGATCTCGTCGGCGTGCGAGGTGGAGGTGGCCGCGATGGTGACGTCGATCCGCAGCTTCTCGTGGCCGGATGCGGTCACGTCGAGGCCGGTGACGGAACCGCCCGAGGACTCCACCGCCGTGGTGAGCTGGGAGACCGCCGTGCCGCTTGCGGGCACCTCAAGACGGACCGTCATCGAGTACGAGACGCTTGGCGCCGTTGCCATGACCGTGTTCCTCTGCTTTCCCTGGCTTCGTTGCTGCGCCGCCCCGGCTGTGGCGCGGCGGTGCCATCCGATGGTCGCACCTACTGGCTGGTAGCCGATAATGGGCGCCCCTTTTCGGAAAGTGATTTCCACCATACGAGAAACTGTCTCTTCGGCGGAAGCCCCGAAAGCTACAACCCGCCGACGGAGCCGTGGCGGAGCCGCGACGCGGGCCAGGGCGCGGGCCAGGGGCCCCCAACGACGACAGGCCCACGCCATCCGAAGATGACGTGGGCCTGTCGCTCACGTTCATGACACCGACCCGCCATGCTCGCCTCGCGGCAAGTGGTCGCTCTGAGCGACTAAGGTTGGGCCCGGGGGCTTGGATCGAGCCGGTGCCACAACCAGGCTAACAAACCACTCCGGCAAGTGATCCCCGCATCGCGAGTTGACCGCGAATTTAATCGCGGAGCAGGTCCGGCACCCCGTCCGCGTCGGGCTCGTCCCGGTCCCCGGAAACGACCGTGAGCTGCTGCGTCGCCCGGGTCAACGCCACGTACAGGACCCGCAGTCCGGCCGGGGACTCGTCCGCGATCTCGGCCGGCGACACGACCACCGTGGCGTCGTACTCCAGGCCCTTGGCCTCCAGGCTGCCCAGCGCCACCACCCGGTCGCCGAGCCCGGCGAGCCAGCGCGCGGCCTGGTCGCGGCGCCGCATCGCGACCACCACGCCGACCGTGCCGTCCACCTGGTCGAGCAGGCGCGCCGCCTCCTCCCGTACGCGGTCGGCGAGGTCACCGCCGCCCACGACCGCGAACCTCGGCCGCACGCCCGTCGAGCGGACCGCGGCCGGGGACTTCATGCCCGGCATCGCCAACTCCAGGACCTTGGCGGCCAGTTCGGCGATCTCGGCCGGGTTGCGGTAGTTCACGGTCAGCTCGAAGCGCCGGCGCGGGCGGCTGCCCAGCGCCTCGTCACGGGCCTCGGCCGCCTCGTCCGGGTCGGACCAGGAGGACTGCGCGGGGTCGCCCACGATCGTCCAGGTGGCGGTGCGCCCGCGCCGGCCGACCATGCGCCACTGCATGGGCGTCAGGTCCTGCGCCTCGTCCACGATGACGTGCGCGTACTCGGTGCGCTCAAGGGCCAGCCGCTCGGCGCGCTCGCGCTGGGTCTCCTCGCGGTGCGGCATCAGCTCTTCGAGACCGGTGAGCGCGTCCAGCGGGTCGTACTCGCGCTTCTTCCTGGGCCGCGCCGGGGCGCCCAGGAGCGTTTCGAGCTCGTCGAGCAGGGCCACGTCGTGCACGGAGAACCGTCCCTCCGCGGCCCGGGCGAGCGAGCGGGCCAGGCGGCGCACCTCGCCCTGGTTCAGGACCCGCCGGGCCCAGCGCGAAAGGCGCCGCTCGTCGGCCATCGCGGCGAGCACCCCGCGCGGGGTCAGCTCGGGCCACCACGCGTCGAGGAAGGCGATGAAGCTGTCCTCGGAGGCGATGTCGTCGTCGAAGGAGGAGCGCAGTTCCGCGGCGAGCTCCGGGTCGGTGTGCCGGCCGCCGGCGCCCGACTTCGACCACAGCGCGTCGAGCAGGAGTCTGCGGGCGCGCGGACGCAGCAGGTTGACGGGCGCGGTGCCGCCCAGCACCGTCTGGCGGATGCGGCGCAGCTCCTCGCCCTCCAGCTCGACGCGGGCGCCGAACGCGACGACCCGCAGCCGCTGCGAGGGTGCGGGCTGCTGTGCGGGCGCCTGCTCGCCGAGGACGAGCTGTTCACCCCCGCGCCGCCGGGACCGCCCGGGGCGCTCTCCCGGCCCCTCCAGGGCGCCCCTGGCGGCCTTGCGCAGCACATGGAGCATGCGGGAGGAGCCCTTGACGCGGGCGACCGCGGGATCGTCGTACTCGGTGGCCTCCGCGCCGTCCACGAGGTTGCCGACGGCGCGGATCGCGACCTGGCCCTCCTCGCCGAGCGAGGGCAGCACGCCCTCGGTGTACGAGACGAGCAGCGGGGTCGGCGAGACGATCAGGATGCCGCCCGCGTAGCGGCGCCTGTCCTGGTAGAGGAGGTAGGCCGCGCGGTGCAGCGCGACGGCCGTCTTGCCGGTGCCGGGGCCGCCCTCGACGTAGGTGACGGAGGCGGCGGGCGCCCGGATCACCATGTCCTGCTCGGCCTGGATGGAGGCGACGATGTCCCGCATGGTGTGGCTGCGGGCCTGGCCGAGCGCGGCCATCAGGGCGCCGTCGCCGACCACGGCGAGACCGGCGCCGTCCAGGGTCGCCGTCAGCTCGGGACGCATCAGGTCGTCCTCGACGCCGAGCACCTTGCGGCCCTTGGAGCGGATGACCCTGCGGCGCACGACGCGGCCGGGGTCGACCGGGGTCGAGCGGTAGAAGGGCGCCGCGGCCGGCGCCCGCCAGTCGATGACCAGCGGCGAGTAGTCGGCGTCCAGGACACCGATCCTGCCGATGTGCAGGGTCTCGGCGATGTCGGCCGTGCCGTCGGGACGCACGGCGTCCTCCGCGGCCTCCACCGAGGTGTACGCGCCGTCCGGGCCCTTCTTTCCGTCCTTGCCGAGCAGGAGGTCGATCCTGCCGAAGAGGAAGTCCTCGAACTCGTTGTTGAGCCGGTTCAGATGGACCCCCGCCCGGAAGACCTGGGCGTCCCGCTCGGCGAGGGCGCCGGGCGTGCCGACCTGACCGCGCTGGGCGGCGTCGTTCATCAGGAACTCCGCCTCATGGATCTTCTCCTCCAGGCGGCGGTACACCTGGTCCAGATGTACCTGTTCACCAGCGATTTCGCGTTCCCGGACCGAATCCGCCACGGATTGGGCGGTACCGGAAGCGGAATCGACAGCGGCATCCTGCGCGGCCACCGAGGCCCCCTTCTGACGTGCATTGGGCAGCCGTCAACCGTACGCGAAGGGGGACCCCTTGTCAGGCCACTGTCCGGTGCGGCCCCGCATGTCGGGAGCCCCGTCTGGGCCCCGGGCTCACGCGGGGACGTCCACGAGCGCCTTCCCGTCGAACGTACGGACCTCGAAGTGGTCGATCTGGTCGCGGTTCATCGCGGTGCCGCCGTGCACGTACAGCGGGTAGCGCGCCGACTCGTGCGGGCTGTCCTTGATCCCGTAGCCCCAGGCGGGGACCGCCCAGGACGTCACGGTCTCGTGGTCGCCGTTCTTGCCGATCGCGATCAGGCTGCACTTCTGCGGGCCCTTGACGTTCTTGAGCTCCAGGACGGTGTGGGTCCCCCAGGCCTTGGCCTCGGTGCCCACGGTCGCGGTGGTCCCGGTGGTGGGGTCGGTCGCGGAGACCTTCTGGGTCATGTGGTCGAAGGCGTCCGCGGCCGGGTTGACCGGGTTGGCCTGGGCGCTCTGGTGGGTGCCGGTGTCCGACGAGGTCGCCACCACCGCGACCGCCGGGCCGCCCACGATCAGCGCGGCCGCGGCCGCCACCAGGTAGGTGGCGCGGCGCCTGCGCTTGGCGCGTTGGGCCGCGACCTCGTTGATCAGGCCCTGGGTCATCCCGGGCGGCACCGGCCGCAGCGGCTGGGCGGCCGGGCCGGGGAACTCCTTGAGGGTGGCCAGCATCGGCTCCATGCCGGCCAGGGTGTCCAGTTCGGCCGCGCACATCTCGCAGCCCGCGAGGTGGGCCTCGAAGGCGGTGGCCTCGGCGTCGTCCAGGATGCCGAGCGCGTACGCGCCGACAGCCTCGTGCGCCGAGCCCTCGGCGTACTCACTCGTCATGCCGTCACCCCCCGTTCCTCCAGTGCGAGCTTCATGGAGCGCAGGGCGTAGAACACCCGGGACCGCACGGTCCCGCTGGGCACGCCGAGCGCCTGGGCAGCCTCATTGACCGTACGTCCCTTGAAGTACGTCTCGACCAGCGCCTCCCGGTGGGCCGGGGTCAGGTCGTCGAGCGCGTCGGAGAGGGTCATGAGCCACAGCGCCTTGTCGATCTCGTCCTCCGCGGGCATGACCTCCAGCGGCGACGGATCGACCTCCTGCGGCCGGGCCTGCCGGCTGCGGTGGCCGTCGATGACGATGCGGCGTGCGACCGTCACCAGCCAGGGGCGGACCGAACCGGTGGCCCTGTTGAGCTGACCGGCGTTCTTCCAGGCACGGATGAGCGTCTCCTGCACGACGTCCTCGGCCCGCTGGCGGTCGCCGGCGACGAGACGCATGACGTACCCGAGCAGCGGCCCCGCGTGTTCGCGGTACAGCGCCCGCATCAGCTCCTCGTCGGGCGCGGAGCGGTGTCGGGCGCCGCGCGGACGGTCATCGGCCACGGCGGCATCCTTGCGCAACCGGCACCTCCAGGTCGAGACCATCCGGCGCGCGGCTGCGAGCCGGTACGTCCCTCCATACGGACGGTTGACCGGAACCATTCAAATCCGGAGCCACTTTCTCCGGACGGCCGCCGCGGTCGCCCCCGGGCGGGCGGCAGCGTGGCCCGGAACGCTGATCGGAGCCCGGCCCAGCGGCGCGGCTCGGGGCGCGGCTCAGCGGCGCGGCTCAGCCACACTGCGCAGTGCCCGGTTCAGAGCGCGGCCAGGCGCCGCCGGTGCCGGGCCACCCGTTCGCGGTTGCCGCACGCCTCGCTCGAACACCAGCGGCGTCTGCGCCCGCGCGAGGTGTCGAGGTAGAGCAGCCGGCAGGAGTCGCCCTCGCACTGGCGCAGCAGGGCAAGTGCGCCGGGGTCGGTGAGCAGGTCGATGGCGTCCCGGGCCACGAGGGCGAGCAGCGCGGCGCACTCGGGGGCGCGGTCCAGGGTGCGCACGAGAACGCCGTCGGCGCCAGGGACGGCCCGTACGCCAGGGGGCGGGGCGGCGGCCAGGGCGTTGAGGCGGTCGAGGGCATCCGGGGCGCCGTCGGGGCAGGCGCCGCGCAGCTCCGCGACGACCAACGCCCCTACGCAGCATCGCAGTTCGACGAACCGAGGCGGCCAGTCGCCGCCGACCACCCCGCACGGCGCGTCCCGCGGCAGCAGCCCCGCATCGAGGAGCCACCGCTCCAACTGGGCGGTGCCATCGAGCTGTTCACTGTCGTACGCCCCGGTCGCCAGCAGATCGAGACAGATCCGCCCGGAGTCGAACCGCACCATGCGCCTGCCACCGCCCAGGGAGTCACCGGTGAGTGCCATCCTCCAGAGTGCCCGCCCGGGGCCGCCCCCGGAACCCCACGGCAGGCACGGGAGCACTCGGCATGCCGGGTGCCCTACTAGGGGCGCGGGGAACTGCGCGAGACGCGGGCACGGTCCGCACCCGAAATGCGACGGGGTTGCTGGGGCTCCGCCCCAGACCCCGGGCGGCCCCACCCCACCCCTTCCCGCAACCCTCCGGGAGTGAAAGGTGGGCTGAGGGACAGGCCTCCGGGGCTCGCCCCAGACCCCGTTCGCGCCTGAAGGGCCCTCGTCCTCAAGCTCCCCCAAGGCCTAAAGGGCCAGGGGCCCCCATGACAGGCTAAAGATGCCGCCCGGCACGAACAGTCCAGGGGCGCGGGGAACTGCGCAGGACGGCCTACGGACTTGCGCGGCGTCCGGCACCGCGCAGTCCAGGGGCGCGGGGAACTGCGCAAAACGACCTAAGGACATGCGCACCGCCCCGCACCGAACAGTCCAGGGGCGCGGGGAACTGCGCAAAACGACCTAAGGACATGCGCACCGCCCGGCACCGCGCCCGGCCGGGTCACTCGGGCTCATCCGGGTCCAGGGCCAGCCGGTAGCCGCGCTTGACCACGGTCTGGATGACGCGGGGGGTGCCGAGGGCCGTGCGCAGGCGGGTCATCGCCGTTTCCACGGCGTGTTCGTCGGTGCCCGAGCCGGGCAGGGCGCGCAGCAGGTCGGCGCGGGGGACCACCCAGCCGGGGCGGCGGGCCAGGGTGCGCAGGAGGGCCATGCCCGCCGGGGGGACCGGGCGCGGTTCGCCGTCCACCACGACGGCGTGGCCCCGGATCTCCACGGCGTGCCCGGCCAGCGGCAACACCCCTGCCCGGGCCGGGAGTTCGGTGCACAGGAGCTGGACGAGCGGGCCCAGGCGGAAGCGCTCGGGGGCGAAGGTCGTGATGCCGCGGGCCTGGAGCGGGAGGGCGGTGACGGGGCCGACGCAGGCCGGCAACACGTCGTCGCGGAGCGCGAGCAGCACCGCGTCGAGCAGGCCGCGCTCCTCGGCCCGGTTCAGGAGGGAGGTCGCGGCGGGCGCGCTGGTGAAGGTGAGCGCGTCGAGGCCGCGCGTCACGGCCGCGTCCAGGAGCCGGTCGAGCGGCGCCATGTCCTGCGGCGGCATCCACCGGTACACCGGCACCCCGACGACCTCCGCGCCGCCCGCCCGCAGCGATTCCACGAAGCCCGGCAGGGGTTCGCCGTGGAGTTGGAGCGCGATGCGCCGGCCCGCCACGCCCTCGGCGAGCAGCCGGTCGAGGACCTCGGCCATCGACTCCGAGGCCGGCGACCAGCGCTCGGTGAGCCCGGCGGCCCGTACCGCGCCCTTGACCTTGGGCCCGCGGGCGAGGAGTTCGACGCCGCCCAGGGTCTTGAGGAGGGCGTCCCCCAGCCCCCAGCCGTCGGCGGCCTCGATCCAGCCGCGGAAGCCGATGGCGGTGGTGGCGACCACCGTGTCGGGCGCGGAGGCGATCAACTCCCGCGTGGTGGCCAGGAGTTCGCGGTCGTCGGCGAGCGGGACGATGCGCAGGGCGGGCGCGTGCAGCACGGCGGCGCCGCGCCGGGTGAGCAGGGCCGCGAGTTCGTCGGCGCGGCGGGCGGCGGTGACCCCGACGGTGAACCCGGCGAGCGGCCCGTGGGGGGCGGCCGCCTGAGGTGCTGCGGTCATGACTCTCCCAGGTGGTGCGGTGACGGCCGAGCCTGTCAACGGGGCGTGACGCGCACGGTTCGCCGTGGTTTCCCCGCTGTTACGTCGCGTCCCGCCGACAAGGATCACACTTCGGCGCTGACGGGTGCGGGCCCGACGCGTGCGGGGCTCTCGGCGGCCTTGCGGACGTAGACGGCCCACGTCACCGCGGAGCACGCCGCGTAGCAGGCCAGGAAGGCGGTGAACGCGGCGGTGCCGGTCCCGGCGGCCTGGAAGGACTGGCGGAAGGCGAGGTTGACGGCGAGACCGCCGAGCGCGCCGACCGCGCCGACCAGGCCCATGGCGGCCCCCGAAAGGCGCCGCCCGTAGGCCGCGGCGGCCTCCCCACAGAGCCCGCGGTTCAGCGCCCGCGCCTGGAAGATGCCGGGGATCATCTTGTACGTGGAGCCGTTGCCGAGCCCGCTGAGCGCGAACAGGGCGATGAACCCGGCGAGGAAGACGGGCAGCGAGGTGTGGAGGGAGGCGTACAGGACGACGCAGGTCGCCGCGGCCATCGCGGCGAAGTTGCCGAGGGTGATGCGGGCGCCGCCGTAGCGGTCGGCGAGGCGGCCGCCGACCGGCCGCACGAGGGAGCCGAGCAGCGGCCCGATGAAGGTGAGGGAGGCGGCCTGCAACGGGGTGCGGCCGAACTGGGTCTGGAGGACGAGGCCGAAGGCGAAGCTGTAGCCGATGAACGAGCCGAACGTGCCGAGGTAGAGGAACGCCATGATCCAGGTGTGCGCGTCGCGCAGCGCCTCCCGCACGGCGCCCGTGTCGTTGCGTACGGGCGCCAGGTTGTCCATCCCCAGTGCCGCGGCGAGCCCGGCGAGCGCGATGAGCGGCAGGTACGCGGCGAGCACGATGCGCGGGTGCCCGGCGCCCGCGGTCGCGACGACGAGCAGGCCGACGAGTTGCACGACCGGTACGCCGATGTTGCCGCCGCCCGCGTTGAGGCCGAGCGCCCAGCCCTTCTCGCGCAGCGGGAAGAAGGCGTTGATGTTGGTCATCGAGGACGCGAAGTTGCCGCCGCCGACCCCGGCGAGGGCCGCGACGGCCAGGAACGTGGTGTACGAGGTGCCGGGCTCCATGGCGTACCAGGCGGCGAGTGCCGGGACGAGGAGCAGCAGGGAGCTGACGACGCTCCAGTTGCGTCCGCCGAAGCGGGCGACGGCGAAGGTGTAGGGGATGCGGGCGAGGGCGCCGACGAGGGTCGCCACCGAGATGAGGAAGAACTTGCCCGCCGGGTCCACTCCGTAAGCCGGTCCCATGAACAGGACCATGACCGACCACAGGCTCCAGATGGAGAATCCGATGTGTTCGCAGAACACGGACAGGAACAGGTTGCGGCGGGCGACGCGCTTGCCCGTCTCGTGCCAGAAGGTGTCGTCCTCCGGCTCCCACCGCTCGATCCAACGGCCGGTCATCATGCCTCCACGGTCGGGTTCGCCATCGTTGCGAACCCGACCGTAGGGAGGGCGGGTTTCGGCCGCGTGGCGCCCGGTGACCGGGGTGCAACCGTGTCTTCACGTGGTGCGGGCGGCGGTGGTGAGACCGCCGCCCGCACCCGGGTGTCAGGCGGGCCAGAGCCGGGGCCTGCGCTTGGCCGCCACGTCCTCGACCCAGCCGAAGCACACCACGCACAGTCCGACGAGGAGCCAGGTCACCGCGAGGACCGGCCAGGAGCTGTTGAGGAACTCGCCCCAGCCCGCGAGCGCGTCGATGCTCCACAGGTCGTCCCAGACGGTGGCGGCGACCAGGATGCACAGGTTGTGCCACAGGTAGACCGTCACGGCGCGGGAGTTGAGCAGGGTGATCAGCTTGTCCCAGCGGCGCAGCGGGGCGGGCCACTGGGCCCATGAGGGGCTGATGTGCAGCAGCAGGAGGACCGAGCCGAGCGACCACAGGGTCTGGGCGAGCGGGATCGAGTCGAGTTCCGTGTCGCCGGTGATCGAGTACCCGCCGTGCACTGCCCACCAGTAGCCGATGGCCATCACGATGGGTGCGAGCGAGGGCACCAGATAGCCCGGCAGTTTCCGCAGGACGCCCGCCTGGTGGGCCATGCCGAGGATCCAGCAGGCGCCGAAGGTGGCGAAGTCGGTGAGCGCGGAGTCGATGCGCTCGGGAAGGCCGAGGTCGACGAATTCCAGGAGCGCGGACAGGGCGACCGGCGCGAGGACCGTGGGCCAGGCGGCGCGGCGGAGCATGGCGCGGAAGAGCGGCGAGAGCAGCACGAACCACAGGTAGGCGCGCAGGTACCAGAGCGGTTCGGCGAGGTTGGCGCCCCAGTTGTCACCGAGGACGTGGTGGATGCCGGGCAGGCCCGCCGCGTACGGCGGGTCGCTGAGCGGGACCACCCAGAACAGTAGGTGCCCCCACCACCAGGCGGGGTGCCCGTCGAAGTCGGGGCCCCAGCCCTGGGCGAGCATGCCGGTGATGCCGACCGCGCCGAGCAGCCACATCGGCGGAAGCAGGCGGCGCATCCGGCCGCGTACGACCTGCACGGCGGGCCGCTTCAGGGAGCGGGCCATGAGGTTGCCCGCGAGCGCGAACATGACGCCCATGGAGGGGAAGGCGAGCGGCAGCCAGGCCCAGCCCATCAGGTGGTAGAGCACCACCCGGAACAGGGCGAGGGCGCGCAGGAAGTCGAAGTACCGGTCGCGCGCGGGCGGCCGGGGCGCCGGGGCGGGCGGCGTCGCCGCCGCCTGGGGCACCTCCACGTACGAACTCATCGCGCTGCCTTCCGCTCGGCCGGGTTGCCGGGCGCCTCGACCACGCCGGTGCGGCGCAGCTTCTGCCAGCGGAGCCGGCCGCCGGTGACCGCGGTGATCCAGGACTGGAGCAGCACGACGTACATCAACTGCCGGTACAGGACCTGCTGGAGGGGCAGCGACAGGAGGTGGGTGAGGCGTTCCTTGTCGAGCCGGAAGGCGTACGCCGCGCACACCGCCTGGATCAGCAGCACCCCCAGCCAGGCCAGGATCGTCTGTTCGGTCTTGCCGAAGACGATTCCGTACAGCAGGAAGATGTCGATGAGCGGGGCGAGCAGCGGGGCCACCACCATGAACAGGGCGACCAACGGCAGGCCGACGCGGCCGAAGCGGCCCGACGCGCCGCGGTCCGTGATGGCGCCGCGGTGCTTCCAGATCGCCTGCATGGTGCCGTACGACCAGCGGTAGCGCTGGGACCACAGCTGCTGGACGGACTCGGGGGCCTCGGTCCAGGCGCGGGCGTTCTCGGCGTAGACCACGCGCCAGCCGTCGCGGTGGATGGCCATGGTGATGTCGGTGTCCTCGGCGAGGGTGTCCTCGCTCATGCCGCCGACGCGTTCCAGGGCCTGGCGGCGGAAGGCGCCGACGGCGCCGGGGATGGTGGGCATGATGCCCATCAGGTCGTACATGCGGCGGTCGAGGTTGAAGCCCATCACGTACTCGATGTGCTGCCAGGCGCCGATGAGCGAGTTGCGGTTGCCGACCTTGGCGTTGCCGGCGACCGCGCCGACGCGCGTGTTGCCGAAGGGCTGCACGAGTTCGCGTACGGTCGACGGCTCGAAGACGGTGTCGCCGTCCATCATGACGACGAGTTCGTACCGGGCGTGCGCGATGCCGTTGTTGAGGGCGGCGGGCTTGCCGGCGTTCTCCTGGCGCACGACGCGCACATTGGGGTGGCCGAGCGCTTCGACGATGTCGGCGGTGCCGTCGCTCGAACCGTCGTCGATGACGATCACTTCGATCGGATGGTCGCTCGCCATGAGCGACCGGATGGTGTTGGCGATGCATTCGCGTTCGTTGTACGCGGGCACGAGCACCGAGACCGGTTCGGTGACCGGCGGGCCCCACTGGAAGTCCTTCTTGCGGACCTTGCGGGCGTGCACGAAGGAGAGCACCAGCATCAGGCCGAAGCGGGCGAAGACGAGCACGCCGATGACGGCGAGACCGACGACCAGGAAGTCGGTGGTGTGCTCGGCGACCTGGACGGCGCCGACGAACGCCTGGCCCTTCCACAGGTCCATGCCGCTGACCGGCGTCAGGGCGCTGGGCGCGCCGAGCGCGGTGGTGAGGTTGACGAAGGTGTAGCCCGACTCCTGCATGTCCGGCAGGAACTTGTCGAGTGCGGCCACGGTCTGCGAGCGGTCGCCGCCGAAGTCGTGCATCAGCACGATGGCGCCCTTGTCGTCCTCCGGGGTGGCGTTGTGAATGATCTTCTTGACGCCGGGGCGCTGCCAGTCCTCACTGTCGGTGGAGTCGAGCGCCACGACATACCCCTTGGAGCCGACGTACTGGACGATCGGCCAGGTGTCGTTGTCCATGGCGTCGGCGAAGGAGGAGTACGGCGGCCGGAACAGCGAGCTGTGCACACCGGCGGCGCCGGCGAGCGCGAGCTGGTTCTCGGAGAGCTCGCGGTCGATCCGTGACTTCGACTGGTAGGACAGGTCGGGGTGGTTGAAGGTGTGCAGGCCCACCTCGTGGCCCTCGGCGACCATGCGCTTGATGAGGTCCGGGTAACGCGAGGCGTTGGTTCCGGTCACGAAGAACACGGCGTGCGCGTGGTACTTCTTCAGCTCGTCCAGGACCTTCGGGGTCCAGGTGGGGTCCGGGCCGTCGTCAAAGGTGAGGACGATCTTGTGGTCCGGTATGTCCAGGCTGACGGGCTTGCCGGGCTCGCGGGCGTCGATGACCGGGCCGCCGTCAATGATCTTGTCCGGCACCTTGTCGGTGGGCGCGGGGTCGCGCACGCGGTGGTCCGCGGAGATCTCGCTGTGCACATAGCCGCGCAGCATCAGCATCGCGACGAGCGCGACGAGGAGCAGGAGCGGCAGCAGATAGCGCATGGGCAGCCGCTTGCGCCGCATGGGCCGCGGCTTGGCCTTGGTGGTTCTCATGGCAGGTGTCGTTACGCCTTCGGGCCGGTACGCCGACGGGGCCGTACGGGGTTGGTGCTCAGGCGCGCCGGCCGGGCCGGCGCGTGGGGGTTTCGCGTGGGGTGGCTTTCAGGGCCGCCGCGGGCGGTGCGGGGCGCCGGAACTCAGGCGCCGGTCTTGCCGCCGGAAGGGGAGACCGCGCCGGTGGCCGGCTTGTGCGAGGCACCGGCGGGCGGGGACGCCTTGGTGTTCACCGGGCTGTGGCCCGTGACGGGCGTCGCGTTGTGCGGGACCTTGGAGGACTTGGGGGCCTTGGGCGAGGGCGCCTTGGGGATGCTGTGCGAAGGCAGCACGATCTTCTTCGGCGACGCCTTGGGCTCCGGCGCCTGCGATGCGGTCGCCTGCGGGGGCGCCGTCACGGCGTCGTCCGTGCCGTCGTCGGGGATCGTCAGGCCGGGGGCGCTGGCGCTGCCGCCGAGCAGCGAGCCGACGAGCGCCACGGCGAAGCCGGTGGCGGCCAGTCCGAAGATCCAGCCGAGCCAGCGCAGCTTCTTGCCGCGGCGCCCGCTGGCGTCGACGAACACGGGCCGGTCGTGGCCCCGCTGGCTCGGTATGGCGGAGAGCGGCTTGAAGACGGGGATCTGCTGGGTCGCGACCCGGTCCACCTGCTCGGGCGTGTTCACCTGCCCGGTCCTGGCCAGCTCGGGCTTGCTCGCCTCGGGCTTGTCCGAGCCGGGCCGGGCCGCACCGGGCTTGTCCGAGCCGGGCGTGGTCGCCCCTGGCTTGATCAACTGCGCGGTGAACACGCCGAGTTGCATCGTCGCATCGTGCTGCGGGTGTTCCTTGGCCGCGCGGCCGGCGCGGGGCTGTCCACCCGGGCCGCCATCTATCCGACTGTCCATGTTCGTACGCACTCCCTGAAATATGTTCGCGGGTTGCGCGCACGACTCCCGGGCACCACATACGGAACAGGGAAGACCCACCCGTTCCGCGTGCCCCCACCATCCCGCCGCACCCGGGCGTTGAATGTAGCGCACGCTGCTGTGGACATGTGTTCACGTATCGCGTGATGTTCGCCTTAGGCGCCCCACATCAGGGGCATCAGCCACCATCAGGGACATGTCGGGCGCGGGAAGCCAGCTCTCCGGGGGCCGCACGAGCCAGCCGTGGGCCGCCGCGGCGTCGGACGCGACCCTGCGCAGGACACCCACGCCGCTGTGCGTAAGCCCCTTGCGCCACACCATCGACACCGGCGAGAGCGGCACCGGCGCGGTCAGCGGCCGCACGACCATGCCGGGGACCTCGATGAAGTCGGTGCTCGCCAGCACCGACCAGCCCCGCTTGCGCACCACCCGCACGAACTCCTCCTCCCCCGCGATCTCCGGGAACGGCGCGGCCGCCTCGATGCCGCGCCCCGCGAAGAGCCGCCCGGCCAGGTCGGTCCACTCCGCGGTGGCCGGGTTGCCGGCCGCCACGTACAGCGTCTCGCCGGCCAGCGCGCCCACCGGGACCTCGGGCAGGCGGGCGAGGCGGTGCCCGGCGTCGAGCAGCACCGCCATCCGCTCGTAGCGCACCGGCTGGTGGCCCAGACCCGCCAGGACGGCCGGGTCGAGCCCGGCCACCCGGCCGAAGGAGACGTCGAGGCGACCGGCGACGATCTCGGCGGCGGCGCCCGTGAGGCCACTGATGAACCTCGCCACGAACTCGGCCCCCGGGGCGTGTGCACGGGCCGCCGCTAGCACCCGCGCGCCGGTGCCGACGGGCGACGAGACGTCGACCAGGAGCGGCCGCTCGTGGCCGGCGCCCGACCACGCGGCCCGCAGTTCGTCATGGGCGGCGAGCACCCGGCGGGCGTACGGCACAAGCCGGGCGCCGTCCGGCGTCAGCGCCACGGCTCGGGTGGTACGGACGAAGAGTTCGGTGCCCAACTCCCGCTCCAGCCGCCGGACATCACGGCTCAGGGCCTGCTGGGCGACGAAGAGCCGCGCGGCGGCGCGGGTGAAGTGCAGCTCCTCGGCGACGGCGGCGAAGGAGCGCAACAGGCGGGGGTCGGTGTCGTGCGGCACGCAGGCAGTCAACAACGACACGGGCGTTGACAACAAGAGTGCGTCAATGGGCTCCGATCAGGTGTTGGACCCCTGCGTACGGCCCCGGAAAGGATCGGGGCATGCCGCCCACGACCCCGCTCGCCCGCCGCCGCACGAACCCCTACATCCGTCTGTTCCGCACCCCCGGCACCCTCGCCTTCACGCTGGGCAACCTCGTGGCCCGGCTCCCCATGGGCATGTTCAGCGTCAGCGCCGTGCTCATGATCGCGGGGTCGCGCGGCTCGTACGCCCTCGCGGGCGCGGTCACCGCGACCGGGCTCGCCGCGACCGCGCTGGTGGCCCCCTGGACGGCCCGGCTCGTGGACCGGCACGGCCAGGCCCGGGTCGCCGTACCGGCCACGGCGATCGCGGTCCTCGGCTCGCTCGCCCTGCTCCTGTGCGTGCACGCCGGCGCCCCCGACTGGACCCTGTTCGCCTCGTACGCGGCGACCGCCACCACCCCCAACACCGGGGGCATGTCCCGCGCCCGCTGGGCCCATCTGCACCGGGGCCCGTCGGCCGAGGACGCGGCCGCCCTGCACACCGCCAACTCCTTCGAGCAGGCCGTGGACGAACTCTGCTTCCTGCTCGGCCCGGTCGCCGCCGCGTTCCTGTGCTCGGCGCTGTTCCCCGAGGCCGGCACCCTGGCCGGCGCGGTCCTGCTGATGTCGGGGGTGCTGCTCTTCGCCGCCCAGCGCGCGACCGAGCCGCCCGTCACGCCCCGTACCGCACGCCCCAAGTCCCCTGCCCGCACCCGGGGTTTCGTGCCGCTGCTCGCCGTCTTCCTCGCCACCGGCGCGGTGTTCGGCGCCCTCGAAGTGGTGACGATCGCCTACGCCGACCGGCTCGGCCACCGCTCAGCGGCCGGCGGGGTGCTCGCGCTCCAGGCGGCCGGGTCCTGTGTCGCGGGGCTCGTGTACGGCTCGGTGCGCCCGGCACGCGGCGTGCCCGGACGGTTCCTCGCCTGCGTCGCGGCCATGAGCGTACTGATGTGCCTGCCGCTGCTCGCCGCGCGGACCGGCTCGCTGGGGCTGCTCGCGGCGGCCCTGCTGTGCGCGGGCGCCGCCACCGCGCCGACCATGGTCACCGGCATGACGCTGGTGCAGCGCCTGACCCCGCGGGGCCAGTTGAACGAGGGCATGACGCTCGCCGTGACCGCGATACTCGGCGGAATCGCGCTCGGCTCGGCGACCGGCGGTCAGGTCATCGAGCAAGCGGGCGCCGCGATGGGCTACTTGGTCCCGGTCTGCGCGGCGACCCTCGCCCTCGCGGTATGCGCCGCGGGGCGGGGGCGGTACTCTGCACCGCCCCGCAGATAAGCGGGACGTCCCCCTCCGCTTGAGTATGACCGTGTGTCAGGAAAGGCCGCTCCTCATGGCCATGAAGAAATCGACCATCCAGCGACAGGTCGCCGAGGCCCTCGCGCAGGCCAACCCGCAGGACCGCCCGATCGTCACGATCCAGGCGATAGCCGGCCCCAGCGTCTGGCTGATGAGCATGTTCGGCGTCATAGGCCAGTGCTTCCTGACGTACTACTTCATCACCGTGACCCAGCAGGCCGTGGTGCTGCACCGGGCCAGCCGGATGAGCAACCGCCCGCAGGAGATCGTCACCGCGATTCCGCCGAACGAGGCGATGCAGATGATCAGCGACGTCCGGCGCAACACTCTGTGGAGCTCGTTCCGCTGCCAGCTGCCGGGGCAGCCGAAGCCGGTCCGCATGAACGTCCACCGCATCTGGCGCAACGAGATGGACCAGCTCCTCGGCATGCTGACCGGACAGCCGGTCGCCTGATCCGTGCCCCGGGCACGACAAAGGCCCGGCCGCTCGAAAGCGACCGGGCCCGTGCCCACATGGGGCGAGGGGGACCGGACATCCGGTGCTCCTCGACGGTGGAGATGGCGGGAATCGAACCCGCGTCCAACGGTGCAAAAACAGGGCTTCTCCGTGTGCAGTTCGCTGCGATTTTCTCGGCCCCGGCAATCACGCGAACAAGTCGCCGACGGGCCCAGCCACTGTTTGATTTCCTTCTAAACCCCGTGACCGGGTCTAGAAGTTTAGTTCCCTAGCTGATGCCAGGATCCGGGTCGGGAACAGCCCCGGGCTGACACTTCGCAAGTCGCTACTTAGGCAGCGAGGGCGAAGGAATCGCGCTTGGTGTTGGCGATTATTGTTTGCGACATATGGTTTACGAGATCATTGCCGCTTCCTCGACACGCTTCCCCTGCTTCGACATCCGCTGTCGAAACCGATCATCCCCATGTTGTTTTTTCAAGGTGGTGCCACACCTTCGCTGAGGTGCAGTGCCATCGTACGTGACCAACGCCCGAGGGTGCCAGCCTATTCCGCGCGGGCCTGGCGCAGGCTCGCCCGCTCCTTGCGCTTGACCGCCGAGATCGCCCGGTCCGTCTCGCGCCGGTCCTGCTTCTCGCGCAGGGTCTGCCGCTTGTCGTACTCCTTCTTGCCCTTGGCCAGCGCGATCTCGATCTTGGCGCGGCCGTCCTTGAAGTAGAGCGCGAGGGGCACGATCGTGTGACCCGACTCCCCCGACTTCGACTCCAGCTTGTCGATCTCGATGCGGTGCAGCAGCAGCTTCCGCTTGCGCCGCGCGCTGTGGTTGGTCCACGTGCCCTGTGCGTACTCCGGGACGTGCACGTTGTGCAGCCACGCCTCGCCGCCGTCGATCTGGACGAACCCGTCGACCAGTGAGGCCCGGCCCTGCCGCAGCGACTTCACCTCGGTGCCGGTCAGCACAAGACCGCACTCGTAGGTGTCGATGATGAGGTAGTCGTGCCGTGCCTTCTTGTTCTGC
Organism: Streptomyces sp. NPDC048416; assembly: GCF_043200435.1. NCBI lineage: Bacteria > Bacillati > Actinomycetota > Actinomycetes > Kitasatosporales > Streptomycetaceae > Streptomyces > Streptomyces sp. NPDC048416. The sequence continues at coordinate 25,761 of NZ_JBICXU010000035.1, forward strand.
GCGACGATCTTGCGCTTGCTGTCCTTCTCTTTGTCCTTGCCCGTGTTCTTAGCCATAGTGCGGCCATTTTCGCACTCCGGCGCAAGCGGTTTAAGCCGTGCCGCCCAGACCGCTCAGAACCGTCTCGGCGTGCTCAAGGGCGTGCTCGGTGACCGGCAGGTCGGGGGTGATGCCCGAGCCGTCGAGCCCGTGGCCCGCCGGGGTGCGGTAGTGGCCGACGGTCAGCTCGGCCACCGAGCCGCCCGCGAGGCCGGTGGGCATCTGGACCGAGCCCTTGCCGAAGGTGCGCGAGCCGACGGTGACCGCGCGGCCACGGTCCTGGAGCGCGCCGGTCAGCAGCTCGGCCGCGCTCATGGTGCCGCCGTCGATCAGCACGACCAGCGGGCGTGCGCCGTCCCCGCCCCCCTGCGCGTACAGCGCGCGCTGCTTGCCGTGCACGTCGTACGTGGCGACCAGACCGCCGTCGAGGAAGGCCGAGGCCGCCGTGGTGGCCTCGCTCACCAGACCGCCGCTGTTGCCCCGCAGATCGAGCAGGATCCCGGCGCCGCGCGGCGCCTGACGTACCGCGGCCCGCACCCGCTCGCCCGAGCCCCTGCTGAACGCCGCCACCTTGATCACCACGGCCTTGGCGGAGAGGCGGGTGACGGACACGTCCTCGGTGCCGAGCACCGCCCGGTCCAGGGTTCTGGTCCAGGCGCGCGAGCCCCGCCGCAGACCGACGACGACAGCGCTTCCCACCGCGTCACCCCGGAGCCGGGCCACCACATCGGTGACGGGCTGCCCGTCGGCGGGCCGGCCGTCGACGCTGTCCAGATAGTCGCCGGGCTCGATGCCGGCCCGGGCGGCGGGACCACCGGCCTGGACGCGGGTCACCTGCGTCCGGCCGTCGCCCGTGCGGGCGAGCCACAGGCCGACGCCGGTGTACCGGCCGTCGAGGGCGTCCGCGTACTGCTCGTACTCCGCCTTGTCGTACACCGCGCCCCACCGGTCGCCGCTGCGCCCCACCGCCTCCTCGGCGGCCCGGGTGCCCGACTTGCCGTCGGCCTCGGCCTCGGCGGCCGCGCGGGTCACGTCGTCGACGGTGCGGTCGCCGCCGCGGGTCGTGTGCCCCTCGCGCGGGTCGCGGTCGCCGAAGGACGCGGAGCCGACGGGGGACGCCGCGGGCCTCTGGGCGGCGCCCGGCAGGCAGTTGGTGGCGGCAGCCGTCGCCAGGACGGTCACGAAGACCAATGCCAGAGCAGCCCCGCGGAGCACACCGCGGGGCCTGGGACAGAGGTCCGGGCCCGACATGGCGCCGAGTCTAGGACAAGCGCCGGGCGCCGTAGGGGGTGTTGCTCCTACGGCGCCCGGGGCGTGTGTCACACCTATGGTCAGACCTTGAGGTACTTGCGCAGCGCCAGGAAGGCCGCGAGGGCCGGCATCAGAACGCTCGCGGCGAGCACGAGCGGGATCTTCGCCAGCACCGATCCCCAGCCGATGAACTTGATCAGTACGAGGTTGTGGGCGAGCGACATCCCGTGGTCGATCATGAAGTACCGGGCGGCGACCAGCAGACCCGCGGCGCCGAGCCCCCCGAGCAGCCCCGCGACGGCCGCCTCCATGATGAACGGCGCCTGGATGTAGAAGCTGGACGCGCCGACCAGGCGCATGATCCCGGTCTCGCGGCGCCGGCTGAATGCCGAGACGCGGACCGTGTTCACGATCAGCATGAGCGCCACGACCAGCATGATCACCATGACGACGATCGCCGCCGCGTTCATGCTGTTGAGGATCTTGAAGAGGGTGTCAAGCGTGCCCCTCTGGTCCTGGACCGACTGGATGCCGTCCCGCCCGGCGAAGGCCGTCGCGATCACCGCGTACTTCTGCGGGTCCTTCAGCTTGACGCGGAACGACTCCTGCATCTGGTCGGGCGTGATGGTGCTGGCCATCGGGGTGCTGCTGTACTGCTGCTGGTAGTGCTTGTACGCCTCGTCGGCCGTCTCGAACATGACCGTCTGGACGATGTCCAGCTTCTTGAGGTCGGCCTCGATGCCCTTCTTCTGCTCCGCCGTGACGGCGCCCTTGGCGCACTTCGGGTCGGACGTCGCGTCGCCCTTGTTGCAGAGGAAGATGGAGACGTTGACCTTGTCGTACCAATAGTCCTTCATGCTGTTGACCTGGTCGCGCATCAACAGCGACCCGCCGAACAGGGACAACGACAACGCGACCGAGATGACGACGGCGATCGTCATCGTGAGATTGCGACGGAGACCGGTCCCGATCTCCGAGAGTACGAACTGGGCGCGCATGGCGACTATTTCAGCCTTTCAGTGCTCGACGAGTGCTCTACGGCGCTCAGTGCTGGTAGCCGTAGACGCCACGCGCCTGGTCGCGCACGAGGCGGCCCGACTCCAGCTCGATGACGCGCTTGCGCATCTGGTCGACGATGTTCTGGTCGTGGGTCGCCATGATGACCGTGGTGCCGGTGCGGTTGATCCGGTCGAGCAGCTTCATGATGCCGACGGAGGTCTGCGGGTCGAGGTTGCCGGTCGGCTCGTCCGCGATGAGCAGCATGGGCCGGTTGACGAAGGCGCGGGCGATGGCCACGCGCTGCTGCTCACCACCGGAGAGCTCACCGGGCCTGCGGTCCTCCTTGCCGCCGAGCCCGACGAGGTCGAGCACCCTCGGCACGGCCTTGCGGATCTCGCCGGGCGGCTTGCCGATGACCTCCTGGGCGAACGCGACGTTCTCCGCGACGGTCTTGTTGGGCAGCAGCCTGAAGTCCTGGAAGACGGTGCCCAGTTGGCGCCGCATGTGCGGCACCTTCCAGTTGGAGAGCCGGGCCAGGTCCTTGCCGAGCACGTGCACCTGCCCCTGGCTGGCACGCTCTTCACGCAGGACGAGCCTCAGGAAGGTCGACTTGCCGGAACCGGACGAACCGACGAGGAAGACGAATTCGCCCTTCTCGATGTCGAGGGAGACTTCCCGCAGGGCTGGTCGGTTCTGCTTGGGATAGGTCTTGGAGACATTGTCGAATCGGATCACGGGTGCACCACGGGTCGGCCGGGAGTATGGGTGTGCGTGACCTTACGCGAACGGGACGAGCCCGCGCAGGCCCCGTCCTGGGATGCCCCTTATGTCCCTCACATCGCGGGGGCGGGACGGGGAGGAATCCGGCGGGGCGCGCCGAACCGCGCCGGAGCTGGCACAGTGGTAGGGGGAACCCTTCCGTTTCCCTGAGCGTTGAGCGGAGAGATAGCGGGTTGACAGCTGTGCACGCCGGCTCCGCCGCGCGGGAGGAGGAGAGCGCATGACCTATGACCGATTGGTGTGCGCCAACTGCGCGGCGCCCGTGAGCGAGGGCCGCTGCCGCGTCTGCCGGGCGAACCGGGAACGCCTCCAGCAGGAGAACCAGTGGGGGTCCCTGAGCCCCGCGGCGCTGGTCACCATGCTGATCGTGCTGGTCGGGGCGCTTGCCCTGCTGGCCCACCAGACCGTCTGAGCGACGGCCTCCGCGCCGTATGCGACAGAGGAGGGCCCCGGGTGCGTGATCGCACCCGGGGCCCTCCTCTTGCGTACTGTGCCTCGCGGTCGCTTCTGGTTACGCGACGTTACGGCCGTTGACCAGGCGCGGCATGAAGCGGAAGCCGATGCCGCCCGCGATCATGGTCGCGGCGCCGAGCAGCAGGAAGGTGGTCCCGCCCGCACCGGTGGCGGCCAGCTCCTCCTTCTGCTGCCCCTGCTCGACCGGCTGCGACCCGACGGTGTCGGGGTTGGTGCCGGTGTTGCCCGAGGTGCCGGTCGAGCCGGTGGTGCCGGTGGTGCCGGTGGTGCCGGTCGAGCCCGTCGAACCGGTGGTGCCGGTCGAGCCCGTGGAACCCGTGCTGCCGGTCGAGCCCGTGGAACCGGTGGAACCCGTGGTGCCGGTGGAACCCGTGGTGCCGGTCGAGCCCGTGCTGCCGGTCGAGCCCGTGCTGCCGGTGGTGCCGGTCGAGCCCGTCGAACCGGTGGAACCCGTGGTGCCGGTGGTGCCGGTCGAGCCCGTGGAACCCGTGCTGCCGGTGGAGCCCGTCGAACCGGTGGAGCCCGTGGTGCCGGTCGAACCGGTGGAGCCGGTGGAGCCCGTCGAGCCCGTGCTGCCGGTGGAACCCGTGGAACCAGTGGTGCCGGTCGAGCCCGTGGTGCCGGTCGAACCGGTGGTGCCCGTGGTGCCGGTCGAACCGGTCGAGCCCGTGGAACCGGTGGTACCCGTGGTACCGGTGGTGCCCGTGGAGCCCGTGGAGCCCGTGGTGCCGGTCGAACCGGTGGAGCCCGTCGTGCCCGAGGTGCCCGAGGTGCCGCAGAGGGGCATGCCCGGGATGCAGTCGTCGTCGAAAGTGGTTACGGACTTGCTGTCCGTGGGCTCGGAGCCGACGGCCTGGGCCGCCCCCGCGGCGGTCAGGGACGCGCCGGCGGCGATCACCGCACCGGCCGCTATCCGCGCGAACCGGACCCGCGTGTTCTTGGTCATCTGCTTGCTACCCCCAGTAGCTGATCTCGTCATGGAGCAGCGCCCGGGGCGGCAACGCGGGAGGGCGATGGGACCCCCTCCCCGTCACACGCGCCCCAGAGATACGCATGCCGCGCGCTAGCTTTGCCAGTTTTAAAGATGACGTCAAGGTCGTTGCGTACGCGATGTCCGGAATCGGGCTACTTGCCCGTCGTACGGGAATACGACTGTGACACAAGAGGGGAACTGCCGTTCCCGGACCGGCAGTTCCCATGTCGACAAAGCGTCGAGTCGCCCATGTCGCCGATTGCGTCAGCGAATTCGGCGCCGGGGCCGGACACACGACGGCGCCGGGTCCCTTGTCGGGAGTCCGGCGCCGTCGTAGCCGTACGGGGCGTGCCCGGTACGGGGGTTGTCAGTAGTTGTCAGTAGGGGAGTTACTTCTCCTGCTGCTTGCGCCAGCGGATGCCCGCTTCGAGGAAGCCGTCGATCTCGCCGTCGAGGACCGCCTGCGGGTTGCCGACCTCGAACTCGGTGCGCAGGTCCTTGACCATCTGGTACGGGTGCAGGACGTACGAACGCATCTGGTTGCCCCAGGAGTTGCCGCCGTCGCCCTTGAGGGAGTCCATCAGCGCCTGCTCCTCCTGGCGGCGGCGCTCAAGGAGCTTGGCCTGGAGGACGTTCATGGCGCTCGCCTTGTTCTGGATCTGGGAGCGCTCGTTCTGGCAGGACACCACGATGCCGGTCGGGACGTGCGTGATGCGGACCGCGGAGTCGGTGGTGTTGACGCCCTGGCCGCCGGGGCCGGACGCGCGGTACACGTCGATGCGCAGCTCGGACTCGTCGATCTCGACGTGGTCGGACTGCTCGACGACCGGCAGCACCTCGACGCCCGCGAAGGACGTCTGACGGCGGCCCTGGTTGTCGAACGGCGAGATGCGGACCAGGCGGTGCGTGCCCTGCTCCACGGAGAGCGTGCCGTAGGCGTAGGGCGAGCTGACGACGAAGGTGGTCGACTTGATGCCGGCCTCTTCCGCGTACGAGGTCTCGTACACCTCGGTCTTGTAGCCGTGCCGCTCGGCCCAGCGCAGGTACATGCGCTGAAGGCGCTCGGCAAAGTCGGACGCGTCGACGCCGCCGGCCTCGGCGCGGATGTTGACCAGCGCCTCACGGGCGTCGTACTCGCCGGACAGGAGGGTGCGTACCTCCATCTCGTCCAGCGCCTTGCGCACGGACTCCAGCTCGGTCTCGGCCTCGCTGCGGGTGTCCGGGTCGTTCATCTCCTCGGCGAGCTCGAAGAGCACCGCGACGTCGTCGATCCGGCTGCGCAGGGCCTCGGTCTTGCGCAGCTCCGCCTGGAGGTGCGACAGCTTGCTGGTGATCTTCTGCGCCGCCTCCGGGTCGTCCCACAGGGACGGGGCGGCCGCCTGCTCTTCGAGCGCAGCAATATCTGCCCTCATCGTGTCGAGGTCCAGGACGGCCTCGATCGACCCCATGGTCGAGGAGAGGGACTTCAGCTCTTCGGATACATCGACGACTGCCACGGGTCCAGCGTAACGGCTGCGCGCTCCGGCGTTCCCCGGGTGGTCCGATCGCGGGCGGTCCTAGGGGATGACGGGCGCCGAGTTCTTGGTGTCCTGCGGCGGCGACTGCGAGCCGGAGTCGTCGTTCAGGGCCAGCCAGCCGCCGACGCCGACCGCGGCGGCCAGGACCACGGCGGCGCTCGTCAGGACGAGCCGGCGCTTGCGGACCTGGTCGGCGCGGTGGCGGGCGGAGCCTGGCCGCGGGGCGCCCGAGGAGCGCGGGGCGCGGGCGGTGCCCAGGGGTCCGCCGGCCAGCTCGTCGGGGGCGGGGACGCGCATGCTGGTGTGGGTGTCGCGGTTCGCGGAGTCGTGGGGCGCGCCGGGCACCAGCGGGACCGCGCCGCGGCGGGGGGTGGTGGGGGCGGTGGGGTACGGGTCCTCGTACGCCTCTTCGTCCTGCTCGCCCTCGGCGTCCGGCTCGTCCACGTCGAGCGGGGGCATGCCGGCGACCAGGGGGAGCAGTTCGCGCAGCCGGACCGAGAGCTCGGACGCGCGCAGGCGGGAGGCCGGCGCCTTGGCCAGGCACTGCACGATCAGCTGCCACAGCTCGTCGGGGATGCCGGGCAGCGGCACCACGGTCTCGGTCACATGGCGGCGAAGGACGGCGCCGGGATGGCCGCCGCCGAAGGGCGTGAAGCCGGCGAGCAGTTCGTACAGGACGGTCGCGAGCGCGTAGATGTCGACGGCGGCGCGCGGCGGAAGGCCCTCGACGATCTCGGGCGCGAGGTAGTCGGGCGTGCCGATGATGCGGGTCGCCTTGGTGCGGCGCGGGGTGTCGATGAGCTTGGCGACGCCGAAGTCGGTGAGCAGCGCGGGGTGGGCGCCGCCGGGGCCGAGCGGGCCCTGCATGTCCAGGAGGATGTTCTCGGGCTTCACGTCGCGGTGCACGATGCCCGCCGCGTGGGCGGCGGCGAGCCCGTCGGCGACATCGGCCGCGATGGCCACGGCCGCCTCGGGGGCGAGCCGGCGTTCGCGGTCGAGACGGGTCCGCACATCGGTGCCCCGGATCAGGTCCATGACCAGGGCGAGGTCGTTGCCGTCCACAACCAGGTCGCGGACGCCCACCACGTTGGGATGGTCGAGGCCGAGCAGGGCGGTGCGCTCCTGCACGAAGCGGCCCACCAGCTCCTGATCGGCCGCGAGGTCTTCGCGCAGCAGCTTGATGGCGACGGGCCCCTCGGGTCCCTCGCCGAGCCACACCGTGCCGGCGCTCCCCCGGCCCAGGATCTGGTGGGCGGTGTACCGGCTGCCGATATTCCGTGCCAAGACTGCTCCCTCAGCGGCTGGCTGTGCACGCTGAGGCTACGCGGCCGGGACGCCAACCTTCACTTCTGGCGCCGAAATCACCCTCTGGAAGTCGACAAATCCACGAACTCGTGTCCCGGGCCGGGCTTCCCAGGGCCGCTCAGGGCCCCTTGATCACTGACTCGCCGAGTTGCCGATGCTCTTGATCCAGCCGGATACCGTCGAAATTCCGTCACCGATCGCCTGCCAGTAGCTCTTGCCCTGGGCGACCCAGTCCTGGAGCGGCGTCAGCTCCCAGATCAGCCAGCCCGCCACGAAGAGCAGCACGAACGTGAACAGGCAGCCCTTGAGGCAGCCGAGGCCCGGAATCCGCATCCGGTTCGGGCTGCGCCGACGCGGCTCGCGCGGCTCCCTCGGCTCACGCGCCGGGGCTTGCGGCTGCTGCGGCTGCTGCGGCTGCTGCGGCTGCGGGGGCGCGTACTGCTGACGCTGCGGGGCGTGCTGCTGGTAGGGCTGCGGCGGCGGCGCGTACTGCTGGTGCTGGGGCGGCCGGCCCTGCGGCGGGCGCTGCTGGCCGTACCCCTGCTGCGACTGGGGGTTCTGCTGGCCGTAACCCGGCGGGGGCTGCTGGCCCTGCTGGCCGTAACCCTGCGGGGGCTGCTGGCGGTGCGGGCGGCGGCGCAGCGGGTCCTGGTCGGGCGGGAGGTAGCCGACCTGGGTCTGCTCGTTGCGGTCGCGCGCCGCCTGGAGCTGGGACTGCCAGGGATGCGGCTCCTGCGGCGTGGGCTGCCCCGGCGGCACGGGCGGCATCACGGCCGTCGGGTCGGCGGCGCCGCCCTGCGGTCCCTGGCCACCGGTCTGCGGCAGCACCGAGGTGCGCGCGGCCGGATCGTAGGAGGCCGCGTTGCTCGGCAGCACCTGCGTGGGGTCGGCCGCGCCCGGGGCGTCCGGCACGGGCGCGGGCGCCGGGTCGGGCGCGAGCAGCGCGCCCACGCCTTCGGCCGCCTCGACCTGGGCCGATGTGGAGTGCACGCCGATCCCGGAGGCGACGACACGCAGCCCGCGCGCCAGGTTCTCCGCGCTCGGGCGCCGCTCCGGGTCCTTGCTGAGGCAGCGCTCGATGACCGTCCACAGCGGGCCCGGCACGGTGGTGGGCCGGCGCGGCTCCTCGCTGAGGTGGCGGTGCAGCACTTCGAGCGCGGTGCCGCCGGCGAACGGCGGCCGGCCGGTGACCAGCTCGTACAGCAGGATGCCGGCGCCGTAGATGTCGACGGCCGAGGTCTGCGGGCGGCCCTCGGCGGACTCCGGCGCGACATAGGCGGGGGTGCCCACGAACTCGTGCGTACGGGTCAGGCCCGGGGAGTCGGCGAGGCGGGCGATGCCGAAGTCGGTGAGCATCGGACGCATCGCGCCGTCCCGCTTGTCCAGAAGGACGTTGGCGGGCTTGAGGTCGCGGTGGACGACGCCGTCGGCGTGGCTCGCGGCGAGCGCGTCCGCGATCTGCGCGGTGAGCAGGGACGCGGCGACCGGCGTGAGCGGGCCGTTCTCGCGGATGTAGCGGTGCAGGTCCGGGCCGTCGATCAGGTCCATGACCAGGGCAAGCAGATCACCCTCGACCACCAGGTCGCGGGTGCGCACGATGTTGTCGTGCCGCAGCCGCAGGAGCACGGAGCGTTCGCGCAGGAAGCGCATCACCACGTCCGCGTCGTTGGCCAGCTCCTCCTTGAGGACCTTGATGGCCACGGTTTCACCCGGCTGACCCGCGACGGATGCCTCGGAACCGGCGGTCTCTCGCTGGCGGGCTCGCCAGACGGTGCCCGTGGCGCCGCGTCCGAGCGGCTCCTCAAGCAGGTACTTACTGCCTACCGGCCGCACGTCATGCGCTCCCTGCTACTCGCGTCATCTGCTGTGGGGGTTTCCGGCCCACTCTAGTGCTGCTCCCGACGGTGCCGAGGGGTCGTGGCGTCGGCGCCACCAGGTTGTTCACCGTCTTCTCATGCTTCTCAGGGAAGACGCGGCCTTCGCACGGAAGGTTGCCGAACGGCCGTGCCAGGCATCCGTCGCGCATGCCCCACTCGATCGCAACCAGCCACTTTTGCGTCCACATTTGCGTCGTCGGCCGACCAATCAAGATCAATTCGAGGTGGGCGACGGGCGTGTTGTCAGTGGCAGGTGCGAGGATGCCCCCAGCACGAATTGTGTGCCGGGTGGGGGGAATCACAGGGCTGGTCCCCGTTCTTGGCACCCCCGCGCAGAAGGGACCGCCGAGGCGATGCAGATCCGGCTGACCGTCCTCGCGCCGCGCAGCGGCCACGCTGTGGCGCGCGCCTGCGACGTGCTCGTGACCGCCCCGGCGGGGACGGCCCTCGCGGCCGTCGCCTCCGGCCTGGCGTCGGCCGCCTCCGGCGCCGAGGTCTCGGGCGCTTCCGTGGTGCTGTTCGCGGGCCGCGAGCGGCTCGACGCCCAGCGCCGCGTCCTCGGCGAGCCTCCCCTGCTGGACGGCGCGGTGCTCTCGCTCGCCGCCCCCGCCGAGGACGAGCCGGCCCACGACGGCCCGGCCCCGGCCAGGCTGCACGTGGTGGCGGGGCCCGACGCGGGCGGCGTCCATCTGCTGCACGGCGGTCACATCGGCATCGGCCGCTCCACGGAGTCCGACGTCGCGCTCGACGATCCGGACGTGTCGCGCCGGCACTGCGCGGTGACCGTCGGCGAGGACGGCCGCGTCAGCGTCGCCGACCTCAATTCCACCAACGGCACGCGGGTCGACGGCAGGGAGATCGGCGCCCGGCCCGTCCGCCTCGCCCCCGGGGCGCTACTGCGGATCGGCGAGTCCGCGCTGCGGCTCACGCCGGGCGGCCCCGAGGCGGAGCCCTCGCTCGCGACCACGCCGGACGGTGAGGGCCACCTCCGGGTGACGCCGACTCCGGAGGTGCGGCGTCCGCCGGGTTCCCCCCAGGCAGGCACCGCGGGCCGACGGGACGCCGTGACCGCCGTGACCGCTGTGACCGCCGGAGGCACGTACGCCTTCGGCGCGACCCCGCCTCCTGCGGGCCCGTCCGCCATGGGCGCGTCCGCCTCTTCCGGTCCGTCCGGTCCTGCCGGTCCTTCCGGCCCTGCCGGTCGTTCGGGCGCTTCCGGCTCGGCTGGGTCCTCTGGTCCTTCCGGTTCCGGTTCCTTTGGCTCTTCCGGTTCCTCTGGGTCTTCCAGTTCCTCTGGTTCCTCTGGTTCCTTCGGCTCCTCTGGTGCTCCCGGATCTCCCGGGTCTCCCGTTTCTTTCGGTTCCCCGGGTTCTCCCGGTGCTTTCGGCGCGTCGACTCCTCCCGGCACCTCGGGACCTTCCGGTGCGGTCCGCGGGCCGGGCGCGCACGAGGAGCGGTACGGCGGGTCGGGCGCGCACGACCCGCGGTACGGCGAGCGGTTCGATGCGCTCGGCGCGCCCCTGGGGTACGACGTGCCCCAGGGGTACGGGCACGACGGCCGGGACGACCAGCGTGAGCCGCGCCCCAGCAGCCGCCAGGGCACTCCGACACGCGGCACCCGTCTGCCCGACGGTGCCCGCACCGTGGACGAGGTCGAGCACGACCGCGCGGACCAGGCGGACGGCGGCCGCAGGCGGGGCGGCATAGGCGCCTGGGCGCGGCGGCTGACCGGCGCGCGCGGCGAGGCGGCACCCGAGCAGGAGCCACCGCAGGCGCGGCATGTCCCGGCCGAGCCGGCACCCGAGAGCTGGCCCGACCCGGCCACCCTGCTCCTGACCGCGCTCGGCCCCGGGCCCCGGCTGTGGGAGCGCGAGCCCGGCCACCCGGAAGCGCTCGCCGTCCGGGTCGGCACCGCGGACCGGGGCGAGCTTGCGGCCGTGCCGGTCACGGTGGGACTGGGCGAGGCCGGCTCACTGGGCCTCGCGGGGCCCCGCGAACGTCTGGCCGGTCTGGCCCGCTCGGTGATCGCCCAGCTTGCCGCGCTGCACGCGCCGACCACCCTGGAGATCGTCCTCATCAGCACGGACCGGGCGCGCGGCCTCCAGGCGCGCACCGCCGAGTGGGACTGGCTTGGCTGGCTCCCCCAGGTACGCCCCGCGCACGGCCAGGACTGCCGGCTGCTCCTCGCCTACGACCGCGACCAGGCCACGGCCCGCACGTCCGAGCTGGTCAGACGGCTCGACGCGGGCCCGCTCGGGCCCGGCTGGGCCTCGGCGGACCGGGCGGCGGTGGCCGAGGCGGCCGCCCGCCACACGGGCCCGTTCACCGTGGTCGTCGTGGACGGCGACCCCGGCTCGGCCCCGCTGCGCGAGACCACCGCGCGCCTTGCCGCGGCCGGTGCCGCGGCCGGCATCCATCTGCTGTGCCTGGCCGACACCCCGGCGGCCTCCCCGGCGTCCCCCGTCGACGCCACGTACGAGACGGCGTGCGCGGCCTCGCTCGCGTTCCGGGAGTGCGGGGCGGTCGCCCTGCTCAGCGGTGACGTGGCCACCGCCCTGCGCCTCGTACGCATCGCCGGCGGCCGCCCGGCGGGGCACGGCACGGTGGCGACGGTGGACGCGGTGTCGCGCCCCTGGGCCGAGCGGTTCGCCCGGGCCCTCGCCCCGTTGCGCACCCATGACGGCTCGGCGTCATCGGCCGGGCGTCTCGCCTCGTCACTTCCCCAAACCTCGCGCCTGCTGGACGAGTTGGGGCTCGCACGGGCCACCCCCGCCTCCCTGATGGCCCGCTGGGAGTCGGCGCCGGACGGCGCGGTCGTGCTCGGCACCGGGCCGCGCGGCCCCATCGGTGTGGACCTCGCGTCCGACGGCCCCCATCTTTTGGTCGAGGGACCGCCCGGCAGCGGGCGTACGGAGCTGCTGCGCGCCGTCGCCGCCTCGCTCGCCGCAGGAGCGCGGCCCGACCGGCTCGGCCTGATCCTGGTCGACGGCGCGGGTGGCGAGCGGGGCGAGGGGTTGCGCCCCTGTACCGAACTGCCGCATGTGTCCACCCACTTGGTCGCGTCCGACCCGGTCCGCATGCGGGAGTTCGCCCAGGCGCTGGGGGCCGAGCTGAAGCGCCGGGCGGAACTGCTCGGCGGGCTCGGCTTCGCGGAGTGGCAGACCCGGCGCGAAGTCGCGGGCCGGCTGGTGGGCCAGCGCCAGGCGCCCGCCACTGAGCATCGCGGCGACCTCGACCCGCCGGGAAGCAGCACTCTGCGGCTGCGTCCGGTGTCGCGCAGCCGCGCTGACGAGGGGCCCTCGCTGCCCCGTCTGGTCGTCCTGGTCGACGATCTGGATGCGCTGGTCGCGCCCGCCCTGGGCAGCCCCGGCCGCCCTGCCGCCGGTTCCGTCGTACGGGCCCTTGAGGCGGTGGCCCGGGACGGCGAGCGGCTTGGGGTGCACCTCGTGGCGGCGTCGGCCAGGCCCGACCGGACGGCCGACACCGAGCTCGCGCGGGGCGTACGGCACCGGGTGGTGCTCGACGCGCCGCCCGCCACGCCGTCACCGGACGAGCCGTCACCGGGCCGTGGCTGGCTGCACCAGGCGGACGGGGTGTCCGTGCCGTTCCAGAGCGGCCGGGTCACGGGGCGCATACCGCGCACCGCGACGCAGCGGCCGACGGTCGTGGTCCTGGAGTGGGAGCGGATGGGCGACCCGCCGGCCCGCCGGCCCGTCCGCGAGCTCGGCAACGGCCCGACGGACCTGGCCCTGCTGGCCAGCGCCCTGGAGCGCGCGGCGTCCTTGGTCAATGCGCCTCCGATGGCACCGCTGACGTAGAGAAACCGCTGACGTAAGGGCACCGCTGACGTAAGGGCACCGCTGACGTAATGGCACCGCTGGCGTAAAGGGGTCTCGCGGCGCGGCCTCCCGGCGCCGACGCGGGCGCGGGGACGCCCTCGCGCCGTCGCGAGGGCGAGCCCCGATGGGCCGACCCGGACGGGGGCGTCCTGTCCGGGGGTGTCCCGATGGGGTGTCCCCGACGGAGCGTCCCGACGGGGTGCCCCGGACAGGGCGTCCCGGACGGGGTGCCCCGGACGGAGTGTCCCCAACGGGTTGCCCCAGAGGGGGTGCCCCGGATCGTGCCCCGGACGGGGTGCCCAACGGGGCCCAGCGCGGGCGATCAACACGGCAGCAATGGCCGGTAGTCGGGACATCCCGCATGACCCAACGTCACAAGCCCATCACGATCATCGAAGGGACGGCGAAGGCGGTATTGCGGCGCCCCCGCACCCGGCGTAGGACTGTCGCTCGGGACGAGAGCGGCGGCGCCTGCGTCACCGGGCGCGGCGGTTCGTACGCGCACGGGAGAGACGGGGCACGCATGCGCACCACTCGCACAGGCCGCACCAGCACACGCACCAGCACGCCGGGCCGCACCTTCATCGCCGCCCTGGCAGTCGGCGGCCTCGCGCTCGGCGCCGCCGCGTGCAGCAGCAGCGACGACGGCCCGAAGAAGACGCCGGCTGCGACCACCACGACCTCGGCGGGCGGCGTCCAACTCCCCAAGCTGGACGGGGAGAAGGTCGAGGTCGCCGCGGTGTGGACGGGTGCCGAGCAGGCCAACTTCGTGAAGGTGCTCAAGGAGTTCGAGAAGCGGACCGGCGCCACCGTCACCTTCGTGCCCGCCCAGGACCCGATCGTCAACTTCCTGGGTACGAAGATCGCCGGTGGCAGCCCGCCCGATGTGGCGCTGCTCCCGCAGGTCGGCGCGATCCAGCAGGCCGTGGCGAAGAAGTGGGCCAAGCCGGCCGGCCCCGAGGCCAAGGCGCAGCTCGCAGCGAACTACTCGAAGGTGTGGCAGGACCTGGGCGCGGTCGACGGCACCCAGTACGGGGTGTACTTCAAGGCCGCCAACAAGTCGCTCGTCTGGTACAACACCAAGGTCTTCGACAACGCCGGTGCCACCGCGCCCACCACGTGGAAGAACTTCCTCAGCACCGCCGACACCATCTCCGCCTCGGGCGTGACCCCGGTGTCGGTCGGCGGCGCGGACGGCTGGACCCTCACCGACTGGTTCGAGAACGTCTATCTCTCCCAGGCCGGGCCCGACAAATACGACCAGCTGGCCAAGCACGCGATCAAATGGACCGACCCGTCGGTCAAGGACGCGCTGACCACGCTCGCCCAGCTCTTCGGCAAGCCGAGCCTCATCGCGGGCGGCGCCGACGGGGCGCTCCAGACCGAGTTCCCCGCCTCCGTCACGCAGACCTTCACCGGGGGCGACCAGCCCAAGGCGGGCATGGTCTTCGAGGGCGACTTCGCCGCGGTGAACATCGCGGAGACCTCCGCCAAGGTCGGCACCGACGCCAAGGCGTTCCCGTTCCCCGCGGTCGGCGACAAGGCCCCGGTCGTCACCGGCGGCGACGCGGCGGTGGCCCTGAAGGACACCAAGGGCGCCCAGGCCCTGCTGACCTGGCTGGCGTCCACCGACGCCGCGAAGATCGCCGCCGGGTCGGGCGGCTTCATCTCGCCGAACAAGGCCCTGGACTTCGGCGCGTACCCCAACGACGTGCAGCGCGGCATCGCCAAGGCGCTGATCGGCGCCGGCGACAACGTACGTTTCGACATGTCGGACCAGGCCCCGCAGTCCTTCGGCGGCACCCCGGGCAAGGGCGAGTGGAAGGACCTCCAGGACTTCCTGAAGAACCCGTCCGACGTGGCGGGCACCCAGTCCAAGCTGGAGGCCGACGCGGCCGCGGCGTTCAAGAACTGACCCGGCGATGACCACCGCCACGGCGGGAGGCGCACCGCCTCCCGCCACGCCCCCCGCGCCCCGGACCGTCAAGAGCGTCACCGCCACGCGCAAGTGGATCGCGGTCGTGTTCCTGCTGCCCGCGCTCGTCCTGCTCGGTGCGCTCGTCGTCTATCCGATCGGTTTCTCGGTCTACCGGTCGTTCTTCGACCAGTCGGGGAACTCGTTCGCCGGATTCGACAACTACAAGACCCTGTTCACCGACCACACCATCCGCACGGCGGTGAAGAACAACGCGATCTGGGTCGTCTGTGCCCCGACCATCGCCACCGCCCTCGGCCTGATCTTCGCCGTCCTGACCGAACGGGTGCGCTGGGGAACGGCGTTCAAGCTCGTCGTCTTCATGCCGATGGCCATTTCCATGCTCGCGGCCGGCATCATCTTCCGCCTGGTGTACGAGCAGGACCCGGCGCGCGGGGTCGCCAACGCGGTGGTGGTGGGCGTGCACGACACGTTCACCGACGCGGCCGGGTACCCGAAGGCGCATCCGCTGCCCACCGCGCCGTTGAAGGACGGTGGCGGCGGCACGTTCATCACCCGGGGTTCGGTGCGTGCCGGCCATCCCGTGCTGCTGCCCCTGGTGGGTGTCGCGGCCGGCACGATGCCCGCGTCGGCCGCGCCCGCGAAGCCCGGCCCGAGCGAGCCGGGCAAGGTCACCGGCACGGTCTGGCTCGACTTCACCAAGGGCGGCGGCGGGCATCCGTCCGTCATCGACGCCAAGGAGCTCGGCCTCAAGGGCATGAAGGTGGAGGCCGTGCGCGACGGCAAGGTGGTCGCGTCGACGACCGCCGCGGCCGACGGTACGTTCACCCTGCCCGCCGCGGCCGACGGGGCCCAACTCCGGCTGCCCGCAAGCAACTTCCACGCCCCGTACAATGGCGTCGAGTGGCTGGGCCCGGCCCTGGTGAACCCGGCCATCATCGGCTCGTACATCTGGATGTGGGCCGGGTTCGCGATGGTGCTCATCGCGGCGGGCCTCGCGGGTCTTCCGCGTGAACTCCTGGAAGCGGCGCGGGTGGACGGCGCGAACGAGTGGCAGGTGTTCCGGCGGGTGACCGTCCCGCTGCTCGCGCCGGTCCTCGCGGTCGTCCTGGTCACGCTGATGATCAACGTCCTGAAGATCTTCGACCTGGTCTTCATCATCGCGCCGGGCTCCAGCCAGGCCGACGCGAACGTCCTGGCGCTCCAGCTCTACCGCTCGTCCTTCGGCACCGAGGCGGACCTCGGCATCGGCAGCGCCATCGCCGTCCTGCTGCTGCTCCTTGTGATCCCGGTGATGCTCTTCAACATCCGGCGCATGCGCAAGGAGGCCAGGCGATGAGGCCCCGCCGCACGACGACCGCCCCCTGCCGGGGGCCCGGGGGCCGCACCCCGGGACAGCACAGCACCGTACGGCGCATGCGCAAGGAGGCCAGGCGATGACCGCTGTCGACGGGGTCGTCAGGGCCCGGCAGTCGCTGCCCGCGCGCATCGCGTCGCGTGCGGGCGGGGGCGTGCTGCGCGTGTTCCTCATCCTGGTCGGGCTCTTCTGGCTGATGCCGACCGTCGGGCTGCTGCTCTCCTCGCTCCGCAGCCCCTCGGACATCGCCTCGTCCGGCTGGTGGAGGACGTTCACCGACCCGTCCCGCCTCACCTTCCACAACTACGCGAGCCTGCTCGACAACAGCACGATCACCAACTCCTTGCTGTCCACGGTCGCGATCACCGTCCCGGCCACGCTCCTGGTCGTCGTCATCGGCTCGCTCGCCGGTTACGCGTTCGCCTGGATGGACTTCCCCGGGCGCGACTGGTGGTTCATGGTCGTGGTGAGCCTGCTCGTCGTGCCGGTGCAGGTCGCCCTCGTGCCGGTGGCCAAGCTCTTCGGGCAGGTCGGAATCTTCGAGACGACCATCGGCGTGATCATCTTCCATGTCGCCTTCGGCCTGCCGTTCGCGATCTTCCTGCTGCGGAACTTCTTCGCGGAGATCCCGAGGGAACTCCTGGAAGCGGCACGGCTCGACGGCGCCGGCGAGATCCGCCTCTTTACCCGGGTCGTGATGCCGCTGGGCGGCCCGGCAATCGCCTCGCTCGGCATCTTCCAGTTCCTGTGGGTCTGGAACGACATGCTGGTCGCGCTGATCTTCGCCGACTCCAAGCACCCGCCGATCACGGTGGCCCTGCAACAACAGGTCCGCCAGTTCGGCAACAACATCGACGTCCTGGCCCCCGGCGCCTTCGTCTCGATGGTCATCCCGCTGGCCGTCTTCTTCGCGTTCCAGCGGCAGTTCGTGTCGGGGGTGATGGCGGGGGCGGTGAAGTGAGGAAACCGGCCGCGCCGCTTCCGTCCGCAGACCATGCTGGGTCACCCGCGCAGTTCCCCGCGCCCCCAGGGGGGTCGGCCTCGGCAGCGTGGCCAGTTTCGGCACCCTCAGCCCGTCCGGCGCTTGAGGACGAGCGCCGTTCAGGCGCGAAACGGGGTCTGGGGCGGAGCCCCAGGAGCCTGTACCTCAACCGGACTCTCACCCCCGGAGGGTTTCGGGAAGGGGCGGGGTGGGGCACCTCCCGGGGTCTGGGGCGGAGCCCCAGCAACCCCGCCGCCTGCGGCCGCAGACCGTGCCGGGGCACCCGCGCAGTTCCCCGCGCCCCCAGGAGGGTCGGCCTCGGCAGCGTGGCCAGTTTCGGCACCCTCAGCCCGTCCGGCGCTTGAGGACGAGCACCGTTCAGGCGCGAACGGGGTCTGGGGCGGAGCCCCAGGAGCCTGTACCTCAACCGGACTCTCTCGCTAGGCGACAGCCGTCAGCGCCGCCACCGCCGACTTGGCCAAGTCGTCCAGGTACCCCTTGGGCAACCCGCCCTTCACCACCACAAGCCGCCAGTACAGCGGGCCCACGATCAGATCGAGCGCCCGGTCGGGATCGGCCCCGGCCGGCAGCTCACCCCGCTCGACGGCCTCGCGCACCACCACCACCGCCACCCCCTGCTGCCCATCGAGCAGCGCCGCCTTGATCGCGTCGGCGATCTCCGGATGCCGCACCGACTCCACGAGCAGGTCCGGAATGACCTGCGAGGCGATCGGATGGCGCAGGGCCATCGAGGCGACGGCGAGCAAAGCCCGGATGTCCCCGTACAGCGACCCGGTGTGCGGCACCGGAAGGCCCTGCTCGGCGAAGACGGACACCAGGTCGAGCACCATGGCGAGCTTCGACTTCCACCTCCGGTAGACCGCCGTCTTGCCGACCCCGGCGCGCCGCGCGATGCCCTCGATGGACATCCGGGCGAAACCGACCGCGGCGAGCTCCTCGAAAACGGCCCCCCGGATCGCGTCCGTCACGTCCTCGCGCAGAACGGCCGCACCGGCCGGAGCGCGGCGTGACGGCGGGCGGTTGTCGGCGGTCTCCGGGTCCGTCTTGGTCATGCCTTGAGCATAGCGTTGCGACGAGACGGTTGCGTTGCGACGTACTGCCGTCCTACTCTCGCCGTAGCGACGATACGGTTCCGTTCCGTCGCGAGTCATCCCCCCGCCCCGGGAAACCTCCCGTCGCGAGTGATCCCCCGCCCCCAAGAGCCTCCCGGGGCCCGGCGAAAGCGACCGTAGTGAGCCAGACCGCAGCTGCGCGCCCGACGACCGCAGCACCACCGGCCGCGTCGGCCTCCATCCCGACGCAGTCCGCCCGCCACACCGGCGACCAGGCCCTCACGCCGGCCGAGCTGGCCGCCAAGTACGGCCTGAAGGTGAGCGGCGCCCGCCCGACGCTGCCCGAGTACACGCGGCAGCTGTGGGCCCGGCGCCACTTCATCACCGCGTTCGCCACCGCCAAGCTGACCGCGCAGTACAGCGAGGCGAAGCTGGGCCAGATCTGGCAGCTGATGACCCCGCTCCTGAACGCGGCGGTGTACTACTTCATCTTCGGCATCCTGATGGGCAACAAGAGCAGCACGCCCGACTACATCCCGTGGCTGGTCACGGGCGTGTTCATCTGGACCTTCACGGCCAACTCGATCATGTCGGGCACCCGCGCGATCACCGGCAACATCGGCCTGGTGCGGGCGCTGCACTTCCCGCGCGCCTCGCTGCCCGTCTCGCTCGCGCTCCAGCAGCTCCAGCAGCTGCTGTTCTCCCTGGCCGCGCTGGCGATCATCATCATGGGCTTCGGCCAGCTGCCCAGCGTCTCCTGGCTGCTGCTCGTCCCCGCTCTCGTCCTCCAGTCGATGTTCAACACGGGCCTGTCCCTGGTGATGGCCCGCGTCACCGCGAAGACCCCGGACGTCGCGCAGGTGATGCCGTTCATCCTGCGCACCTGGATGTACATGTCCGGCGTGATGTGGAACCTCGCGCCGCAGCTCCACAAGCTGCCGCACGTGGTGGCCCGGCTGCTCGGACTGAACCCGGTGGCGGTCTACATCGACCTCGTCAGGTTCTCGATGATCAAGAGCTTCCACGCCAAGCAGCTGCCCCCGCACGTGTGGCTGGTGGCCGGCGGCTGGGCGTTCGTGGCGCTGGCCGCGGGGTTCATCTACTTCTGGAAGGCAGAGGAGCAGTACGGCCGTGGCTGACACCCGAACACAGACCCAGACCCAGACACGCGTCCAGGCGCAGCCCCCGACACACACCCAGGCGCAGACGCAGCCCCAGACGCAGACCAAGACCCGCGCGCACACCGAGAGCCCGCCGCGGACCCTGGGCGAGGGAGCCCAGGCGGATCCCCTCGGCACCCCGACCGTGATCGCCGACGGCGTACACATCGTCTACAAGGTCAACGGAGCCGGCTCCAAGAGCAAGGGCGGGGCCACCGCCGCGCTCACCCGGATCGTCTCCCGCGCGGAGCGCCCCGGCATGCGCGAGGTGCACGCCGTCAAGGGCGTGAGCTTCGTGGCGCGCCGCGGCGAGGCGATCGGCCTGATCGGGTCCAACGGCTCGGGCAAGTCGACTCTCCTCAAGGCGATCGCGGGCCTCCTTCCGACCGCACGCGGCAAGATCTACACCCAGGGCCAGCCCTCGCTCCTCGGCGTGAACGCGGCGCTGATGAACGACCTCACCGGCGAGCGCAACGTCACGCTCGGCGCCCTCGCCATGGGCATGTCCCGCGAGGAGGTGCGCGAGCGCTACGACGACATCGTCGACTTCTCGGGCATCAACGAGAAGGACGACTTCATCTCGCTCCCCATGCGCACGTACTCCTCCGGCATGGGCGCCCGGCTGCGCTTCTCCATCGCGGCCGCCAAGAACCACGACGTCCTGCTGATCGACGAGGCCCTTGCCACGGGCGACGCCCGGTTCCAGCGGCGCAGCCAGGAACGCATCGCCGAGCTCCGCAAGGAGGCCGGCACGGTCTTCCTCGTCAGCCACAGCAACCACTCGATCAAGGAGACCTGCGAGCGGACGCTCTGGCTGGAGTCCGGCACGCTGCGGATGGACGGCCCGACGGCCGAGGTGATCGCCGCGTACGAGCAGTTCACGAAGAAGAAGTAGCCGCGCCCCATGGTGCGGGGCCTCCCGCTCGCGGAGCCCCGCACCACGCCGCACTACACCCCACCGCCCCGCACCACGCCGCACTACACCCCACCGCGCCGCAGCACGCCCCGCACCACGCCCCCGGACCACCCCGCACCGCGCCCCCGAACCACCCCGTCGCGGCGCCCCCGTAAACTGGACAAAGCGCGCATAAACTTCGCGCGATGACGCCCTCTCAGATGCCGCCGCCACCCGCCCGGGTCCGCATCCCCGCTCCCGCGGCCGCGCCCGACCCGGGTGCCTTCGGCCGCCGGGCCCGGTACGCCGCGCTGGTCGCGAGCTGGCTCGCCACCCGCGTGGTGATGCTCCACCTCCTGGTCACCGACCGGCTCGGCGTCGGCGGGGTGAGCGGCGAGGTGTACGTCCTCTACCGCCGCTGGTACGACCAGCTCAGCACGGGCGTCTTCCCGTTCGGGGACCCCGCCTGGCAGTACCCGCCGGGCGCGGGCGCGGCCCTCCTCGCCCCCTCCCTCTTTCCCTTCCTCACCTTCTTCCAGGCCTTCACCGCCGTCACCGTGGGCTGCGACGCGCTGATCACCCGCGCCCTGGCCCGGGCCGGCGCCCGGCCCGGCGGCAGCACGGCCGGCGCCTGGCTGTGGGTCGGCGGCCTCCCGCTGCTCCTGCACGTCCCCTACGCCCGCTACGACGTCCAGGTCACCGCCCTCGCGGTGGGCGCCCTGCTCGCGCTGCGCCGCAGACCCGGGCTCGGCGGCGTACTCGCGGGCCTCGGGGCGACGGTCAAGGTGTGGCCGCTGCTCACCCTCGTCGGTGCCCCGCCGGGCCGCGGCACCCGCCGCGCCCTGCTCGGCGCCCTCGCCTCGGCCTGCGCCCTGCTCGCCGTGCTCGTCCTCGCCTTCGACCACACCCTGGACTTCGCCCGTCAGCAGGGCAGCCGGGGCCTCCAGATCGAATCGCTGGGCGGCACCGCGTTCCAGCTCGCCCACCTCGCCACGGGCCGTCCCGGCCGGGTCGTCCACCGGTACGGGGCCATCGAGTTCACCGGCCCGTACGTGTCGGCCGTCGCCGCACTCAGCCTCGCCCTGACCGTGCTCGCGTTCTGCTGGCTGGTGTTCTGGCGGGTACGCGCCCGGCGATGGACGGTGGCGGTGCCGCTGGACGCGGCGCTGTGCGCGGTGCTCCTGTTCACGGTGACGAGCCGGGTCATCAGCCCCCAGTACCTGGTCTGGCTCCTCGGCCTCGCCGCCGTCTGCCTCACATCGGGCCGCACCACCCAGCGCCCGGTGGCCCATCTCCTGCTCCCCGCCGCCGCGTTGAGCGCGCTGGCCTTCCCCTGTCTGTACGACGAGGTGATCGCCGGAACCGCCCTCGGCACCGCCGTCATGGCCGCGCGCAACGCCCTGCTCCTGGCCGCCGCGCTGCTCTCCTGCCGCAGGCTGTGGGCCTCCACCGTCACGACGTCCGCGACCACGGTCACGGGCACCACGAAGCCCGGCCGCCGCGACGCAAGGCCATCGGACGCCTGAGGAGCGGCCGTTGGGAGCCTCCCTCTCAGGCCGGACCAGTACCTCCTCGGCTGCTCGCTCCTCGCGGGGAGCCGTACGACGCCGCGCGCGCCCGTCCTGCACCGTCCGGCGCGGGGCACGCGAAAGGGGCGCCCACCATGGCGGTGGACGCCCCTTTCAGATGCTCACGGTACTCAGCTGGGCGTACTCAGCTGTGCGTGCTCAGCCGTGCGTGCTCAGCCGTGCGTGCTCAGCTGTGCGTACGCAGCAGCGTCCGCATGGTCCGCATCGCCACCGAGAGGTTCGCGAGGTCGAACGCGTCGGAGGACTGGATCTCCTCCAGGGTCGTGCGCGCACGCCCCAGGATCGCCGCGTTCTTCTCCTCCCACGCCTTGAAGCGCTCCTCCGGCGAGCTGGCGTCGTTGCCGGCCGACAGGACGTCCTGGGTCAGGCCGGCGTGTGCCGCGAACAGGTCCTCGCGGATGGCGGCACGCGCCATCGACTGCCAGCGGTCGGCCCGCGGCAGCTCGATGATCCGGTCGAGGAGCTGGGTGATGCGCAGCCGGTCGGCCAGGTCGTAGTAGACCTCGGCGACCTCCAGCGGCTCCTTGCCGGTACGGGCCGCGATGGCCACGATGTCGAGCGCGGGGAAGGCCGAGGAGAACCCGGCGACCCGGCGTGCCAGGTCCTCCGGCACGCCCACGCCCATCAGCTCGTCCAGGATGCCCTGGTGCCACTCCAGGTCGGCGCCCCGCAGCAGACCCGTCAGCGCGTCCCAGACCTGGGCGACACCGGCCGAGAAGTCCTCGATCGTCTCGGCGATCTGGAGGGGCTGCGGCCGGTTGTTGAGCAGCCAGCGGGTGCCGCGCTCCACCAGGCGGCGCGAGTGCAGCCGGATGCGGGTCTGGACCTCGGCGTCGACCTTGTTGTCCAGCGCCTCGACGGCGTCCCAGACCGCGTTCACGCCGAAGATCTCGCGGGCCGCGGCGTGCGCCCGCACGATCTCCTCGAGCGACGCCCCGGTCTCCTCGCGGAGCCGGTGCAGGAAGGTCGAACCACCGATGTTGACGGTGTCGTTGACCAGCACCGTGGTGATGATCTCGCGGCGCAGCGCGTGCCCGTCGACCGCCTCGGTGAACTTCTCGCGGAGCTCCTGCGGGAAGTAGGCGTGCAGCAGCTCGGCCAGGTGCGGGTCGTCCGGCAGAACGGTGTGGATCAGCTCCTCGGCCACCGTGATCTTGGTGTAGGCGAGCAGCACGGCGAGCTCGGGCTGGCTGAGCCCCTTGCCGCTGTTCAGGAGCTCGCGGATCTGGCGGTCGTTGGGCAGGAACTCGATCGCCCGGTCCAGGTGTCCGTCGCGGCCCAGGCGGCGCATGAAGCGCTGGTGGGCGTGGAGCAGCGAAGGCGACTGGGCGACCGCGTTGGCCAGCGCCACGTTCTGCGCGTAGTTGTTGCGCAGCACCAGGTGGCCGACCTCGTCGGTCATCGCCGCGAGGATCTTGTTGCGCTGCTTGACGGTCATGTCGCCGTCGGTGACGAGCCCGTTGAGCAGGATCTTGATGTTCACCTCGTGGTCGGAGGTGTCCACGCCCGCGCTGTTGTCGATGGCGTCGGTGTTGACCTTGCCGCCCTCGCCGTCGGGGCCGCCCTTGCGGTCGAACTCGATCCGGCCGAGCTGGGTCAGACCCAGGTTGCCGCCCTCGCCGACGACCTTGACCCGCAGCTCCTCGCCGTTGACGCGGATCGCGTCGTTGGCCTTGTCGCCGACGTCCGCGTTGGACTCCGCCGACGACTTCACATACGTACCGATGCCGCCGTTCCACAGCAGGTCGACCGGGGCCTTGAGGATCGCCTTCATCAGGTCGGCCGGGGTCAGCTTGGTGACGCCGGCCTCGATGCCGAGGGCTTCACGGACGTGCGCGTTCAGCGGGATCGACTTGGCGGTGCGGGGGTGGATGCCGCCGCCCGCCGAGAGCAGTTCCTTGTTGTAGTCGGCCCAGCTGGAGCGCGGCAGGTCGTACAGGCGGCGGCGCTCGGCGTAGGAGACCGCCGCGTCCGGCTTCGGGTCGATGAAGATGTGCCGGTGGTCGAAGGCCGCGATCAGACGGATGTGCTCGGAGAGCAGCATGCCGTTGCCGAAGACGTCGCCCGACATGTCGCCGACGCCGACGACCGTGAAGTCCTCGCTCTGCGTGTCGTGGCCGAGCTCGCGGAAGTGCCGCTTGACGGACTCCCAGGCGCCGCGGGCGGTGATGCCCATGCCCTTGTGGTCGTAGCCGGCGGAGCCGCCGGAGGCGAAGGCGTCACCGAGCCAGAAGTTGTAGCTGATCGCCACGTCGTTGGCGATGTCCGAGAACGTCGCGGTGCCCTTGTCGGCGGCGACCACCAGGTAGGTGTCGTCCTCGTCGTGGCGGACCACGTCGGCCGGCGGGACGACCTCGCCCGCCACCAGGTTGTCGGTGATGTCGAGCAGCGCCGAGATGAACGTCTTGTAGCTCGCGATGCCCTCGGCGAGCCAGGCGTCGCGGTCCACCGACGGGTCGGGGAGCTGCTTGGCGACGAAACCGCCCTTGGCGCCGACCGGCACGATGACGGTGTTCTTCACCATCTGCGCCTTGACCAGGCCCAGGATTTCGGTGCGGAAGTCCTCACGGCGGTCGGACCAGCGAAGGCCGCCTCGGGCGACCTTGCCGAAGCGCAGGTGGACGCCCTCGACGCGCGGCGAGTACACCCAGATCTCGAACTGCGGGCGGGGCGCGGGCAGGTCGGGGATCGCCTGCGGGTCGAACTTCATCGAGACGTACGCGTGGGGCTTGCCTTCGGCGTTCTTCTGCCAGTAGTTGGTGCGCAGCGTCGCCTTGATGACGGTGAGGAAGGAGCGCAGGATGCGGTCCTCGTCCAGGCTCGCGACCTGGTCGAGGGCTCCGTCGAGCTCTTCGAGGAGGCCGTCGATGAGCTCGGTGCCGGCCTTCTGGCGCTCCGGCGAGAGCCGTGCCTCGAAGAGCGAGACCAGCAGCCGGGTGGTGTGGACGTTGTCGCGGAGGGTGTCCTCCATGTAGTCCTGGCTGAAGGTGGAGCCGGCCTGGCGCAGGTACTTGGCGTAGGCGCGCAGCACCATCGCCTGGCGCCAGTTGAGGCCGGCGCGCAGCACCAGGGAGTTGAAGCCGTCGTTCTCGGCGGCGCCGGTCCAGGTGGCGGCGAAGGCTTCCTGGAAGCGCTCGCGGGCGTCGTCGGCGAGATAGTCCCCGGCGCCGTCGGTCTTCTTCGGCATACGCAGGCCGAAGTCGTAGATCCAGGCGTGGGTGCGGTCGGCGCAGCGCAGCTCGTAGGGGCGCTCGTCGGTGACCTCGACGCCCAGGCGCTGGAGCACCGGGAGCACCGCGGACAGGGAGACCTGCTCGCCGATCCGGTAGATCTTGAAGCGGCGCTCGCCGGGTGCGGCGCCGACCGGCTCGTACAGGGAGAGCGCGAAGTCCCGGCGCCCGTGGGTCAGTTGCTCCAGGTGTACGAGGTCGGCGACCGCGGCGCGCGGCGAGTGGTCGGCCTTGTAGCCCTCGGGGAAGGCGTGTCCGTAGCGGCGCAGCAGCTCGGCGGCGCGCTCCTCGCCGCACTCGGCGTTCAGCGCGTCGGAGAAGCCGTCGGCCCAGGAGCGGGCGGCATCGACCAGGCGGGCCTCGATGCGCTCGGAGTCGGCGTCGGTGAGCTCGGCGAGCTCGGTGCCGGCCGGGACACGGACCACGAAGTGGAGCCGGGACAGGATCGACTCGGTGTTCCAGGCGGTGAAGTCGACGCTGGTGCCGCCGAGCTCCTCCTTGAGGATGTCGATGAGCCGCAGCCGTACGCCCGTGGTGTAGCGGTCGCGCGGCAGGTAGACCAGCGCCGAGTAGTAGCGGCCGTACTCGTCCTGGCGCAGGTAGAGCCGCAGCCGGCGCCGCTCCTGGAGGTAGAGCACCGACGTCACGATGGAGCGCAGCTGGTCGGCGGGGGTCTGGAACAGCTCGTCGCGCGGGTAGGTCTCCATGATCTGGAGCAGGTCGCGGCCGTCGTGGCTGTTGGGCGAGAAGCCGGCGCCCTTGAGGACTTCCTGGACCTTGCGGCGCACGACCGGCACCCGGCGCACCGACTCGGTGTACGCGGCCGAGGAGAACAGGCCGAGGAAGCGGCGCTCGCCGATCACGTTGCCCTGCTCGTCGAACTTCTTCACGCCGACGTAGTCGAGGTAGGACGGGCGGTGCACGGTGGAGCGGCTGTTGGCCTTGGTCAGCACGAGCAGCTTGTGCTCGCGGGCCTTGGCGCGGGCGTCGGCGGGCAGCCGGCTGAAGGACGGCGAGACGGGGTGGGCGTCGTCCTCGCCGTGCTTCGGGTCGGAGCGCAGGATGCCGAGCCCGGTGCCGGGGACGGCGGACAGCGAGTCGTCGTCGGTCAGCTGGTACTCGCGGTAGCCGAGGAAGGTGAAGTGGTCGGTGGAGAGCCAGCGCAGCAGTTCGCGGGCCTCGTCGATGTCCTCGTCGAGCAGGTCACCGGCCTTGGGCTCCTTGGGGAGCTCGTCGGCGATGCGCAGCGCGGCGTCGCGCATCTTCTCCCAGTCCTCGACGGCTTCCCGTACGTCGGACAGGACGCGGCGCAGATCGGCGGTGATCTGCTTCAGGTCGGCCCGGTCGGTCTCACGGTCGATCTCGACGTGGATCCAGGACTCGGTGAGCGCGTCGTGCGGCAGCTCTGCGGTCTGGGCCCCGGTGTCCAGGACCTCGATGAGCTTGCCGGTCAGGTCGCGGCGCACGACCACCTGCGGGTGGATCACCACATGGATGCCGCGGCCCTGCCGGGACAGCTCGTTGGTGACCGAGTCGACCAGGAAGGGCATGTCGTCGGTGACGACCTCGACGACGGAGTGGCTGCAGGTCCAGCCGTTCTCCTCGACGGTCGGGGTGTGCACCCGGACGTTGGCGGTGCCCTGCGGCCGGTTCTCCGCGAGGCGGTAGTGGGAGAGCGCTGCGCCGAAGACGTCGACCGGGTCGCGGTCGGCCAGGTCCTCGGGTGCGGTGTGCAGGTAGTAGCGCTGGAGGTATCCGAGGAGGACGCCCTGGTCGGGACCTTCCTCGCTCGTGGCCTCGGTCGTGGCCGCCCGGTCGCTCCTGGGGGTGTCCCCCAGGGCTCCGGGCCCCCCGGCCGGGCTGTTCTCAGCTACCCGGGCCGCCCGTGCGAGCAGCTCGGCCTTGGCTTCGTCCAGCTTGGTCTGCATGTCCTCTGGCTCCTGTCGCGCGCCGTTGCGTGACGTAGGGGAAAGAAGCGACGCAACGCCACGACGCGGGGTGTCCGGTCGGAGTCGACGCTATGCCGCGATGAGAGATACCCGGGCGCATACCGGCCAATTTTGTGGCTTCGGGGCTTGTTTCCGGGCGGAGGGAATCAGCGACTGCCCGGGCACGGTGGCGCTCCGGGCGCAGGGCAGAGGCATCAGTGCCTCCGCGGCATATCGCGCTGATCACGGGACAAGGCTATCGCCCCTTCCCCCCGAACCGTCATGAGCCTTATGTGTACAAAAGCTGGGCCCGAAGTTTGACAGTCTGGACAGCGACGTGACGTCCGGAACCGGCCTCGCGTCCGTGGGCACGTCCGACGGGGTGCGCGGACGGCCGCCCTCAGCCCTCAGCCCACCAGCTCCTCGGCCACCGCCACCGCCTCCGTGAGGGTGTCGACGACCGGGACGCCCGCGACCGCGAGGCCGGCCCGGCTGTGCGAGCCGCCGGTGAACAGCACGGCCCGTGCGCCCACGGCGGCCGCGGCCACCGCGTCGTCCACCGCGTCCCCGATCACGACGATCCGCTCGCCGGATATCTCCGGGTCCGCCGCGCGCAGCGCGGTCAGGTGGCGCACCATGTGCTCGGCCTTGCTGCCGTGCGAGGGCCCGGTACGTCCGTCGACGCGCAGGAAGTGCTCGGTGATGCCGTGCCGCCGCACGATGGGCACCAGGTGTTCGTGCGGCGCCATGGACAGCAGGGACTGGCTGAGACCGGCCGTCCAGCGCGCGGCAAGGAGCTCCGCGGCGCCCGCGGTGAGCCCGCAGGAATCCGCGCGTGCCCAGTACTGCTCGTGGAAGGCCGCGTCCATGACCAGCCACTCGTCGTCCGTGGGCAGGCGCCCCATCAGCCGCTGGTAGAACAGCGGTATCGGCACGCAGTACAGATCGCGGTACCGCTCCAGCGTGATCGGCTCAAGGCCGATGTGCGCGAAGGCGGCGTTGGTCGCCTCGATGACCGTCGCGATGTCGTCGAGCAGTGTGCCGTTCCAGTCCCAGACCAGATGCGCCGGGCGCTTCACCGTCTGCTGCCTGCCGTTCCCCATGCCAAAAAGGTACCTAGCCCCACTGACAATCGACCATGGCCGCCCGTATGCGCAGGTCAGAGGGGGTCCGGCGGCGGACCCGGCGGGGGTCGGAGGGGGTCGGGGGCAGGCGCGGAGTCAGGCGATGAGGTTGGGGATCTCCTGCACGCCGAACCACAGCAGTTCGTGGTCCTCGGCCCCGTCCACGACGAACTGGGCGTCGTCGTCGCCGTGGTCGGCGGCGCCGAGCGCGTCCGCAGCCGCCGTCACGTCGGCGACCGCGTCCTCGGCGTCCACGTGGACGGCGGCCGCCTTGGCCAGCGCCACCGCCGAGGCGATCCGCACCTCGCCCACCGAGCTCGCGTCCAGTGCGCTGTCCGGGTCGGCGGCCGCGGCGCCGTCCGGCACGTCGGCGGCGATCACGACGCGGCGCCTGGCCGTGCCCGGCTCTCCGGCGAGCAGCCGCAGCGAGGCGGCCGCGGCCCGGCTCAGGGCCGCGTACTCCAGCTCCTCGATGTCGTCCGAGACGTACCACTCGCGCAAGCCGGGCGTGACGGCGTAGGCGGTGAGCGGGCCGGGGCCGAGCTCCCCCGTACGGTGCGCCGTCGCGAGACCGGAGATGGTCAGGGGTACGTACACGCGCATGACAGACCGCTCTCTTCTCGTCGTCTCATCGGGGCCGGGAGACGGGTTCAGGATACGCGCGGGAGTCCCCCTTCGAGGTGCCGGTGCCCGTTCGGCGCCTCTCTCCCGCCGAGCCCGCCCGAACGGCTCCCACCTGCGAAGACGGACCACCCGATCGCCCGGATAGGTGAATCATCGCGGCCCCGCGGCACCCGAGTCCCGCTCCTTGCGGCCGTTCCCGCCCGCCCCGTACAAGATCCCCAGCAGAGGTTACCCACTGGTATTGAAGGGGGCGGCAGCCATGAGCAGGACCACGACCGGGCCGGCGGGACGCGGCGATCAGCGCAGGCCCGGCAGCACCGGAAGCGGGCGGCCCCAGCGGCTGGCTCCGCACGAGCTGTTCGCGCAGAAGCTGCTCGCCGTACTCAGCGGCGAACGCCCGGTGCACTGGATGCTGGGCCTGACCGTGGGGGACGCATACGAGCAGTTGGTGCGGCTCGCCCCGCGCACGCCCTTCCGTACGCGAGGCACCCGTCCCGTCGTACGGTCCTGCCGCGCGGCCCCGCTGGACCGCGGGATCGTCGAGGCCGCCGCCTGCATCGCGGCGGGCGGCCAGGTGCGCGCCATGGCCTTCCGCCTGGAGCGCGGCGCGGACCTGCGCTGGCGCTGCGCGGCGGTGGAGCTGGGCGGGGAACGCGTACCGGTGTAACCACACGCGCGCGCCACAGCCACGCGCCGCTGGGCTACAGAAGCCCGGCTGCGGACCCTGCGTGGCCGAGCAAGCGGGTTCCCGCGCGCCTGTAGGGCACCCGGAGCTGCCGGTCGCGCCCGCCGTGGGCGGAACGGCGGTGGGCACGGCCCCGCGCCCGTCCGCCCACGGCACGGCGAAGGCCCGGCACCTTCCCGTGCCGGGCCCTCGATCGCGTACTAACGCCTACTTCTTGCGGCGGCGCCCACCCGTGGTCTTCTGCGCCTTGCGGCGCTCGGCGCGGGTCAGGCCGTCGCCCTCGGAGCGGACCGGCTCGTCGTCACCGTTGTCGAAGTCGCCCTCGATGATGCCGCCCTCGCCGTCCACCGTCGGCGCCGAGAAGTGCAGCCGGTCCGGGCGCTGCGGGGCGTCCAGGCCCTTGGCCCGGATCTCCGGACGCGCGGCCGGGATGTCCTCCTTGGTGAGCGAGGGGGCGTCGGCGGGCGCGTCGACGACCGGGACCTCCTCGACCTGCTGCTCGACCTGGACCTCCAGGTTGAACAGGTAGCCGACCGACTCCTCCTTGATGCCCTCCATCATGGCGTTGAACATGTCGAAGCCCTCGCGCTGGTACTCCACCAGCGGGTCCTTCTGCGCCATGGCCCGCAGGCCGATGCCCTCCTGGAGGTAGTCCATCTCGTACAGGTGCTCGCGCCACTTGCGGTCGAGGACCGAGAGGACCACGCGGCGCTCCAGCTCACGCATGATGTCGGAGCCCAGCTGCTCCTCACGCGCGGCGTACTGCTCGTAGATGTCGTCCTTGACGGACTCGGCGATGAACTCGGCGGTGATGCCGGCCCGGTCGCCCGCCGCGTCCTCCAGCTCCTCCACGGTGACCTTCACCGGGTAGAGCTGCTTGAAGGCGCCCCACAGCCGGTCCAGGTCCCACTCCTCGGCGAAGCCCTCGACCGTCTCGGCCTGGATGTACGCGTCGATCGTGTCGTCCATGAAGTGCCTGACCTGCTCGTGCAGGTCCTCGCCCTCAAGGACGCGGCGGCGCTCGCCGTAGATGACCTCGCGCTGACGGTTCAGCACCTCGTCGTACTTCAGGACGTTCTTACGGGTCTCGAAGTTCTGCTGCTCGACCTGCGACTGGGCGGACGCGATCGCGCGCGTCACCATCTTGTTCTCGATCGGCACGTCGTCCGGCACGTTGGCCATCGCCATGACGCGCTCGACCATCGCGGCCTTGAACAGGCGCATCAGGTCGTCGCCGAGCGACAGGTAGAAGCGGGACTCGCCCGGGTCGCCCTGACGGCCGGAGCGGCCGCGCAGCTGGTTGTCGATGCGGCGCGACTCGTGGCGCTCGGTGCCGAGCACGTACAGACCGCCGAGCTCCTTGACCTCTTCGAACTCGGCCTTGACGGCCTGCTCGGCCTTCTCCAGGGCGGCGGGCAGCGCGGCGGCCCACTCCTCGACGTGCTCGACCGGGTCGAGACCCGCCTGGCGCAGCTCCGCCTCGGCGAGGTCGTCCGGGTTGCCACCGAGCTTGATGTCGGTGCCTCGGCCGGCCATGTTGGTGGCGACGGTGACGGCGCCCTTGCGGCCGGCCTGGGCGACGATGGTCGCCTCCCGGTCGTGCTGCTTGGCGTTGAGCACCTCGTGCTGGATGCCGCGCTTGGAGAGCTGCTGCGAGAGGTACTCGGACTTCTCGACCGAGGTGGTGCCGACCAGGATCGGCTGGCCCTTCTCGTGCTTCTCCGCGATGTCGTCGACGACCGCCTCGAACTTGGCGACCTCGGTGCGGTAGATCAGGTCGGACTGGTCCTTGCGGACCATCGGCCGGTTGGTCGGGATCGGGACGACGCCCAGCTTGTAGATCTGGTGGAACTCCGCGGCCTCGGTCATCGCCGTGCCGGTCATGCCCGACAGGCCGGGCTCTTCCTTGTCCTGCTGGTCGTGCCGCTTGTAGAGGCGGAAGAAGTTCTGAAGGGTGATCGTGGCGAGCGTCTGGTTCTCGTCCTTGATGTCCACCCCTTCCTTCGCCTCGATCGCCTGGTGCATGCCCTCGTTGTAGCGGCGGCCGGCGAGGATACGGCCGGTGTGCTCGTCGACGATCATGACTTCGCCGTCCATGACGACGTAGTCCTTGTCCTTCTTGAACAGTTCCTTCGCCTTGATGGCGTTGTTCAGGTAGCCGACGAGCGGGGTGTTCACCGACTCGTAGAGGTTGTCGATGCCCAGCCAGTCCTCGACCTTGGCGACGCCCGGCTCGTGGATGGCGACGGTGCGCTTCTTCTCGTCGACCTCGTAGTCGCCGGTCTCCTCGATGCCCTTCAGCGGGTTGCCCGGCTCGCCCTTGGTCAGGCGCGTCACCAGCTTGGCAAAGTCGCCGTACCACTTGGTGGCCTGGTCGGCCGGGCCGGAGATGATCAGCGGCGTACGGGCCTCGTCGACCAGGATCGAGTCGACCTCGTCGACGATCGCGAAGTTGTGGCCGCGCTGGACGAGCTCGTCCTGGGACCACGCCATGTTGTCGCGCAGGTAGTCGAAGCCGAACTCGTTGTTCGTGCCGTACGTGATGTCACAGGCGTACTGGGCGCGACGCTCGGCGGGCGACATGTTGGCGAGGATGCAGCCGACCTCAAGACCGAGGAACTTGTGCACCCGGCCCATCATCTCGGAGTCGCGCTCGGCCAGGTAGTCGTTGACCGTGATCAGGTGCACGCCCTTGCCGGACAGCGCGTTGAGGTAGGCCGGCAGCGTGCCGACGAGGGTCTTGCCCTCACCGGTCTTCATCTCGGCGACATAGCCGAGGTGCAGGGCGGCGCCACCCATCATCTGGACGTCGTAATGACGCTGGCCGAGGACGCGCTTGGCGGCCTCACGCACGGTCGCGAAGGCTTCGGGGAGCAGGTCGTCCAGGCTCTCGCCGTCGGCGTACCGCTGCTTGTACTCGTCGGTGAGGGCTCGCAGCTCGGCGTCGGAGAGGTTGACGAAGTCCTCTTCGATGGAGTTGACCTGGTCCGCGATGCGGTGCAGCTTGCGCAGGATCTTGCCTTCGCCTGCACGCATGATCTTTGAGAGGACGGACACGGGGGTTGGTCTCCTTGCCGGTCGGGCCTGGCGCGGTCGAGTGGCTATGGGTGTGGATACAGCAACGGTCATCGTATGCGAGGACCCGGCCGCGCCGGGAGGTCTGCTGTTACGACAACGGACAGGACTCCCCGAAGGTGCCGGGCTGGGGACGAAATGGGGTGGCTCGGCGGGGCCGGCCCCGCGCAGAATCGGCTGATGGAACCCGTCACGCTCACCTCCGAACGCCTCCTTCTGCGCCCGCTCGGCCCCCAGGACATCGACGAGGTCCACCAGGCCGTCCAGGACCCGGCGATCCAGCGCTGGACGACCGTCCCCTCGCCTTACACGCGCTCCGACGCCGAAACCTTCGCCGGGGAGATCGCGCCGCAGTCCTGGGAGAACGGCACCGAGTACTGCTTCGCGATCTTCCCCAGGGACGGCGGTCCGCTGCTCGCCGTCATGGGGGTCATGGTGCGCGGCCGGGGCGCCGCCGAGATCGGGTTCTGGGCCGCGGCCGCGCACCGCGGACACGGCTATGTGACGGAGGCCCTGCTGCGGCTCGCCCACTGGGCCTTCACGGAGGTCGGGATCGACCGTCTTGGATGGCGGGCCGAGGTCGGCAACACGGCGTCGCGGGCCGTCGCCGAGCGGGCCGGGTTCGCCATGGAGGGCACCTTGCGCGCGGGCACCGCCAACAAGGGCACCCGCCGCGACACCTGGATCGGCGCCCTGCTTCCCTCGGACCTGGACCTGCCCGGCACCCTGCCCCACCTGCCGGCGCGGGCCTGAGCATCGCGGGCCGGCGGGCCGATCGCCGTCCGCCGAGCCAGGCCGAACGCCCTCCTCCGGAGCCGCGCCGCATCGCGTGCCGGCGGGGCCGACCGCCGTCCGCCCGCGGGACTGAGGGCCGTGTCCCGCGGGCACGACAGCCTTGCGGCCGCGCGGAGTTGACCCTCGCCCAGCGTTGTCAGTGGTGGCCACTATCGTGCGGAGCATGACCAGCCTGCCGCTTCCCGCCGTCGAACTGTCCGCCGACGAAGCCCGTCGGATCGCCCTGCGCGCCCAAGGCATGCTCGGCGCGGCCGACCGCAGGGGCGGGGTGCGCGGGGTGCTGCGCCACCTCGGCGCGGTCCAGCTCGACACGATCTCCGTGCTCGCCCGCTCGCACGAACTCGTCGCGTACGCACGTCTCGGCGCGGTCGGCCGCAAGACCGTCGAGGACGCCTACTGGAGCGACGGCCACGCCTTCGAGTACTGGTCGCACGCGGCCTGCATCCTGCCCGTCGAGGAGTGGCCGCACTTCGCCTTCCGCCGCCGTGCCTACCGCGCACGGCCGCAGTGGAACCACGACCTGCCGGACGGCGTCTACGAGCAGGTCGTCAAGCAGCTGCGCACCGAAGGCCCGCTCACCGCAACGGACTTGGGCGGCGCCAAGAACAAGGGCGAGTGGTGGGACTGGTCGGCCTCCAAGATCGCCGTCGAGCGCGCACTGATGTACGGCGAGGTGGTCTGCACCGAGCGGCGCGGCTGGAAGCGGGTGTACGACCTGGCCGAGCGCGCCATTCCGGAACCGCTGCTCCACGACGACCTGGACGACGCCGAGTGTCTGCGCCGCCTCGTGCGGCTCGCGGGACAGTCGCTCGGGGTCGGCACCCGGGCGGACATCGCGGACTACCACCGCCTCAAGGGCGAGCAGTTCGACGCGGTGGTCGCCGATTCGGGCCTGGTCCCGGTCACCGTGCAGGGCTGGTCCAAGCCCGCCTGGGCGGACCCTCAGGCGCTGGCCACCCCGCCGCGCGGCCGCCACCGCACCACCCTGCTCTCGCCGTTCGACTCGCTGGTCTGGGAGCGTGCCCGCACGGAGCGCATCTTCGGCTTCGCCCACCGCCTGGAGGCGTACGTTCCCAAACCCAAGCGGATCCACGGGTACTTCGCGATGCCGCTGCTCTCCGGCGGCCGGCTGATGGGCCGGGTCGATCCGGCGCGCGAGGGCCGCACCCTGGTCGCCAAGCAGGTCTCGCTGGCCTCGCCGAAGGCCGTCGGGCCCATGGCCCAGGCCTTGCTTGAGGCGGCCCAGTGGGTGGGCTGCGACGCCGTACGGATCGAGCGGGCCGGGACACCCCAGGAGGCGACGGCGCTCACCGCGGCGCTTGCCACCTGATCTCCGGGGGCCTGTCCCTCCGGGGGCCTGTCCCTCCGGGGGCCTGATCTCCGGAGGACCGCCCGCCCCTCAGGGGCCTACCTGCCTGCGGGGATCTGCCCAAGGGGCCTACCTGCCGGCGGGGATCCGCCCAAGGGGCCGACTTGGCTGCGGGGATCCAGAGGATCCAGGGGATCTACCTGATCTCCAGAATCTTCTCGCGCATCGCGTAGACCACCGCCTCCATCCTGGAGTGCAGCTGCAGCTTCTCCAGGATGTTGCGCACATGGTTCTTCACGGTGTTCTCGGAGATGAACAGCTGCTTGGCGATGTCGCGGTTGTTCATCCCCGTGGCGACGAGCTTCAGGACCTCCAGCTCACGGTCGGTGAGCCGGGGCGCCGGCACCAGGCGCCGCTCGTCGGTGCGCTGGATCATCGACTTGAACTCGGTGAGCAGTTTGGACGCCATCGAGGGGCTGATCTGCGACTGCCCGTCGGCCACCGCCCGGATCGCGGTCGCCACCTCGTCGGTGGAGATCTCCTTGAGGAGATATCCGGTCGCACCCGCCTTGATCGCGTCGTAGAGGTCGGCCTCCTCGTCGCTGATCGTCAACATGATGATCTTCGCGCTGGGGGCCACCTCCTTGATCGAGGTGCAGGCCTCAATGCCGCCGCGCCGGGGCATCCGCACGTCCATCAGCACGATGTCCGGCAACAGGTCGGCCGCCTTGTCCACCGCTTCCGCGCCGTCCCCGGCCTCGCCGACGACCTGGATGTCCTCCTCGGCGGCCAGCACGATCTCAAGGCCCCGGCGGAAGAGGGCGTGGTCGTCCACCACGAGGACCCGGATCGGCTCCTTGCGGGAGCCTCCCGCGCCCATGCCGCTCTCGCACTCCCCACCGTTCGGGCTGTCGGCACGGGAACCGTCATGCACCGGCCCGAAGCTGTCCGCCATCGTTCCTCCCCCTGAAGGCCGTGGCCCGAGTTGGTGTGCTGCACCAACCACGTTCCGGAGAGCTGCGGTTGGCGTGCGACGCCATGATTTCATGCCCGGCCGACAGAAAGGTGATCCAGTGGTCGCACGGTGGTGCCCCTGGGGGCGCACAAGCGCTCCAGGGGCACCACATTCGTTGGTACGGCACGCCGTCCGCAGGCGTTCAACGCGCCGGCCAGCGGGTTTGCCCGGGGACGTTCTTGGCTGGGATCAGCCGCCCAGGGCACCGCCGGCGCCGCTCGCGTCCTCACCGGCGAGCGGGTCGGTCTCCAGGTGGATGACGCCGTAGTCGTAGGCGTGCCGCCGGTAGACGACACTGGGCTGCTTCGTCTCGGAGTCGACGAAGAGATAGAAGTCGTGCCCGACCAGCTCCATCTCGTAGAGCGCCTGGTCGAGCGTCACGGGTGCCGCGGTGTGCGTCTTCTCGCGGACCACCAGCGGTCCTTCGCCCTGGACTTCGAGCGAGCCGATCCTGGTGGTGGGAATGTGCTCTTCCTCGGAAGTGCCCACGAGCTCGCCGTTTCCGTTCAACTGCGCCACGCCCGGCACGGCGTCGACGACCTCGGCGGCCGAGAGCCGGCCGTTGCCGCGGCGCGTGTACCGCTTGTCGTGCTGCTTGCGCAGCCGCGCCTCCAGCTTGCCGGTCGCCAGGTCGAGCGCCGCGTAGGGGTCTGCCGCCGCCGCCTCCGCGCGGATGACCGGTCCCCGCGAGTGGAGGGTGATCTCCACCCGGTCCGAACGGTCCGCCTGCCGCGGGTTGTGTTCCTTGGACACCTCGACGTCGAGGCTGATTACCTTGCCGTCGAGCTTCTGGATCTTCTCCAGCTTCAGCTTCTCGGCCACGTGCTTGCGGAACCGCTCGGGCACCTCGGTCTTGCGGCCCTTGACGACGATGTCCACGCAGAACTCCGTTCCCGGATCGCTCCGCCTCAACGCGGAGCTGCTCCCTTTTGCACCAGGCCCCGGTGAGTGCCGGAGCCTCGGACTCGGTGACGTATCACCTCCTCCTCCCCCGTCGAGAAGATCCCCACCCCACCACGTCGGGGGTAAGTGAAAACGCGCCGAAGCTCAGTCGTGCATTAAGTGAACGGGCTTTCGCCATTCCTCACAACCGAACATAGCTCGACCGACGCGATGTCGGCACCCGCTACCGGCACGTACCCCCAGTCAGGTGTTTCCGTCCTCTCACTACCTGCAACGATGCAAGTTCGCGGTCAGTTCCGGTTTATCGCGAACGATTCCGGAGTGGCCGCGACCACCGCCGCCCGCAGGGGCGGAAGTCCCGCATCGCTCATCGCCTCCCCGGATCTCCGCCGATGATGCGCCGCCTCCGCCGGTGAAAATCCCGGAATTCCCTGCCTGAGGCATCCATCTCGTCGTGAACCCCTACCGGGTTCCCGTATCCAGGCGGCGCGGACGGCCCGTGCCGCCTCCACGAGCGAGGCACCCGTGGTCATCAGGTCGTCCACCAGGACCACCCGGCCGCCCGTCAGGAGCCGCGCACCGCCGCCCGCCACCATCAGGGCGCCGGACAGATTCGCGAGCCTCTGCGGGGCGCTGAGCCCCGCCTGGTCGGCGACCGCGCGGCGCTGGTGCAGGACCGTGACGACCCGGGCGTCCCTCCCGGCCCGCCGCAGTTCCCCGGCGGCCGCGAGCGCCATCCGGCGGGTCGCGTCGTGCCCACGGGCCCGCACCGCACGCCGCGACGACGGCACCGGGACCAACAGCAACGGCTCCTGGCCGCACGGCCCGGCGACCGCCCGCACCGCACCCGCGAGCGCCTGCCCGAGCACCCCGGCCAGGCCGAGGGCGCCCCGCTCCTTGTGTCCGAGCAGCACCGCGCGCACCGCGTCCTCGTACCGCGCCGCCGCGTACACCACGGGCAGCCCGACAGGCTCCGGTGCCGGGCGCACCCGGCGCACCCGGGCGTCCAGCAGTGCCGCCCGGCACCGCTCGCACAGCGCCGTACGCTGTCTGCCGCAGCCGCCGCACGCGGTCGGCAGCACAAGGCCGGAGAACTCCCGCCACCACCCCCGCATACCCCCACTGTGCCCAGGGCCACGCCCCGCCGCCACCCCTGTGGACAACCGGCCCACGCCTCTGGCCACGTGCGTGCACGAGCCACAACAGACGGTCACCGGCCCCCCACTTGAGCGCACCGGCCGGCCGGGGCCACCGATCGGTCAGCCGAACGGCACGTCCGGGCCCACCCGGGATGAGCGGTCACCGAACTTGCGTGCCCAGCCGGATGGGCGGTCACCGAACCGCACCGTGCACGCGCTAGCCGGGATAGGCCGGTGCCGAGCCCTTCTTGACCGCCGTCTTCCAGTTCGCGCCCGGCGGCAGCCGGACGATGCCGTCTTCCTGCGAGTGCGCCACCAGAGGCATCCGGTCGTCGTCGGTGGCCGCGACGTCCGTGACCTTGTTGACGCTCGGCAGGGTGCCGGCCGCCGAGGTGGACCCGTCCGTCTGCACATAACGCAGCTGCTGCGAGACCCCGCCGGCCTCCTTGCCGACCACCACGAGCCGACTGCGCCCGGCCCAGGACACGGCCGTCACGTCCTCCATCTGAGGCGCCGCGGGCCGCAGTTCGACCACGGAGACCACGCTCCTGCCGGCCTCGACACCGCGCTCGACCCGGCCGATCCGCAGCGTCGTGCGCCCGCCGTCGGCCACGAGCAGCGCGGCCCGCACCCCGTCCGCGGACATCCGCACCTGCTGGATGCGCGCACCGTTGAGCCCGGCGACGTCGACCGTCTCGGGGTCCCCCGCGCCCTGCACGAGACGCAGCAGCCGCGGCTTGGCCGCGTCGCGGTCGGCCACCCACAGGTCGCCCCTGCCGTCCCAACTGGGCGCCGAAAGGCCACCGTTCGTATCCTTGTCGGCGCTGGTCACCGACGTCCGCGCCAGCTCCCCACCGGCTGCGAGCGGGGCCACGAACAGCGACTTGCCGTCCGCCGACACCCCGGCCGCGCGCTTCTCGTCCCGCGAGACCGCGACCGTACGCACCTGCTGCTCGCCCTTGCCGAACGGGCCCTGCACCGGCTCGGTGACCACCGAGGAGTCCGAGCCGTCCGCACCGCTCGCCCCGTCCACGCTGCCGCCCGCGTTGTCCGAACCGGTGTCGGCCCGCATGCGTTCCACATGGCCGCCGGCGTCCACGAAGTACTGGCCGGGACTTGTCGCCATGCGGTCGGGAGCGTACGTCTCGGCCTGGTCGCCGCTGAGCACACACAGCTGGGAGCCATTGGCGCGGTCGAGCTCCACCGAGCCGACCCGAGTCGTCGTCAGATCCCGCAGGGTGAACAGGAGCTGGGCCGCCATCCGCTTGCACTGCGCCTCACCGGCGTTGGAGGCGCGCTCGTTCAACGGGACCTTCAACGCATTGCGGTCGTCGAGGGCGAGGGACTTGGTGTCGCTCTTCAGCGACGTTCCCGAGGGAAACTTCGAAGCGACCACCGGTTTCAGCCAGTTCGTCGGCCCGTCAAGGACCGACTGCACCGTCTGCGTGATGAGGTTCATCTGTGTCTCGGGGTCGGTGCGCTGGCGCACATACACCGGATCGGCGACGAGGCGGTCCTGCCCGGCCGCGAAGTAGTACTTGTTGACGGAGCGGTAGATGCGCTGGAAGTCGGACTGCCCGAGCAGCAGGCCCTGCGGCAGCGCGTCGATGCGCCACTCCCTGCCCGACCCGTCCGGCCCGCTCTGCCGCACCAGGTGGATGGTCTGCGTGTACGTGTCCTGCGGCTTGGCCGGCTGGTAGGCGCGCTGCTTGTCGACGACGGCGACGGGTTTCCCGGAGACCGTGAACGTGAAACCGCTGGAGTCCGCGTCCCGGTCGCCGGATCTGTTCGGCTGGGGGTCGGGGCCGTCGGCCAGCACGGTGACCTGATTGGCCTGCCAGTCCTTGGC
The DNA here is from genome assembly GCF_043200435.1 of Streptomyces sp. NPDC048416. Classification (NCBI taxonomy): domain Bacteria; kingdom Bacillati; phylum Actinomycetota; class Actinomycetes; order Kitasatosporales; family Streptomycetaceae; genus Streptomyces; species Streptomyces sp. NPDC048416. The sequence goes on from NZ_JBICXU010000035.1 coordinate 65,483, forward strand.
GGCCTTCACGGTCAGATACTGGCGGGCCATCGCGAACTGGGGATCGTCGCTGGTCATCGCCTCAAGGAAGCCCGCGACGATCTCGCTGGGCCCGGCGCCGGGCCGCGGCGGCACCGCGTACACCTGCACCTGCGAGTCGGCCCGCTGGGACGCCGAGACCGAGTGGACATCGCCGCTGCTCGGCATGGACGCGCAACCCGACACCAGAAGCGAGCCGCAGCCCAGCACCACCACCGGCCCCAGCAGCTTGCCGCGGGCCCTCCCCCGGTCAGCGCCCACGGGCCGATCCTTCCTGCTCACTCGCCTTGGCCGGCCGCTCCGGGCCCGCCGTACCGTCGCTGCGCTCCGCACCTGTCCGTGGTCCCGGCTCCGCCTCGCCGAACCGTGCCACCACCCGGCCCCCGTCCCCTCCGGGCAGCCCCGCGGGGCTGGCCGCGGGGCCCGAGGTACGCGGGCGCGCCGGGGCCGTGGGCGGCACCGGCAGCGTCGAACGGTCGAGGCGCGGCGTCGGCACGGTCGCCAGGCGGTTGCCCTGCGCCTGCCCGGCCGCGGGTGCCCCGGCCTTGGCCCGTTCGCGGGCGGCCCGCGAATCCTCCGGCTCCAGGGGTATCGGCGATCCACGCAGCGGCTCGTCCGCGGTGCGCGGCAGGGTCAGCCGGAACTGGGAGCCGCCGCCCGGCTCGCCCCAGGCCTGGAGCCAGCCGCCGTGCAGCCTGGCGTCCTCGACGGCGATCGACAGGCCGAGGCCCGTCCCGCCGGTCGTACGGGCGCGGGCCGGGTCGGCCCGCCAGAAGCGGTTGAACACCCGGGTCGCCTCGCCGGGTTTGAGCCCCACGCCGTAGTCCCGCACGGCGACGGCTACGGCGCCGCCGGCCGCCGCCAGGCGCACCACGACATCCCGGCCCTCGCCGTGCTCCACGGCGTTGACGACCAGGTTGCGCAGCACCCGCTCGACCCGGCGGGCGTCGGCCTCGGCGACCACGGGCTGTTCGTCGCCTGCCACGCGTATGCGCGTGCCCTTGCGTTCGGCCAGCGGCTCGGCGCCCTCGATGACCCGGCGCACGACCTCCCGCAGGTCTATCGGCTCTGCCTCCAGGGCCGCGGCGCCCGCGTCGAACCGGCTGATCTCCAGGAGATCGGCAAGCAGTGACTCGAACCGGTCGAGCTGTCCGGCAAGCAGCTCGGCCGAGCGTGCCGTGACGGGGTCGAAGTCGACCCGCGCCTCATGGATGACGTCGGCTGCCATCCGCACGGTCGTCAGGGGTGTGCGCAGCTCGTGCGACACGTCGGACACGAAGCGCCGCTGCATCCGCGACAGCTCCTCCAGCTGGTTGATCTTGATCTGGAGGTTCTGCGCCATCTTGTTGAAGGCTTCGCCGAGGCGGGCGATGTCGTCCTCGCCGGTGACCTTCATGCGCTCTCTGAGCACGCCCGTGGAGAGCCGTTCGGCGACTCCGGCCGCCATCCTGACCGGCGTCACCACCTGCCGCACCACGAGCCAGGCGATCGCGCCGAGCAGCACCACGACGAAGAGGCCGGCGGTCGCCAGGGTCGTCTTGACCAGGGTGAGGGACTTCTCCTCCTGCACCAGCGGGAAGAGGTAGTAGAGCTGGTAGGACTGCCCGTCGACGTCCTTGAGCCGGGTCCCCACCACGAGCCCGGGCTCGGCCTCCTGGCCGTCGGTGAACTTGATCGAGGTGTACGTCTTGAACGCGCCGGTGCCCTCGTCGACGTCGTCCCGCAGGCTCTGCGGAACACTCGCCCGGGGGTCGACGAACCCGGAGGCGCGCGGTCCCCGGTTGCTGGACGCCGAGTCGGACGAGGCCGAGCCGAGGGCGACGACGTAGAAGGCGCCCTGGCCACTGCTGGCGAGCTGGGTCACCAGGTCGTTGCGCCAGCTCACCGATGAGCCGGAGCCGCGGCCGCCCGGCGCCGAGTCGTCGGTGCCGGACGAGACGGGGGAGCCTGCCTTGTCCTTCGCCACCGCGAATCCTCCGGCGGACTGGCTCTCGGCCGCCTTCTCCTTGGTTTCGAGGAGGCCGTTGCGCACCGCCCCGATCACCACGAAGCCGAGCAGCAGGACCACGCCGAGCGACATCAGCAGGGTGGTCGCGACCACCCGCAGCTGGATGTTGCGCCGCCACAGCCGCGCCGCGGGCAGCAGCGGGCGCCGCAGCCAGCGCACGACGAGCCGCAGCACCGGACCGCCGGGCGCCCCGTCCTGGAGCAACCGGCCGCCCCAGGACGTCTTGCGCCCAGCCACTTGGGTCATCTCAGCTCGGTCCTGCCTTGTAACCGACCCCACGGACGGTCACCACGATTTCCGGCCGCTCGGGGTCCTTCTCGACCTTCGAGCGCAGCCGCTGGACATGCACATTGACCAGGCGGGTGTCCGCCGCGTGGCGGTAGCCCCAGACCTGTTCGAGGAGTACTTCTCGAGTGAACACCTGCCACGGCTTGCGGGCGAGCGCGACCAGCAGGTCGAACTCCAGCGGGGTCAGTGCGATCGACTGCCCCGCCCGCTTCACCGAGTGCCCGGCCACGTCGATCACCAGATCGCCGATGGCGAGCTGCTCCGGTGCAGGCTCCTCCGACCTGCGCAGCCGGGCCCGGATCCGGGCGACCAGCTCCTTCGGCTTGAACGGCTTCACGATGTAGTCGTCGGCCCCTGACTCCAGGCCGACCACCACGTCCACGGTGTCGCTCTTGGCGGTGAGCATGACGATCGGCACACCCGACTCGGCCCTGATCAGCCTGCAGACCTCGATGCCGTCCCGTCCGGGCAGCATGAGATCGAGCAGCACCAGGTCGGGCTTGGCGTCACGGAATGCCGCCAGTGCCTTGTCGCCATCCGCTACGAACGACGGCTCAAAACCTTCTCCACGCAACACAATGCCGAGCATCTCGGCCAGTGCGGTGTCGTCGTCGACGACAAGGACGCGTCCCTTCATAAACGTCATCATCCCATTAGCTAATCGTTACCTGGCGTGACCTGGCACACAGCTCGCTCAGCCCGCCGCCTGTCACCGGGGACAGCACACCCTCCTCCGTGACGATCGCCGTGACCAATTCCGGCGGTGTCACATCGAAGGCGGGGTTGTACGCCTGCGTCCCCAGCGGTGCCACCGGAAGCCCGGAACCGGACCCCCAGCCGCCCCCCGGGACCTGCGGCGCTGTGAGCTCCGTCACCTCCTGGCCGGGACGCTGCTCGACCTCGATCGAAGCGCCGTCGGGGGTGTGGAGGTCCACCGTGGTGACCGGTGCGACCACGATGAACGGCACGTGGTGGTACTTGGCGAGCACGGCGAGGGGATAGCTTCCCACCTTGTTCGCCACCGAGCCGTCGGCGGCGATGCGGTCGGCGCCGATGAGGACAGCATCCACCTCACCGGCCGCGAACAGCGAGCCGGCCGCATTGTCACTCAGCAGGCTGTACGCCATCCCGCTTCCCGCGGCTTCGTACGCCGTCAGCCGCGCGCCCTGGAGCAGCGGCCGCGTCTCGTCCACCCACAGCCGCCGCAGGCGCCCCGCCCGGTGCGCGGCCAGCGCGACCGCGAACGCGGTGCCCTCCCCGCCGGAGACCAGCCGGCCGGTGTTGCAGTGGGTGAGGATGCGGTGACTGCCGCCCGGCAGCAGCTCGTCGAGCAGAGCCAGCCCGTGCCGGGCCATCCGCACACTGCCTTCGGCATCCAGCCGGTGCAGTTCCTTGGCCGCGGCCAGCGCCGCCGCCCCGGCCTCCGCCGGCTCGGCGCCCTTCTCGGCCGCCGCCCGGTACGCCCCGGCCGCCAGCCGCACCCCGTACCCGAGGTTGACCGCGGTGGGCCGCGCCCCGGCGAGGTGAGTGGCCGCCTCGTCCACGTCGTAGCCCCGCGCCGCGGCCAGCGCCACCCCGTAGGCCCCGGCGATACCGAGCAGCGGGGCCCCTCGTACCGCCAGTGTCTGGATGGCCCGCACCAGCCCGGGCACATCCGTGCAGACCAGCTCCACCTCCTCGGCGGGCAGCCGGGTCTGGTCCAGGAGGACCAGCACGGGGCCCTCCGGCGGCTCGTCCCAGCGCAGCGAAGGTATCCCCGAAGGACCGGGCCCCATGGTCGTTCGCACGTCCTGATCAGCCATCTGCCCAGTCTGCCCCGTGAGCCACCGACAAATGAAGGTGCGAACGAGATACGGGGGCCGGTCCATGGCCTGGATCCACATGGCACGATGGCAGCCAACCCGAAGGAGCCGGCGCGCGCAGCCGGTCCCGCGACCAACCCACGAGGTGGACGACCGTGAACGACTCTCCGGGCTGGGCCTCGCCCGGATCGGCCCCCTCCGACGGCGAGAACTCCGGCACGCCCCCGGTACCCGAGCCCTCCGAGCGTGCCCACGCCTCCTCGAAGTGGTCCCAGGAGCAGCCGCCGGCCGCCCAGTGGTCCTCGCCGGGCCCCGGACAGGCACCGCCGCAGGCCCCTGGCCGGCCCGGACCTCAGCAGTGGCACTCCGGATGGGGGCAGGTGCCGGGACAGCCTCCGGGCGGCAACTGGAACCAGAACTACGGCCGCCCGCCCGCCGCCAAGCCGGGCGTCATCCCGCTGCGCCCGCTGGGGCTGGGCGAGATCCTTGACGGTGCCGTGTCCACCGCGCGCGCCCACTGGCGCACCGTTCTGGGTCTCACGCTGGCCGTCGCGGTCGTCGCGCAGACCTTCCAGCTCCTGGCCACCCGCTTCATCCTGCCGACCCCGGCCACCGTCGACCCGAACGCCACGGGCACCGAAGCCCTCAACCAGGCCTTCGACTCGATGCAGTCCAGCCTGCTCGACCTGGTGCCTTCCGTGATCGTCGGCCAGCTCGCCACCCTGTTCACGACGGCCGTCCTCGCCCTGGTGGTCAGCCGCTCGGTCCTGGGCCGCCCCGTGACCCTGGGCGCTGCCTGGACCGAGGCCCGCCCCCGCCTGCTGAGCCTGGCCGGTCTGCTCGTCCTGCTGGTCGTCATGCTCGGCGCGATCACCGCCGTCGGCATCCTCCCCGGGGCGCTCCTGGGAGGCGGTGGCGGCGCCGCGCTGGCAGCGCTCGGCGCGCTCGCCGCGTTCGTGGTCACGCTCTGGCTGTACATCCGCTTCACCTTCGCCGGCCCGGCGCTGGTGCTCGAACGGCAGGGCATCGTCCAGTCCGTGCGCCGTTCCGCCAAGCTGACCAATGGTTCCTGGTGGCGCATCTTCGGCATCACCCTGCTGGCGTGGCTCCTGGCCGGGATCGTCGCGATGATCATCGCGTTGCCCTTCACCGCGATCGCGATGGCGGTGGACAGCAGCACCTTCACCGACATCCTCCACGGCACCACCCCCGACTTCGGCTGGACCTACCTGATCATCTCCGGCATCGGCGGCGTGATCGCAGCGGCGATCACCTACCCCTTCCTCGGCGGTGTCACGGCCCTGCTCTACATCGACCAGCGCATCCGTCGTGAAGCCCTCGACCTCGAACTGGCCCGCGCCGCAGGCGTTCCCGGCCACCAGACGCCCGGGAGCTGATGCAGTGTCAGGAGCGGGGGGCTTCATGACGGCACGACTGCTCAACGGCCCGTCCGGCGGCCCGCCGGTTGACATTCCGCGTGACGCGGCCCGCGAGGCTGCCCGGCGCGAACTGTCCGATCCGGCGTACCACCAGAACGACCCGAGCCTGCTCCAGCGTGCCCTGAACAAGTTCTGGAACTGGGTCGGCTCGCTCTTCGACTCGGCATCCGGGGCCACGCCGGGCGGTCCGCTCGGCCTGATCGTGATCGCGCTCGTCGTCCTCGCGCTGATCGCCGCGCTGTGGTGGCGGCTCGGCACACCGCAACGGCCCGTCCTGTCGGGCGGCAGCGTCTTCGACGACCGCCCGCGCAGCGCCGGCGAGCATCGCGCCGCAGCCGAGACACACGCCACCGCGCACCGCTGGAACGAGGCCGTCCAGGAACGGATGCGCGCCATCGTCCGCTCCCTGGAGGAGCGCGCCCTCCTCGATCCCCGCCCCGGCCGCACCGCCGACGAGGCCGCCGCCGAAGCGGGCCGCCCCCTGCCCGGCCACGCGGACCGGCTGCGGGCGGCCGCCCGGGCGTTCGACGACGTCACATATGGCGGCCGCACCGCCGACGAAGCGTCGTATGTACGACTGCGCGACCTCGACAAGGATCTGGAACGCACCAAGCCCGCGCTGAGCGGCGCGGTCCCAGGAGCCGCCGGATGACCGCGACCACGGCCGCCCCCACCTCCACGTCGGCCACGCCCCGACACCTGTGGACCCGGACCCGCGGCCTCCTCCTCGCCCTCGTCGTCCTGATCGCGGGCGGCATCGCTCTCGCAGCCCTGCACTCCGACTCCCAGCACGGCAGTCTCGACCCGCGCTCCGCCGACCAGTACGGCAGCCGCGCCGTCGCCCAACTCCTCAAGGGCCAGGGCGTCTCCACCCGCGTGGTCACCACGCTCGACGAAGCGACGGCAGCCGCAGGCCCCGACACCACTCTCCTGATAACGGTCCCCGACCTCCTGACCGAGAGCCAACAGCGCCGGCTGCGCGCCGCCGCCGACTCCGGCGGCCGTACCGTCCTCATCGCCCCGGGTTCCGCCTCCCTGGACGTCCTCGCCCCCGGCGTACGCGCCGAGCGCCCCGCCCTCGTCGAACCGCGCGAACCCGGCTGCGCCCAGGGAGCCGCACTGCGAGCGGGCCGCGCCGACACCGGCGGCATCCGCTACGCGGCCCGCGACGAGAACAGCGGCGGCTGTTACCCGGCAGGCGGCCTCCCCACGCTGCTGACCGTCCCCGCCGAAGCCCAGGGCGACACCGTGCTGCTCGGCGCCCCCGACATCCTCTTCAACCACCGTCTCGACGAAGAGGGCAATGCCTCTCTCGCCCTTCAACTGCTCGGCACGCGACACCATCTGGTCTGGTACCTCCCCTCGCTGGACGACGCGTCCGCCACCGATGGCGGCCGACGTTCCTTCTTCGACCTGATCCCCTCCGGATGGCGCTGGGCCACCTTGCAACTCGCTCTGGCCGCCGGGCTCGCCGCGGTGTGGCGCGCCCGCCGTCTCGGCCCCCTCGTCACCGAACACCTCCCGGTCGCCATCCGCGCGTCCGAGGCGACCGAGGGACGAGCCCGCCTCTACCGCAAGGCCAACGCCCGCGACCGCGCCGCCGCGCATCTCCGAGCGGCCGCCCGAAGCCGCCTCGCTCCCCTCCTCGGCGTGGCCGCCTCGGCGGCGCACTCCCCCGACGTCCTCGTACCAGCCGTCTCCGCCAGGCTTCCCGCGGCCGGCCACGACCCCCTTTCCCTGCTCTTCGGCCCGACACCGGCCAACGACACCGCACTTGTCCGCCTCGCGGACGAACTGGACGCCCTCGAAAGAGAGGTACGCACTTCATGAGCGACCGCACCCCGGAGACCGCAGCGACCCCGGACAGCGCCCGCGCTTCCCTCGAAGCCCTGCGCGCCGAGATCTCCAAGGCCGTGGTCGGCCAGGACTCCGTCGTCACGGGCCTCGTCGTCGCCCTCCTCTGCCGTGGCCACGTGCTGCTCGAAGGGGTGCCGGGCGTCGCGAAGACTCTCCTGGTGCGCGCACTCGCAGCCTCCCTGGAACTCGACACCAAGCGCGTCCAGTTCACCCCCGATCTCATGCCGAGCGACGTCACCGGCTCCCTGATCTACGACGCCCGCACCGCAGAGTTCTCCTTCCAGACCGGCCCTGTCTTCACCAATCTGCTGCTCGCGGACGAGATCAACCGGACGCCGCCCAAGACCCAGTCGTCCCTGCTCGAAGCCATGGAGGAGCGCCAGGTCACCGTCGACGGGACTCCGCGCCTCCTGCCCGACCCGTTCCTGGTGGCCGCCACCCAGAACCCCGTCGAGTACGAAGGCACGTACCCCCTGCCCGAGGCCCAATTGGACCGCTTCCTACTGAAGTTGACGGTCCCTCTGCCCTCACGCCAGGACGAGATAGGTGTGCTGTCCCGCCACGCGAGCGGCTTCAACCCCCGCGACCTGAAGGCGGCCGGCATACGCCCGGTGGCCGGCCCCGCCGACCTCGAAGCAGCACGGGCCGCCGTGGCCAAGACCTCCGTCTCGGCCGAGATCACCGGTTATGTCGTCGATATCTGTCGTGCCACGCGTGAATCCCCCTCGCTCAGCCTCGGTGTGTCCCCCCGAGGCGCCACCGCCCTGCTCTCCACCGCCCGGGCCTGGGCCTGGCTCACCGGCCGGGACTACGTCATCCCCGACGATGTGAAGGCCCTGGCACTTCCTACGCTTCGCCACCGCATCCAACTTCGCCCCGAGGCCGAGATGGAGGGCGTCACCGCCGACTCCGTCATCACCTCGGTACTCGCCCACGTCCCCGTGCCCCGCTGAGGCGACGCCATGGCTCTCACCGGACGCTCCGCCCTCTTGGCCGCCCTCGGTTCCATCCCGGTGGGCGTCTTCGCCCCGGGTTGGGCCGGCATGCTGGCGGTCAACGCCCCCCTTGCACTCGCAATTCTGTGCGACTACACCTGCGCCGCGCCAGTGCGAAAGCTCCAGTTCACTCGAAGTGGTGATACGTCCGTTCGACTCGGTGACAAGGCAGAGGTCAGCCTCACCGTCACCAACCCGTCGAACCGTCGGCTCCGCGCCCAGCTCAGGGACGCCTGGCCGCCCAGCAGTTGGGCCGCCGATGCCGAACAGGCCGCCTCTCGGCACCGGTTCACGGCGCCGGCCGGCGAACGAAACCGTCTGACCACCGTGCTGCGGCCGACCCGCCGCGGCGACCGGCACGCCGACCGCGTCACGGTCCGCTCATACGGGCCGCTCGGCCTGGCCGCCCGCCAGGGCAGCCACGAGGTGCCGTGGTCCGTACGCGTCCTGCCGCCGTTCACGAGTCGTAAGCACCTGCCGTCCCGGCTGGCCCGGCTCCGCGAACTCGACGGCCGCACCAGTGTGTTGACCCGTGGCGAAGGCACCGAGTTCGACAGCCTCCGCGAGTACGTACCGGGCGACGACACCCGCTCGATCGACTGGCGTGCCACGGCTCGTCAGGGGAACGTCGCCCTGCGCACCTGGCGCCCCGAGCGCGACCGCCACGTCCTCGTCGTCCTGGACACGGGCCGTACGTCGGCAGGCCGCGCCGGTGACGTGCCCCGACTCGACGCCGCCATGGACGCCGGTCTGCTGCTCGCGGCCCTCGCTTCCCGAGCGGGCGACCGCGTCGACCTCCTCGCATACGACCGCCTGGTCCGGGCCCAGGTCCAAGGGCGCGCCGCAGGCGATCTTCTGCCGGCACTCGTGAACGCCATGGCCCCACTGGAGCCCTCTCTGGTGGAGACGGACGCCCGTGGCCTCAGCGCAGCGGCCCTGACCCACGCCCCACGCCGGTCCCTCGTCGTCCTCTTGACCAGCCTGGACACGGCGGCGACCGAAGAAGGTCTGCTTCCCGTCCTCCCTCGGCTCACCAAGCGACACACGGTTGTGGTGGCGTCGGTGGCCGACCCCCACATCCAGCGCATGGCGGCCGGTCGAGGCGACATCGACGCGGTCTACGACTCCGCGGCAGCCAGCCAGGCCCAGCAGCAACGCCGACGCACCGCCGAGAAACTGATGCGCCATGGAGTCACCGTCGTGGACGCCACCCCGGACGAACTGGCTCCCGCCCTGGCCGACGCCTACCTCGAACTCAAGGCGGCGGGCCGCCTGTAAGAGTCTGTGTGGGGAGGCAGGAGGAAGTACACGCCCCTTCCGCTGTCCCCCGCGCAGACCAAAAACCGGCACGGGGGCAGCCGAAAACCCAAAACCGGAGGACCCTGAACGCGAAAAAGCCCCGCACCGTGACCGTATTTCTACGGTCTGGTGCGGGGCTTTCCCCACAATTTGTTCGGCGGCGTCCTACTCTCCCACAGGGTCCCCCCTGCAGTACCATCGGCGCTGAAAGGCTTAGCTT
>NZ_JBICXU010000036.1:0-72282 GCF_043200435.1 Streptomyces sp. NPDC048416
CGCGGACGAAGTCGGGTTTCTGCCGCGGTGGCCGCGAGAGGCGATTCCGGGTGCCCTACAGGGGCGCGAGGAACTGCGCGACCAGCCCCGCACGGCGGCGCGGACGAAGGGCGGGTTCCAAGGGGCGCGGGGAACTGCGCGAGAAGCGTCCACGGTGCGAGGACGAGAACGGGTTCTGGGGGTGCAGGACCGTGACTTTACGTGGCTCCGCCGCGGTGGGCGCGGCTGGCAGTTCGGGGTGCCCTACAGGGGCGCGAGGAACTGCGCGACAAGCCACCCACTGCCCGCAGTCGAAAACCGGGCCTCCCAAAGAACGCGGGGAACTGCGCGACCAGCCACCCACTGCCCGCAGTCGAAAACCGGGCCCCCAAGAAGCGAAGCGCGGGGAACTGCGCGAGAAGCGGGCACGGCTCGCGGCCGGGAGGGGGGTCAGGCGGCGTGGGGAACCGCGTGCGTTCGGCCGGGTTGGGGGGAGGGCGCTCGTATGCTCGAAGGATGACTTCCAGCGCACAGGCCCCACCCCCGCACCAGCCCGCCGCCCCCACCGCCAACGCGACGCGGCGCGCGCTGAAACGTGCCAGGGACGGTGTCGCTCTCGATGTCACCGAGGCCGCCGTGCTGCTCCAGGCCCGCGGCGCCGATCTCGACGACCTCACCGCCTCCGCCGCCCGGGTGCGCGACGCGGGCCTCGCCGCAGCCGGGCGGTCGGGTGTCATCACGTACTCCAAGAGCGTCTTCGTCCCGCTCACCCGGCTGTGCCGGGACACCTGCCACTACTGCACCTTCGTCACCGTGCCCGGCAAGCTCCGCCGGGCCGGACACGGGATGTTCATGTCGCCCGACGAAGTGCTCGACGTCGCACGCCGCGGCGCCGAACTCGGCTGCAAGGAAGCCCTGATCACGCTCGGCGACAAGCCCGAGGACCGCTGGCCCGAGGCCCGCGAATGGCTCGACGCGCACGGCTACGACGACACCATCGCCTACGTACGTGCCATGTCCATCCGCATCCTGGAGGAGACGGGTCTGCTCCCGCACCTCAACCCCGGGGTGCTGTCCTGGACCGACTTCCAGCGGCTCAAGCCCGTCGCGCCCTCCATGGGCATGATGCTGGAGACCACCGCGACCCGCCTGTGGTCCGAGCCGGGCGGGCCGCACTACGGCTCGCCGGACAAGGAACCGGCCGTACGGCTACGGGTGTTGGAGGACGCGGGGCGCTCGTCGGTGCCGTTCACCAGCGGGCTGCTCATCGGCATCGGCGAGACGTACGAGGAGCGCGCCGACTCGCTGTTCGCGCTGCGCCGCGTGGCGCGCTCCTACCACGGCGTCCAGGAGCTGATCATCCAGAACTTCCGCGCCAAGCCGGACACGGCGATGCGCGGCATGCCCGATGCCGATCTCGACGACCTGGTGGCCACGGTTGCCGTCGCCCGGCACATCATGGGTCCCGCCGCCTGCCTCCAGGCGCCGCCGAACCTGGTGGCGGGGGAGTACGGCCGGCTGATCGGCGCGGGCATCGACGACTGGGGCGGGGTCTCGCCCGTCACCATCGACCACGTCAACCCCGAGCGGCCCTGGCCGCGGATCGAAGAACTCGCCGAGAAGTCCGGCGAGTCCGGTTTCGTACTGCGCGAACGGCTGTGCATCTACCCGGAGTTCGTCCAGCGCGGCGAGCCGTGGCTCGATCCCCGGCTGCTGCCGCACGTGCGGGCGCTCGCCGACCCGGAGACGGGCCTCGCCGACGAGGGCGCCGAGGTGCGCGGACTGCCCTGGCAGGAGCCCGACGAGGGTTTCACCAGCAGCGGTCGTACCGATCTGCACCACACCATCGACACCGAGGGCCGCACCGGCGACCGGCGCGAGGACTTCGACTCCGTGTACGGGGACTGGGCCGCGCTGCGCGAGGCGGCGGCCCCCGGCATGGTGCCCTCCCGCATCGACGCCGACGTACGGCAGGCACTCGCGGTGGCCGCCGACGACCCGACGAAGCTCACCGACGCCGAGGCGCTGGCCCTGCTGCACGCGGACGGCGAGGCGCTTGACGCGCTGTGCCGGGTGGCGGACGACGTCCGCAGGTCGATGGTGGGCGACGACGTCACGTACATCGTCACGCGCAACATCAACTTCACCAACGTCTGTTACACCGGCTGCCGCTTCTGCGCCTTCGCCCAGCGCCGCACCGACGCGGACGCCTACACGCTCTCGCTCTCGCAGGTCGCCGACCGGGCCGAGCAGGCCTGGGACGTCGGGGCCGTCGAGGTCTGCATGCAGGGCGGCATCCACCCCGACCTGCCGGGCACGGCCTACTTCGACATCGCGCGGGCCGTCAGGGAGCGGGTGCCGGGCATGCACGTCCACGCGTTCTCGCCGATGGAGGTCGTCAACGGCGCCAGCCGCACCGGCATGTCCATCCGGGAGTGGCTGACCGAGGCGAAGGCGGCGGGGCTCGACTCGATCCCGGGCACGGCGGCGGAGATCCTGGACGACGAGGTCCGCTGGATCCTGACCAAGGGCAAGCTGCCGACGGCCACGTGGATCGAGGTGGTCAAGACCGCGCACGAGCTGGGCATCCGGTCCTCCTCCACGATGATGTACGGCCATGTCGACCAGCCCCGCCACTGGCTGGGCCACTTCCGCACGCTGGCCCGCATCCAGCAGGAGACCGGCGGATTCACGGAGTTCGTCACGCTGCCCTTCATCCACACCAACGCGCCCGTCTATCTGGCGGGCATCGCGCGCCCCGGCCCCACGACCCGCGACAACCGCGCGGTGACGGCCATGGCGCGCCTGCTCCTGCACCCCCACATCCCCAACATCCAGACCAGCTGGGTGAAGCTGGGCCAGGAGGGGGCGGCCGACATGCTGCGTTCGGGCGCGAACGACCTGGGCGGCACCCTGATGGAGGAGACCATCTCCCGTATGGCGGGCTCCAGTTACGGCTCGTACCGGTCCATCGAGGACCTGGTGGCCATCGCGGAGTCGGCGGGCCGGCCCGCGCGTCCGCGCACGACGCTGTACGGCGAGGTGCCGGCCGAGCGGATGACGGCGGCCCACGCCTCGGACGGGCATCTGCCGCAGCTGTTGCCGGTGGTGGGGGACTGAAGCTGTTGCCGGTGGTGGGGGACTGAGCCGAGCGGAAGGCGCCGCTCCCACGCGTTGCTCCCACGCGCCGCCGGCCACGCGCCGCTGGCCACGCGCCGCGCCCCCCCACGCCCTCTGGCGGTGCCCGATAGGGTCGAGTGGGGAACGTTGCGGTCTCGGCCGGCGGGGAGTGGAGGGGGAGTCGTGGGGGGCGTACGGCCTTCGATGCAGGAGCTGATCCGGCGGCGCAGGCGGTCCGGGTTCGTGGGGCGGCGCGATGAACTCGCCCTCTTCCGGCGGAACTTCGACCTGCCCGTCGACGACGAGCGGCATCGGTTCGTCTTCCGTGTGCACGGCAACGCCGGAGTCGGCAAGACCTCTCTCGTGCGCGAGCTGGAGCAGGCGGCCCTTGAGCGCGGCGCCCTGACCGCCCGTACCGACGAGGCCGCCGACCAGGTGCCCGACGTCCTCGGCGCGATCAGTGCCCGGTTCGCCCGCCAGGGCCGGCCGCTCAAGGCGCTCGACCGGAGCCTGGCCACCTACCGCAGGCGCCGGTACGAGGCCGAGGCGGGCGGCGCCGCGCCCGGCCCGGGGCCTTCGGCGGGTGCGGTCCTCACGGCCAGGGCGGGTCTTGCCGGGCTCGGGCTCGTACCGGGCGCATCCGTGGTCGCCGCGGCCGTCGACCCCGACCAACTCGCCGAGGGCGCCGAGCGGTTGAGGGCCGCGCTGAGTGCGCGCCTGGGACGCGAGGAGGATGTGCAGCTCGTCCTCGACCCACTGGGCGTGCTCACCCCGGTGTTCGTCGACGAGCTGGGCCGGGTGGCCGCCCAGGTGCCGTGGGTGGCCCTCTTCTTCGACACCTACGAACGCACCGGGGCCTTCCTCGACCGCTGGCTGCGCGACCTGGTCACCACCGACCGGTACGGCGCGCTGCCCGCGAACATGGTGCTCACCCTGTCCGGGCAGGGCAGGCCCGACCCGCTGGGCTGGCCCGCCGCCGAGGACTACGTCGCCGAGCTCCCCCTCGAACCCTTCACCGAGGACGAGGCACGCCAGCTCCTCGCCGCCAAGGGTGTCCTCGACGAGGACGTCGTACGGGACGTGCTGCGGCTCTCCGGGCGCCTGCCCGTGCTCGTCAGCACCCTCGCGGGCAGCAGGCCCGCGACCCCAAAGGACATCGGCGACCCCAGCGCCACGGCGGTGGAGCGGTTCCTGAAGTGGGAGTCCGACCCGGTGCGCAGGAGCGCCGCGCTGGAGGGCGCGCTCCCGCGCCGGCTCGACGAGGACGTCTTCCGCGCGGCGGTGACGGGGGATGCGGCCGGGCTCTTCGGCTGGCTGCGGTCCCTGCCGTTCGTCCAGGACGAGGGCGGCCGGATCAAGTACCACGACGTCGTGCGGGCCCCCATGCAGCGCCTCCAGCGCACCTCATCCCCCCAGCGCTGGCGCGCGGGACACGAACGGCTCGCCGCCTGGTACGCCCTGGAGCGGGCCGCTGCCGGGACCGGCGCCGAGGGGCGCTGGCGCGACGAGGCGTGGCGCGAGCCGCGTCTGGAAGAGCTCTACCACCGGCTGTGCGCCGACCCCGTCGGCGCGTTCGGCGAGGTGCTGCGCGACGGCATCGAGGCCTGCCGGCAGGGCACGGTCACCGCCCGCCGCTGGGCGCGGGTGATCGCCGACGCGGGCGAGGACGCCAACCGGGAGCCGCTGCGCAAGTGGGGCGCCGCCTGTCTGACCGCGCTCGCGGCGGAGCATCGCCACGGCGTCGACGTGCTCGGCATGATGCTGGCCCGCCCCGAACTCACCGGCGAGGACCGGGTCGCGGTGCACATCGCGCGCGCCTGGGGCCACTTCAGGTCGGAGGCGTACGAGGAATGCCTCGCCGACCACCGGCGGGCGCTCACCCTGGACGCGTCCAGCGCCGACGCCCACCACGGGCGGGCCGTCGCGCACCGGGCACTCGGCGACCACCCGGCCGCGCTCGCCGACCTCGCCCGGCTCGAAGAGCTGGAGCCTGGCCGGCCCCGCGCGCCCCGCGAGCGCGGCGAGACCCACCGGCGCGCGGGCCGCTACGCCGAGGCGATCGCGGAACTCGACCGGGCCCATGGGCTGGATCCCGGCGACGCCCTCGTCCTGGGCAGCCGAGGTCAGGCACAGGCTCAACTGGGCCGTCCGGCCGAGGCGTTGGCGGACTTCGACCGGGCGCTGCTCATCGACCCCGACTACGGCTGGGCGCTGGTGCGCCGGGCCCATGTGCGCGGGCTGCTCGGCGACACCGGGGGCGCGCTCGGCGACCTCGACCGGGCCGAGCAACTGTCGCCGTCGTGGGCGTGGGTGCTGGGCGAGCGCGGTGACGTGTACCGGTTCGCCGGGCGTCACGAGGAGGCCGTCGCGGCGTACGGGCGGGCGCTCGCGCTCGATCCCGGGTACGCGTGGGCGCTGGGCAGCCGGGCGATGGCGCTCGCGGAGCTGGGGCGCACGGAGGATGCGCTGGCCGACCTGGACCACGCGGTCGCCCTGGTGCCGGACTACGCGTGGGCGTACGAGCAGCGGGCCCGGCTGCACCGGGCCGCGGGCCGCGAGGGGGCGGCGCTCGACGACCTGGCGCGGGCGGCCGGGGTGCGGGCGGGTCCGGCGGTGGGCCTGCCGCGCGGCCCGCTCCCCGCCGACGAACGCGACCCCGCCTACCCGGGCAGGCCCCCCGAGCCGGGTCCCACACCCCGGGCCGAGGGCACGGACCGGGACCCGCGCCCCGGGGGCTGAAGGCCCGGACCGCGGCCCACGCCCCGGGATGGGGGCGCGGCCAGGGAGCCCGGCGGCCCAGCGTGTCCAGGATCGCTCAATTTGCCCTCTTAAACGGGCGCACCCGTTCAGGTACCGTGCTGCCGCATGAGCGCAGCAGCCGGAGCCACCGCACCCATATGGGGCCGGGCCGAACAGCAGGACTTCCGTAGCCGGGTGCGGGGTTGTCTGCTGGGCGGGGCGATCGGGGACTCGCTCGGCGCGGGCGGCGCCGGACTCGCCCTCGCGGAGATCCGCGAACGGCACGGACCGGACGCGCTTGCCGACCTCGTCCCGGTGTACGGCCGCACGGGCGCCGTGACCGCCGCGACCCAGCTCACCCTGTTCACCGTCGACGGCCTGATACGCGCCCAGGTGCGCCGCGACACCGGCGCCTGGCACCCGCCCACCGATGTGCACCGGGCGCATCTGCGCTGGGCCGCGACCCAGCGCGACTGGGGGCCGGACGAGCGCCGCGAGGACAACGGCTGGCTGGCCCAGCAGGAATGGCTCTACGCCCGGCGCGACCCCGCCAAGGCCTGTCTCGTGGGGCTCGGCGACGACATCATGGGCACCCTTGAGCAGCCGAAGAACCCGGGCGCCGACGACCCGGCGGCCCTCACCCGGTCCGCGCCGTTCGGTCTCCTCGTGGGCTGGGAGCCGCAACTGGTGCTGCAACTCGCCGTGGAGTGCGCGGCGCAGACGCACGGCGACCCCGCGGCCTACCTCTCGGCCGGCGCGCTCGCCGTCATCGTGCACGGCCTCGCCCGGGGCGAGTCCATGGACGGCGCCGTCCAGCGCACCCTGGCACAGCTCGCCCTGCGGCCCGGCCACCAGCGGGTCACCGAGGCACTTCAGCACGCGCTCGGCGCCGTACGCCAGGGGATGCCGAGCCCGGCCCTCGTCGCCACCCTCGGCACCGGGCACACCGCCCCCGAGGCGCTGGCCATCGGCGTGTACTGCGCGCTGGTCGGCGAGGACGTCCGGCACGGCCTGCTGCTCTCCGTCAACCACGACGGGCCGTCCGACGCCACCGGCGCCGTCTGTGGAAGCCTGCTCGGCGCGATGCACGGCGAGACTGCGCTGCCGCCCGCGTGGCTGGCCCAGCTCGAAGGCCGCGCGACGGTGCTCGAACTCGCCGACGACTTCGCGATGGAGATGACCCAGGGGCCCGCGCTGCACGGTCCCGCCGTCAACACGGCGGGCTGGCTGCTGCGCTATCCGAGGGGCTGAAACCACTCGTGCGGGCGAAGGATCGGCTCGGGCGCCGCGTGTTGTTCGCGCGCGCACGCGGGGGTTCGCCAGGGTCGTCGGCATGACCCCCCTTTCCACGGCCCGCACCGCGTACGCCCTTCGCACCGTGTCGGCCCGCTGGTTCACCGCTCCGCTGCTCGCCCTCGCGCTGATCGGATCGGGCGCGGGAACGTCGTCCGCCGCCCCGGCCGACGACGCCGATCACCCGGCCTACGTCCAGAGCGAGACCGAGCCCGCCTTCACCGACCCCTCGGCCCGGGTGGACGACCTGCCGCCCTACGACGCGCGGGACGCCCAGCAGGCCGTCGACGCCATGGTGATGGACGAGGAGGAGGAGACCGAGGGGCAGCACTGCCCGCCGAGCGACGAGGACCGGGCCACCCGGTACGACCACTGGGGGCCGCACCGCGACGACGCCTACCCCGCCGAGGGCGGCGGCGACGGCCAGGACGCCCCGTCGCCGCGTGACGACGGCGACGATCAGGGGATCGTCGGCTGATGCGGCAGGGGGGCCGGGCGTGACGGATGCCGGCGCCCGCCGGGGCGGCCCCGGGACCGGCGAACCGAACGTCAGTCGGCCGTCATCGCCTCCGCCCCCGCCCCCGTCTCCGCTTCCGTCTCCGTCTCGCCGGACGTCCGGCGCCCCACCGCCGACGCCGCTGCCGAGGACGAACTCGGGCCCGGGTCATCGGAGTTGATGCGGGCGAGCAGCGCGTCGCGCTCTGCGGTGTCCTCCGGCTTGAGCAGGCCGACCACGATGTACAGGACGAGTGAGATCGCCAGCGGCACCGACACCTGCCACTCCAAAGCCACCCCGGTCCGCTGGGAGCCGTCGAGGTCGTAGTTCACGAAGAAGAACGCGAGCAGACCGGCCGCCCAGCTGCTGAGCGCCGCCGTCGGGCCCGATCTGCGGAACGACTTCAGCATCCCCAGCATGAACGGGATCGCGATCGGCCCCATGAGCCCCGCCACCCACTTGATCACCACGGTGATGATGTCCTTGAAGGTGGGCGAGCTCACCTGCGTGGCGATCGTCATCGAAAGGCCGAGGAAGACGAGCGTCGAAAGGCGCGCCGCGACGAGCCCCGCGCGCGAGCTCCACGCACGGGCCGACTTCGACAGGGCGGGCATGATGTCCCGGGTGAAGACGGCCGAGATGGCGTTGGCGTCCGACGAACACATCGCCATGGTGTGTGAGAAGAAGCCGACCACCACGAGCCCGAGCATGCCGTGCGGCAGCAGCTCCTCGGTCATCAGAGCGTAACTGTCCGAGCCGTCCGGCCTGTTGGCGTGGACGAGCAGCGGCGCGCACCACATAGGGAAGAACAGGACGGTCGGCCACACCGCCCACAGGGTCGCCGAGAGCCAGGCCGAACGGGTCGCCGAGCGCGCCGAGTCGGTGGCCATGTAACGCTGGGCCTGGTTCCACATGCCGCCGTTGTACTCGAAGGTCTTGATGAAGAGGAACGCCATCAGGAAGGTGACCGTGTAGGGGCCCGCGGTGGGGTCGGCGTGGCCGCTGGGCAGCTTGTCCCAGACCGTCCACAGGGTGGGGAAGCCGTCGAGCCTGCCCATGACGGCGATGAGCATCGCGACCCCGGCGAACAACTGGATGATGAACTGGCCGAGTTCGGTCAGGGCGTCCGCCCACAGGCCGCCGACCGTGCAGTAGACCGCGGTGATGCAGCCCGTGACGACGATGCCCTGGGTGATCGTGACGCCGGTGAACACCGACAACAGGGTGGCGACGGCAGCCCACTTGGCGCCCACGTCGACGATCTTCAGAAGCAGGCCCGACCAGGCGAGGGCCTGCTGGGTGGAGACGTTGTAGCGGTTCTTGAGGTATTCCAGCGGTGAGGCCACGTGGAGTCGGGAGCGCAGCCGGTTCAGGCGGGGCGCGAAGAGCTTGGCGCCGATGCCGATGCCGACCGCGATGGGGAAGGACCAGGTGACGAAGGACGTGACGCCGTACTTGTAGGCGATGCCCGCGTAACCGGTGAACATCACCGCGCTGTAGCCGGACATGTGGTGCGAGATGCCGGACAGCCACCACGGCATCCGGCCGCCTGCCGTG
This sequence comes from Streptomyces sp. NPDC048416, assembly GCF_043200435.1. Classification (NCBI taxonomy): domain Bacteria; kingdom Bacillati; phylum Actinomycetota; class Actinomycetes; order Kitasatosporales; family Streptomycetaceae; genus Streptomyces; species Streptomyces sp. NPDC048416. The sequence goes on from NZ_JBICXU010000036.1 coordinate 9,185, forward strand.
AAGAAGTCGGAGACGTCGTCGACCCTCTGGTGGGACCAGATGCCGATCGCGACCATCACGCCGAAGTAGCCGATGAGCACGGCCCAGTCGAGACTGTTCATGTGCCCCCTCCCAGGGGTCCGCCTTGTGAACGCCGCCCGGCGGCGTCAATGAACTCGGATGCTCTTCGTCGGCGCGTCCGATTCAGCGGTTCCCCGTGCGGGAGCGGGGACTTGGGGGATTGAACCCCTTGGCGGAGGAGGTGGTCAAGACATCTGACGGTCATGGATATGAACGAGGATCAGAAAGTCGAACGAATTTACCTCGCCTTTGCCTGGGCTGGTGTTGTGGTGCGCCCGGCGCGAGCCACACGATGAGCGGGCTCTTCGTCAGCCTCAGCCCACGACGCCGCGTACGGACGCGTGCAGGCGCGTGCAGGCGCGTGCAGGCGCGTGCAGACGCGTGCAGACGCGTACAGCCGTGTACGGACACGTACGGACGCGAACGGCCGCGCGGGATGCGGGTCCCGCGCGGCCGAGAGAGACAGGTGCGACTGCCTGCCGTCGCCTGCCCAGGTGGTGCCCATGCGCCTCACCTCATGGGGGTGCCCATGCGCCTCACCTCATCAGTTCACCGGCGTTCACCAGGAGTGACTGGCCCGTGATCGCGCGGGCCCGGTCCGACGCCAGGAAGACCACGGCGTCCGCCACGTCGCCGTCCGTGGCCAGCTCCGGCAGGGCCATCCGTTCGGTGAGCCGGCCCAGCACCTCGTCCTCGCCGACCCCCTCGGTGTGCGCGGTGAACTGCACGTACGCCTGCACCGGCGGCCCCCACATCCAGCCCGGCAGCACCGTGTTGACCCGGATCCGGTCGGGCCCGAACTCGCGCGCCATCGAGTACATCGCCGACGTCAGCGCGCCCTTCGACGCGGCGTACGCCGCCTGCCGCACCTGTGAGGGCGCCGCCACCGAGGACTGGGTGCCGATGACGACGACGGAACCGCCGTGCACCGTGAGGGCGGGCAGACAGGCCCGGGTCATACGCAGGGTGCCCAGCAGGTTCACGTCGATGACCTGTTGCCAGGTGGCGAAGTCCGCGTCCCGCACGCCGCCGAAGTAGCTGTCCCAGGCGGCCACATGGACGACCGCGTCGATGCCGCCGAACCGCTCCACGGCGAGCGCGGCCAGTGCCTCGCACTGGGTCTCGTCGGTGATGTCGGTCGGCAGGTGTGCGGTGCGGGCGCCGTCCGGGTCGATCTCGGCCGCGGACTTGGCGAGGTTGGCGCCGGTGCGCGCGCCGAGCACCGCGTTGCCCCCGTCGCGCACCACGGCCGCGGCGACCTGGTGCCCGAGCCCTGCCCCGACCCCGGAGACGATGACGGTCTTCCCACGCAGCAACATCCGGTCGCCTCCCGGCTCTGGCACATCTTCTGACGGAGCGTCAGAGTAGGGCGCGTCCGGTGGCAGAGGGAAGGGATGCGGCATGAGCGAGGACACGCGGCCCGAGGCGTACGCGGAGCTGGCGTCGGCGGGGCCCTACGGGGTGCGGCCGGGACACGCGCTGATCACCTTGGTGGAACCGCACCCGGGCCACGAGTACGCGTACAACCGCTGGTACGAGGACGATCACTACTACGCCGGCGCGATGGCCATGCCCTGGATGTTCTCCGGGCGCCGCTGGGTGGCCACCCGTGAGCTCCAGGAGCTGCGCTACCCGGAGAAGTCGGCGATCGCGCAGCCGGTGAGCGCCGGGTGCTACCTCTCCACGTACTGGATCACCGAGGGGCGCTACGACGAGCACATGAGGTGGACCGTCGGCATCAACAAGCGGCTCAACCGCGACGGCCGTGTCTATCAGGACCGTACCCATGTCTTCACCGCCTTCCAGGACCACGAGGCGACCGTCTACCGCGACGGCGCCGCGGGCCCGCGCGACTACCACGCCCTCGACCACCCGTACGCGGGCCTCGTCCTGGAGGTCGTCGACGCGCACAGCCCGGACGCGCGGCCCGAGTTGCTGGAGTGGCTGCGCTCGCGCCGGCTGCCGCAGCGTCTCGCCGGAGGGCCGGCCGCGCTGGTGACGGTGTTCGCGCCGACCCCGCTGCCGGGCGACCGCATGACGTACGTGAAACAGGTCGAGGGCGTCGGCACCCGGCTCACCCTGCTTTGGTTCCTCGAACAGGACCCGAGGGAGGTCTGGGCCGACCACTTCACCGGGCTCGACGCGGCGGTCGCCGAAACGGGCCTGGGGAGGCTGGAGTTGGCCGCGCCGTTCCTCCCCACCGTGCCGGGGACCGACCGCTACGTGGACGAACTGCGCCGACGGGCCGGGTGACGCGGGCATGGCCGAGCCCCCTCGGCCGGGACGGCGGGCCAGTCGAGAGGGCTCTGTCGGTAACGCGGATATCACGGGGGCGGGCGTCCTGGTCAGCTGAGGGAATCCCGGGTCACCTCGGCCACGAACGCGTTCCACGCGCCGGCGGCGAAGGAGATCGAGGGGCCCTCGCAGACCTTGGAGTCCCGCACCGCGATGGCCTCCATCACGGGGGACTTGACCTCAACGCATGCGCCGTTCCCGGTGGAGTACGAGGACTTGGTCCAGGTGTCCGTGGCGCCCTGAAGAATTGCCATGTTCGCTCCGGTTCTTGCGAGTTGGTCGTTCTCGGCCAGCGTTTTTCGTTGGCGTGATCGACGCTACTCGCAGGTCCCGGGGTAGGAGGCGGCCATTCACTCGACCGGATGGCATATTCCGGTTGGGTCTTCCACCGCGGTACGCGTGGGGTGTACGCTGCCGCGCTTCAACGCTCAGCCGGCCGTTTCGGCGGCGTAGTCCTTGGCGATGGCGGTGATGAATTCCCGGGTCTGGTCCACATTCAGGGCCTGGGCCCGCAGATGCTCGTACATCACGCTGTATTTCTGGACATCATTGGCCTTCTCCAGGTACAGATCGCTGGTGATGCCCTCGATGTAGACGACGCTGGAGTCCGAGGCGTCCGGGAATTCCAGGATCGCGTACTGGCCGTTGATGCCGGGGTGCGCGCCCATGCTGAACGGCAGCACCTGCACGGTGACATGGGGCAGCTGGGACTGCTCGATGAGGGATTCCAGCTGGTTGATCATCAGCTGCCGGTCGCCGACCCTGCGGCGCAGCGCCGCCTCGTCGATGACCACCCACAGCCGCAGCGGGTTCTCCGCGGCCTTCACGCGCTCCTGCCGTCGCAACCGGACGTTCACCCGCTTCTCGACGTCGCTCTGCGCGGTCTCCGGAAGCGCCCCCGCGATCAGTGCCTCCGCGTACTGCCGGGTCTGGAGCAGGCCCGGCACGACCTGGGGATCGTAGACGCGCAGGCTCGCCGCGTCCGTCTCCAGGCCGATGTAGACGCTGTACGGGATGTCGCCGAAGGCGTGCCACCAGCCCTGCTGGCGCGAGTCCTTGGCCATCTGCATCAGCGAATCGACGATGCGGTGGTCCTCGACCTCGTACACCCCGCACAGGTCACGCACGTCGCGCTGGCTGATCGAGCGGCGGCCGTTCTCAAGCCGGCTGATCTTCGACTGGGACACCAGCAGGCGCTCGGCGACCTCTTCGGCCGTCATGCCCTTGAGCTCGCGGAGCCTGCGCAGCTCCTGGCCCAGTCGGCGCCGCCTGACGGTGGGATTGACATTGGACGCCACGGGTAACGCACCTCCGGCTCACGGCTTTTCTGTTCTTCTGCTCTGCAGACTGCCACCAACTTCCTGGCGCGCGCTGGAAAACGGCCACACACAGCGACTACGCGAACGCGCGGGGCTGTGACGACGCGAACGCGTGGGGCTGCCGCGACGCGAACGCGCGGGGCTGTTGGTACAGCCCCGCGCGTTCTGGGTGCGGCTCCCGAACCGGGTCATGGGGACGACGGTGCGGCGGTGGTGCGACCGGGGTGGTGCCGGGCCCTGCTAGTGGTGCACCACGGCCCTGGCCATCGCCCCGTGATGCGACTGCATCGGGACGCCGGCCGCCGCGGCGTGGCGGCTTCCGTTGTCCGGCGTGGCCGTGGTGCTGCGGCGTGGCTGAGCGGCCACACCGTTCTGGACGTCCATCACGGCGTGCGCGACGAGACCGCCCATGGGGTCGTGCCTGATCAGATCCCTGAGACGGGAGCGCGATGACCGCCCCTCGTTGCCGGGGTACAAATGCTTGCCGAGCCCGACTGCGTGGGCCAGCGCGGCAAGCGCCGCGGTCCGCGGGTCCGGCGGTACGCCGGTGCGGATCGCGCTGTCCAGCCGGGCCCTGATGTCCCGGCTGATCGCTGTCTCCGTCGCCTGGTAGCGAGTCGTCGGCAGCACCCCGCACATCTGGCCCGCCACGGCATGGACCATGCCGCACCGCTCCAGGTGCGCGAGGTAGATCTGGCGGAGCCCGAGGCGGGGTCCGCCGATCCAGTGGACCGCCCGAACCGGGCTGCCGCGCCTGCGCAGCAGTTCCAGTGCGGAGTCCAGTGTCGGATCTCCTGTCGGCCGTGCCATCACCACGGCGATACGATCCCCGTCTGGGGCTATCCGTCCTGCCAGAGCCAGCTCCACTAGCTGGGCTCCGGCGAGGCCGAGGTCGAGCGACTGCGGCTGTGCTGTGGTACCCGTGGCCGGGTCCAGAGCGAGCAGCAACAGCTCTTCCGGAATAGTTCTGCGGCTCCTGCCCATCCATGCCTCCCCGCGTGGATGAATGACAGGGTGACCCCTCTCACATTCATCTGTCGAGAGCGCCTGGGTGGTTCGTACGGGAACCAACAGGTATGTCGTTCTCGTCTAGCCGGGGGGTCCTACCCGGCACACAGGACACTGGTACATGGTTCGGACAGTTTCGAATGACGCCACCCGGCGTCTGGAGGAGGCATCGGTGGCGGGCGAGTCCCCCGACAAGTCGGAGCAGAAGCAGTCGTCGGGGGAGACGGCTACGAGCGAACGCGATCCGCGTCTCGCGCTTTCGCACTCCCCGTCCCCTTCCGGGTCCCCTTCCGGGTCCCCCTCCGGCGAGAGGGAGGACGACGCGAAGACGGCGAACGGTTCCGGGGCGGGTTCGGGCTCGGCTTCCGGGTCCGGTTCCGGGGCGGGTTCGGGTTCCGCCGGCTCCTCCGGTACGGGTTCGGCCTCCGCGGCCGACGGTGCGGCGGGCTCGGCGGACCACGCGACCGCGGTCTTCCGGACCCCGCGCCAGGAGGACGGCGACTCGCGGCTCCGCGCGGCGGTCGCGGCGTGGGTCGACCAGGAGGGCGAGACCCCGGAGGGTGCCGAGGGCGCCGAGGGCGCTGGGGGTGCTGGGGGTGCGGCTGCGGCTGCCTCAGCGGCCGGGTCCGAGGCCGACGGCGATGCGACCGGCGCGACCGGGGCGGACGACGACGAGGCCGCTTCCAGCAGCACCAAGCAGCCGGGCGCGTCCCGGGGTGGCGGCGAGAAGCGGGCCACGGAGCCGGACGCGGTTCGGGCGGACGAGCCCGATGCGGTGGCCGCGGCCACCGAGCCGGAGGCGCCCAAGGAGGACGACACCAAGGACGGCGGCGCCAAGCCCGCCGCCACCGAGACGGCCGCCCCGAAGTCCGAGCCCAGCGGCACGTCGACCCCGGCCGGCGCCCCGGACGCATCCGACGCCGACGCATCCGGAACCTCCGCTGCCGAGCCCACCAAAGCCTCCGACGACGCCGGTACGGCGACCAGCGCCAAGGCCGCTGCTGAGGCCGAGGCCGCCACCAGCGCCAAGACCGGTGCTGACGCCAAGCCCGGTACCAGTACCGAGCCCCGTACTGACGCCGCTTCCGACGCGACGCGGACCGCGTCCTGGGGAGCCAAGCAGAGCACCGCCGAGGGCGAGCAGAGCGCCGCCGAGACCAAGGCCGCCCCGGCCGATGGCGTCGGCGCGAAGCCCACCCCGGGTGCCGACGCCGCCGCCGACGCCGACGCGGCGAAGCCCGCCGGTACCGACGCGGCGAAGCCCGCCGCCGACGGAATCGATCAGCCCACCGCCGTCTTCAAGGCCGTCGCGCCGCCCGCCGTCGATCAGCCGACGGCGATGCTCAAGCTGCCCGCGCCCCAGCGGGAGCCGGCCGCCGAGCGGACGGGTGAGCGGACCGGTGAGCGGGTCAGCCAGTTCGTGCCCCTGCGGTCGGACGACGCGGGCACCAGGACCACCGGCACCGGCACCGGCACCTCCGCGACGCGCACCTCCGCGACGGGTGCCTCCGCGCCCGCCGCCTCCGCGCCCGGCACCCCCGTACGCAAGCCGGACGCCCCCGCCGAGCGGTCGGACGCCCCCGCCAAGCGGCCCGAGGCACCCAAGGTGACCCCGCCTCCGCCGCCCGCCGCCGGGATGGGCGCAGGAGCCGCCATCCCCGAGCGCGCCGAGCGGACCAGACAGCAGCCGCTGCCGCCGAAGCCCCCGCTCGACCTGCTCGCCGAGCTGACCAACACCCCGCCGCCGGCGCCGACCGCGGTCCGCTCCACCATGCGGCGGTTCAAGATCTGGACCCCGCTGGTCCTGCTGCTCCTGGTCGTCTTTGCGGTCGTACAGATCATGCGCCCGCTTCCCGAGCCGAAGCTGGACCTCACTTCCTCGGCCGCGTACACCTTCCAGGGTGGCGCGCTCGACCTGCCGTGGCCTTCGGACGGCCAGTCGGCGATCACCGTGGACGGCGTGGGCAGCCTCGGCACGCACGGCGAGCAGAAGCCCGCGCCGCTGGCGAGCGTGGCCAAGACGATGACGGCGTACGTGATCCTCAAGGGCCACCCGATCTCCGGGAAGCAGGAGGGCGACAAGATCACGGTCGACCAGCAGGCCGAGGACGACGCGAAGAAGCCCGACGAGTCGACGGCGCCGATCCGCAAGGACCAGCAGTTCACCGAGAAGCAGATGCTCGAACTGCTCATGATCCCGTCCGGCAACAACGCCGCGCGCCTGCTGGCCCGTTGGGACGCCGGGAACGAGGAGGCCTTCATCGCGAAGATGAACGCCACCGCCAAGGAACTCGGCATGACCGGCACCACGTACACCGACCCGAGCGGTCTGAAGGAGACCACGGTCTCCACGCCGACCGACCAGCTCAAGCTGGCCCAGGCCGTCATGCAGAACGATGTGTTCCGCGAGATCGTCAACACGCCCCAGATCAAGATCCCGGGCATCCCCACGATGATCTACAACAACAACAAGATCCTGCTCAAGCCGGGTGTGAGCGGTATCAAGACGGGCTCCTCCACGCCGGCCGGCGGCAACCTGCTGTGGGCGGCGGACACCATCGTCGACGGCAAGAACCAGCGCATCTACGGCATCGTCATGGGCCAGCGCACCGGGACCACCCTCGACAACAAGCTGACCTCCGCGATCAACAACAGCTACAAGCTGATCCAGGCGGTGCAGAAGGACGTCACCTCGGCGACCGTCATCAAGAAGGGCGATGTCGTCGGGTACGTGGACGACGGGCTCGGCGGCCGGACGCCGCTGGTCGCGGCCAAGGACCTCAAGGCGGTCGGCTGGCCGGGGCTGAAGGTCGACGTCAAGCTCGGCGCGGGCGGCAAGCCGGTCCCGCACTCGGCGAAGGCGGGTGACGTGGTGGGCGAGCTGTCCATCGGCTCCGGCAACGGCAAGCTGACGGCGCCGGTCCAGCTGAAGAGCGCGCTCACCGAGCCGGGTGTGGGCGACAAGCTCACCCGACTGGGCTGATCGTCCCGATCGCATCGAGGGCGCCCCGACCTGCGGGGCGCCCCCGTGCTAGCTTCGGGCAACTGGGGGCGCGGGGACGGCGTCCCTGTAATCGGGGCAGAATCGAGTCCTTCCCGTTCACAGCAGTACGGGCCGAACCGGGCGGCCCCGCGCAGGTCGTGTGCAGATGCGTACGGCGGCGCATTTCCAGCTGAGACAGCGTGAGGCGGGAGAGCCGCAGTGACCACCGCTGAGCCGACGCCGACCCGCGCCGACAGCAGCACGAGTACAGGTACGGGTACGGGTACGGGTACGGGTACGAGCACGGGTACGGGTACGGGCAGAGGCACGGGTACGGGTACGAGCACGACGGGTGCCGCGTCCGGGTCCTCGGGGGCCGGGCCCAAGGCGCCGTCCGGCTCCGGAACGGGGACCGGGGCGCGAATACGAGAGCCGCGACAACTGCGACAGCTGCGACGGCTGCGACAGCTGCGTCCGGGCCCGGACTCCTGGCCGATGCGTCACCCCGTCGCGTTCATGACGATCGCAGGGGCCGTGACCCACGTCCTGTGGTTCTTCCTCTTCGCCAACAGCGGCGGCGACCTCGCGGCCCAGGACGCCTGGACCGAGTTCGTCGGCCGCAACCCGGAGTCCGCGTACAACCTGGCCTGGTACGGCGGGATGCACCCGGTCTCCTACAGCGTCGTTTCGCCGTACCTGATGGCGCTGCTCGGCGTCCGTACGACGATGATGATCGCCGGGACGGTCTCCGCCGGGCTCACCGCGCTGATCCTGGTGCGCGTGAAGGCGGTCCGCAACCCGCTGGCCTGCTCGTTCGCGGCGCTCTTCGCCTTCCTGTGCAATGCCATGTCGGGCCGGGTCACCTTCGGGCTCGGCACGATGTTCGCGCTCGGCGCGGTGGCCGCGGTGTTCTGCTGGCCGCACAACAAGCGCGAGAACCGCTGGCCCAAGGCGGCCGTGGCCGCGCCCTGCGCCGCGCTCGCGACCGCGAGCAGCCCGGTGGCCGGGCTGTTCCTCGGTCTCGTCGCGGCCGCGCTGTTCCTGAACAAGCGGCGTCCGGGTGCGTACGCGATCGGTCTGCCGCCGGTCGTCGTGGTCGCTCTGTCGGCGTGGCTGTTCCCGTTCTCGGGCACGCAGCCGATGTCGCTGGCCACCACCTCGGGACCGTTCCTCTTCGCGGTCCTCATCTTCTTCCTGGTGCCCAAGGACTGGCGGACGGTCCGTACGGCCGCTGCGGTGTACGGCGTCGCCGTGCTGCTGTGCTTCGCGATCCATTCGCAGATCGGCTCCAACATCACCCGGCTCGCGATGCTGTTCGCGGGGGTGCTGTTCCTGGCCGCGCTGCCGTTCGCGGTGCCGAAGTCGCGCACGTGGTACGTGCTGGTGCTGGCGTTCGTCGGCCTCAACGGCTGGATCGGTTTCAAGTCGGTGGACGACATCGTGCACACCGCGCCTGCGGCGACCTGGGCCCGCGACCTGGCGCCGCTGGTGGACCAGTTGCAGGGGCGCGACGCCGCGACGGGCCGGGTCGAGGTGGTCCCGGCCTCCAGCCACCGCGAGGCCTCGGCGTTCACCCCGTACGTGAACCTGGCCCGCGGCTGGAACCGGCAGGCGGACATGGAACGCAACCCGCTGTTCTACGACGACACCCTGAACGCGGAGAACTACCAGGCCTGGCTGAATCGTTGGGCGGTGAGTTATGTCGTGCTGCCGCTGGGCCCGGCGGACCGCAACGGGGCCGTGCAGGAGGGCAAGCTGATCGAGCAGGGTCTGCCGTACCTGAAGCAGGTCTGGTCGAACGAGCACTGGCGGCTGTTCGCCGTCGACAACCCGACCCCGCTGGCCGACCCGCCGGCCACGGTCAAGCACGCGGGCGAGGGTGAGCTCACCGTGGACGTCCGGTCGGCGGGCACCGTGCTGATCCGCATCCCGTACTCGCCCTGGCTGAAACTGGTCGACGAGGACGGCAAGGGCGTCGAGGCACCGCAGGAGACACCGGCGTCGAAGCTGCGCGGCCACGGTCCGAAGACGTACACCAACACCAACGGCTGCCTGCGCAAGTCCCCTCTGAACGGCTCCGGCGACGAGTGGACGGAGCTGGTCGCACCGAAGCCGGGGACGTACCGCGTGGCGGCTCCTTACAGCATCCCCCGCGGCACGGGCTGCCCCCAGGGCACCCTGGTCAACCCGTGAGACGCCGTCCGCCAGGTGAGGCCCGTGCCGTCAGTCAGGGCACCTGGGCAGTTCACGGCGGACCAATGCCTGAGCGAACGGTTCGCCGGTCGCCCGCGCGTAGGCCATGCGCTCGCGCACCTCGCTGAGGGTGCGGGGGCGGTAGCCGGGGCCGCCGCAGCAGCCCATGGAGAACCGCACCCCGGCATGCAGCAGTACGGAGAGGGTGCGCCAGGCGGCCGCGTCCCGCCTCTTGGGCGCCGCGAAGGCGGCCCCGACATGGATCAGGGTTCCCGCGCAGCGCGGACAGATCCGGGCATGGTCGTGGTGGCCGGGGTGCGACTGCTTGTACGAGGCCCGGCAGGGCAGGCAGACGTACGAGGTCTTCGCAGGGGTCATACGGGGAGGGTAGGCCCGCCCCGGATCCGGGCTCGACCGAATTTGGCCGTGGGAATTTAGTGGGCGAGTCCCCGTAGTAGGGCTGCAGCGAGACTGGGTTGACACGTAGTCAGAACGTGCAGATAGGCCGAAGGTCCAGGCCGTACAGCTCTGTGACCTGGACCTTCACGGAGAGACGAACCTCTCACCTGGTGCCCCCGGCAGGATTCGAACCTGCGACACCCGCTTTAGGAGAGAACGCAAAGCGATCATGAGCTTCAGTGAGACTGAATGAAGCCCAATGAGTCCAGCCGCGGGGGGCGATGTCCTGCACAAACAGGTTTCAGTGAGTCTGAGTGAGACTCAGTGATGGGGTGTTGTGGAATCCATGTGGAATCCAGCCCCTCACACAGCCCGCAGCATTCGCACAACGGGCTCCTGCGGCACCATCACCGCCCGCACCTGGGCCGCGACATCCTCGGCCGAGTGCTGGTAGATCCACGTCACCTTCGAGCCGCGATCGTGTCCCATGACCGTCTGCGTGTCCTTCTCCGGGACGCCCAGATCCTTCAGCCACGTGGCGAACACGTGCCGCAGGTCGTGGACGTGAGGCCACCACTCGTTGCGGCCGGAATCCGGGTTCTTCACCTTCCGGGCCAGCCCGGCCTTCTGGATCGCATCCACCCATGTGCGCCGGAAGTTGTGGCGAGTCAGTACGCCGCCCTGCGGGCCCCGGAACACCAGCTCTTCCGGCACCAGCTCGAAGGGATCGTCGCCGATCGCTGAGGCCGTCTCCCGAGGGCGCCAGCGCCGAACCATCTCGCGGACCGCGTCAGCCGCCTCGGGGGTGAGCGGCACCGTACGGAACCCCGCGGCAGACTTGGGCGCCGGCTTCCGGAAGAGCTTCCCGTTGTCCTCGCTGAGCACCTCTTTGACCTTGAGGTGGTGCGCGTCGAGGTCCACGTGCTCCCACCGCAATCCCGTCGCCTCGCCCCACCGCAGACCCGTGTGTTCCAGGAACACGAGAAGGGGCCGGTAGTACTCCGGGGCGTGCTGGCGGATCAGCGCGCACTGCTCGCGCGACGGCGGCCGCAGCTCGTCAGCGTGCTTGTGCGCCGGGGCCTCTACCTGGACCTCGGCGGCGGGGTTGAACGGGATGCGCTTACCGTCCCGCACAGCGTCCGCGAGCAGGCCGTTCAGAAGCTCCAGCACCTTCTTACGGGTGTGGTGACCCTTCACGCCGTTCGTGATCCAACTCTGGATCTCCATGAACTCCAGGTCGCGCAGACGCCACTTGCCCCACTTCGGTTCGATGTGGGTGTTCCAGTTGCTGAGCTTGCGGTTCTGCGTCGTGACGGCCCGCTTGGGCTGAGCTGGCCACCACGTCTTCCACCACTCGCCGAGCGTGATCTCGCCGCGCTTCGGGTCGTTGTGGGTGCGCCGGCGTACCTGCGTGCGGATGTCGTCGAGGAAGTCATCCGCTTCGCTCTTCTTGGGGAAGCACTTCGCGAGCTGCTTCCCTGCCCGGTCGCGGTACCGGGCCTGCCATGACCCCTGGCAGTCGCGCCGGCGCTTCCTCTCCCCGTACGTTTCGGGCGGGTACTTCTCGATGCACAGCTGACAGCCGCACGATTGCACGCGCAGCTGCCGGGGGTTGTTTGCTCCTCTACGCCCCATGGCTCATCACCTGCTCTCTCCTTCGCTGCTCGGGTACGCGGGGGAGCAGCCGAACGGGCTCCCCGCAGAAACAGCGTGCACCGACCCGCGGCTGGGGGATGGCGAGTTGGGCGAGAACTGCCCGTACGGCGCCCACCGTCACGAGCCAGGAGCAGCCGGCGGGGACGGTGATGATGACGCGCTCTGCGTCCCATGGGACGTACGTGACGGCAGAGGTGTAGTGGACGCGGATGCACATGCGGAACCCCCCGTGGTGCGGGCGACGGAACGTCAGCCGCGGGGGAGGACGCGAGCCGAGAGATTGACCGTACTCCCGGATAGTGGAATATGCGACCACTCCAGAAACACGAGATGTGGAGGGTTCTACTGGCTGGTCAAGTGCCCATCTGTGTGGGACTCGTGAGGGTCCCGGACGGTTGCACAGGTGCCTGGGTCAGGAGCGGTTTGCGTCCCTGAGTGCCTTCATCTCGATCTCTTTCATCTGCTGCTGTTCGGGCGTCAGCTCGCGGAACAGCTCCAGGAGTCGCGCCTCGGCCTCGGGGGCGAGTGGGCCGGGCGCCTTGCGGCCGGTCGCGGCGAAGATCTCGGCGACGGTGAACTTGGGGAAGGCCGCGGACAGGGACCGCAGCGTGTCCGGGTTGGGGCCACGTCCGGTGCCGCGCTTCCGGTTCACCCAGGCGTTCACGGTGGCTGGCGAGACGTTCAGGGCACGCGCGATCTCCGACTCGTTGACGTCGTACGTCAGCTTGAGCCGCTTCAGTAGATCGGCGAAATCCTCGTGCTGCCCGTCGTGCTCCACAGGCACAGAGTGCCTGCCCGCCTTCTACTTTCGCAAGTGAAAGTAGAAGCGTGGCGCGAAAGGAACGCGGCGCGCGGCCTCCCCGCCGCGCGCCGTGCTGGATGGCATATGCGCCCAGAGTAGAACACTCATTCGATGCGAACCATCCACTTGCACAGACTCACCGAAACTCGGGAACGCTTGCTTGACCTCATTGACACTCACACTGTAGAAATGTGTCAACAGCGGCGATGGTGCCGCAGTTCACTCTCCATCAGCACGAGGTCTCTCATGAGCAAGGTGCTCCGCAAGGACGACGGCAAGCCACTGAGAGCCGCCATGCAGGCGGCCGGCCTTTCCGGACCCGGGCTCGCGGCGGCCACGAAGGCGGCCGACCCGCGCGGGATCGGGATCAGCCCGGCGATCGTCGGGCGGCTCACCACCACGGGCAAGACCGCCCGGACGCGGTGCCGCCGCAGGACGGCGGACCTGATCGCGGTGGCGCTCGTCGTGCCCCTGGAGCAGCTTTTCACGCCCCCAGTTTCAACTGACACAGTAGAAAGGTCCAGCCCTGATGCCGACTCTCGCTGAACGCGCCGAGACGCTGCGCACCACCGGGCTCGCCCCCCTGCTCACCACGGCTCAGTTGATGGCGCGCTACGGCGTCAGCAACTGGACGGTCAACGAGTGGGTGAAGAACGGCTGCCCCGTCGAGCCGACCGCGTTCCGCGGTCGCCGCTTCGACCTGGAGGCCGTCCGTACGTGGATGGCCGAGCGAGCGCAGCTCGCGGCCACCGCCTGACCAAAAAGAACGGGGCCGCCCGGACCGGGCCTGGTCCGTACGCGACCCCTCGGCACCTCAACCACACGAAATCGAGGACACCGTGACCATCGAGATTACCCCCGCACCCGCACCGGGCTCCGAGGACGCCCGCCGCTACGGGTACATCGCTGCCCTGTCGACGGCCGAGCACGTCGTATCGACGTCGCCGGTCGTGCCGACCGAGGTCAACATCAACTGCACGCCGTGGTCGGACGGCCCGTCCCTGCGTATCTACTTCCACGACTCGGCCGACGACATCCGCGCGTTCGCCGAGGCGTTCAGCGGCACGGTCGCCGAGGAGGAGCGGCCGGACGGCGAGCGACTGCACACGTCGGCGGTCGGCAGCATCGCGGGTATCCCGTTCGAGGCCTGGACGCTGGTGCACGTCGGCGGCGCGGAGTGAATACCCGCGCGCTGAACGCGCTGGCTGGCGTGATCGCCGCCGCGTTGAAGCAGGACCGGACGCCGATGGGGATCGCGCTCGCGGTCGAGTCGGCGGGGATGCTCCAGTCCCCCGAGACGGCGTCGCGCCTGATGCGCGCCGAGCAGCGGCGGGCGGAGCTGGAAGCGGTGCTCACGACGCACCGTAAGGACGACCGGGCCGAGATCGAGAAGTTGCGCGCTCGGGTCGCCGAGTTGGAGGCCGTGGCCGCACGCCCGCCGCTCCCGCGCCGCCCGGTCTCCCCACTAGCGCACGGGCGCGCCGCGTCGGAGCCGACGCAGACGCTCCGCGACCTGCTCGGCCACCAGCCCGTCGAGGACCCGCACGACTCTCCCCTCCACCACACGTACACGACCGCGCGTCTGCGCGACGACGAGCAGGGGGCCACCGATGGCCGATGACCGTACGCCCATAACCGGGCTCATCCCGATCCACGTGGTCGCGATCCCCGGCGGAGCCGCGCTCGACCTGAGCGCCCTGACTCAGCTGGTGGTGCAGGACACCGTCGAGGCGCTGCTCGCCTCGGAGGACCTGTGGGAGCGGCTGAACCAGCTGGGCATGCCCGGCCGTGCGGACGACACCCGGCTGCCGTTCGAGGAGCTGGTGGCGGAGATCGCGGAGCGCTGCTCGTCGCGGGTGCCACTGTACGGCGCCGAGCAGGTGTTGCTCCTGACGCGGGCCCTGCGCGCGGCCGTGGCGCCGAAGAGCATCCCGGGACAGCGAGGTGCCGCATGAGCGCCGCCGACGATGTGCGTGAGGCGATCGCCGTGGGCTGTACCCGCGACGACCACGACCACGTAGCCGATCACCGCGAAGAGGTCCGCGCCGAGCGTGACGCCGAGATCATTACGTGGCTGATCAAGAAGGCACGCGAGTACCGCTCCACCGGCAGCAGGCAGCACGAGTTGCAGGCCGAGGCCATCGAGCGGATGGCCTCCAAGATCCAGCGCGGGGCGGTCCGGTGAGCGCGCGTGAGCGGCTGCTGGCCGCGCTCACCGTGTCCCCCGAGGTCCGCGCCGGCGACGCCGAGCAGCTGCTCGACGAGGTCGCCATTGAGGACTGGCCCGGGGAATTGGCAACACTGCGCGCTGCTCTCTCTGCGGTCCGTACAGCGACTCAGCAGGGGTCACTGCCCTTCGTGCAGTTCTTCGTCTCGCAGTACTACGCGATCGAGCGCACCGCCCTCGACGATGCGGCAGGTGATGCGGAATGACAACGACCGCGCAGGCCGGGACTTCGGTCCCGGCCGCCGGCCGCCGGGTCACCCCGACCGGCCGACTCATTCTCCCTGCCGACGCCGACCGCGCTGACTGGCTCGCCGCCCGCCGGGGTGGCCTCGGCTCCAGCGACATGGCCGCGATCCTCGGGATCAGCGCGTACGGCAACGCCCTGTCGGTCTGGCACGACAAGACCGGCGGACTCCCTCTCGAAGGCGACGACTCCGAACCCGCGTTGTGGGGACGCCTTCTCGAAGAGACCGTGGCGCGCGAGTGGGCCCGCCGCAACCGCGCCGTCGTGCAGCGCGTCGGGCTCGTCGCGAACGACGCGCGGCCGTGGCAGATGTGCACGCTCGACCGCCGAGTGCTGAAGTGCCCGGTCTCCTCGGCGACCCGCGAGCGGTGCGCCGTCGAGATCAAATGCCGGTCGGCGTTCAAGGCCGGGCAGTGGCGCACCGGTTGCCCTGACGACGTCCTCGCCCAGGTGCTGCACCAGATGGACGTGTGCGGATACGCGCACATGCACGTCGCGGTGCTGATCGGCGGGAACGACTACCGGCAGTTCACCGTGTACCGCGCCGAGCACGAGCAGCTGCTCGACGACCTGCGCGCCGCCGGCGCCCGAGCCTGGCAGCAAATCGTCGACCGGCGCCCGCCCGTCCTGCCGGAGAGCGCCGACCCCGAGGTGCTGCTCGACCTGTACGAGCAGCTGCACCCGGCGCGCGCCGGGGACGTGTTCATCGACCGCGACGGCGACGCGCAGGACGCGCTCGCCGACTACCTCGACGCCGGGACGGACGAGCGCGAGGCCAAGGCCCGCAAGAACGCGGCCAAGGCCAAGCTCGTCGGCGCGCTCGGCGCCGGCGGCACGGCGTACCTCGGCGGCCACATCGCCTACTCGTACGACGAGACGGCCCGCGAGTACTGCGACACCGACCGGCTGCGCGAGGAGCACCCCGCGGCGTACGCGGCCTGCGTCGAGGACCGGCCCGGCCGCCGCATCAACATCCCGAAGCCTGTGAGAGAGGCGCACCAGGTATGACAACCCTCGCTGAGCGCGCGGCGGCGGCCGCCGGCCGCGCTGATACCGCGCCGGAGCCAACGGCTCTCGCGCCCGAGCACACCATCGAAACTGCCGTGGATCCTGGGATCCCGGAGCCCGGGCCTGATGGCCCGGAGCAGGTGCCGGTGTGGGCCGCGTGGTCCCGCGTCATGGGCACCGTGCGTGAAATCGCGAAGAACGGCTGGTACGGCAAGCCCGGCGAGCGAGGCAGCTACCAGTTCCGTGGTGTTGACGCGGCTCTGAACTCGTTCGGTCCGGCCTGCCGCCTCCATGGTGTGCTTGTCCTGCCGGTCCGTACAGACGCCTCGTACCGCGACGTGAAGACGTCGACAAACAAGGCGTCCCGCGAGTGCACCGTCACCGTGACGTACCGGATCATCGGCCCAGGCGGAGACCACATCGAAGTCCAGTCGGTAGGCGAGTCCATGGACTCGGCGGACAGGGGCACCGCAAAGGCGCTGTCCACGTCGCTGCGGTCGCTGCTCCTCCTCGGTGGTCTCGTGCCCGTCGACGGGCACGACCCGGACTCGACGAATGTCGAGCGCGGAGAGGCGCCGGTCCGTACGGCCGTCTCGTACGTGAACGAAATCTGTCACCCGGAAACGAGCGCTGGCCGCCTGCGGCAGATCCACTACGAGTTGAGGCAGACCCAGCAGCTCGGCGCATTCGTCACGAACGAGGTCGGCGACGAGGAAGCCGTGGGCGACATGGTCGTTCGGATCGGCAAGGCTCGCGCGGAGGGTGGTGCGTGATGTTCGGCGCCAAGTCCCGCGAGATCGCCCGGTTGAACCAGCTGCTCGATACCCGCGCGCAGCAGCTGAACAAGGCGAACACGACCATCGCGATTTACAGCGTCCGTATCGACCGGCTCGGCGGCAACCTTTCCGCCGCGCGTCGGATCGACCGCGCTGTGCGCGCCTGCGCCCGGTACCGGCACGAGCTGGCCATGGAGCGCCGGGTCGTCCTGCGGTTGTCGACCCAACTGTTCGACTCGCTCGACTACAACGCGGCGGCCCGCAAGTCGCTCGGCATGCCGCCACTCGCGGCCGCCGAGGAACCCGAGGTGAAGCCATGATGGGCCTGCGGACATTCAGCTTCGGCGGGGGTGTTCAGTCCACGGCTGCCCTGGTGCTCGCTGCTCAGGGGCGGATCGACTTCCAGACGTTCTTGTTCGCCAACGTTGGCGACGACAGCGAGAACCCCGGGACGATTCGGTACGTCGAGGAGTACGCCCGCCCGTACGCGGCTGAGCACGGCATCGAGCTGGTGACCCTCGACCGCGTGATGGTCCGTTCAGGCGAGACGCGCACGCTCTACGGGGAGATCACCCGCGCGGGCTCCAAGTCCCTCAAGATCCCGGTACGCATGTCCAACGGGGCGCCCGGTACCCGTTCGTGCACCGCCGACTACAAGATCATTGTGATTGGTCGGGAACTCAAGCGGCGAGGTGCGACGCCAGAAGACCGCGCGACGATCGGCATCGGGATCAGCCTCGACGAGATCCACCGCGCGAACAGCCGTCGCCCCGAACCGCACGAGGACATCGTCTACCCCCTGCTCGACCTCGGCCTCCGCCGGTCGGACTGCGCGCACATCATCCGGGATGCGGGCCTGCCCGTACCGCCCAAGTCGTCGTGCTGGTTTTGTCCCTTTCACCGGCCTGAGACGTGGCACGACAGGCGGCGTACGGACCCGGAGCACTTCGAGAAGTCGTGCCAGCTCGAAGAACTCCTGAACCGTCGGCGCGACGAACTCGGCAAGGACCACGTCTACCTCACCCGGTTCGGCAAGCCCCTGCGTGAGGCCATCCCCGACGGCGTCGACCTGCTCCCGATGTTCGACGAGGCCGACGGCCTCTGTGACTCCGGCTGGTGCATGACCTAGCCAGGCCACTCATCTCCCGCGGCCGGGCTGCCCGTGCGCCCGGCCGCGGTGACCCCTTCGCCACCGACCCAGGAGCCACCATGTCCTCCTCTCACGCTCCCACCGCGTACGGCCGACGCGACACCTGGCGCGAGCACGCGGCCTGTCTGCACCTCGAAGACCCCAACATCATGTTCCCGGACACCAGCCAGATCCGGGAGCGGCAGGCCATCGCGGTTTGCCAGTCGTGCCCCGTTCGTCAGGCGTGTCTGACCGACGCCTTCACGCACCCTGATGATTACAGCGTGCGCGCCGGCACCACCGCCAAAGCGCGCCGTGCCTTCCAGGCCGGGAATCCGGGCTGTTCGCCCGACGTTCTCGCCGGACATGTTCACGCGCTGCGCCCTGGACGGGTGGATCTCGGGGCCTATCTCGACGCGCGCACGGAGTTCCTGCCGGACGGGCACGCGCGGTGGTTCTCGTCGCACTGCTCCCTGACGGTCGACGGAGAGTCGTTCACGCCGATGAAACTCGCTTTCACTGTCGGCCATGGGCGACGTCCCGAAGGGACGGTGCGCGCCGCGTGCGGGGTAATCGGCTGCCTGACCCCGGATCACCTGACGGACAACGTGCTGCGCGCCGGTCGGCGTACGAAGCGAGCAACGGTGCGGGACGCGGCATGAAGGTCCGCGCCGATGCTGCCGAGCTGCTGCGTGCGGGAGTGCCGCAGATCCACGTCGCCCGCACGCTCCACATGTCCCCGGTCACGGTCCAGCGCACCCGCGAAGCGCTCGGCCTGCCCGCCCCGCGCTCATGTCGCGTTCTGCCGACGTCCCTGAAGGACGCGTTCACCCAGCACACGACACCTGTCGAGGGGGGGCACCTGCACTGGTCCGGATGGCATAGGGCGGGCAACCGTCCCGAGATGGGATACGGCGGCCGACGGTACCTCGGGTATCCGGTCGCGTTCCAGATCCGGTGGGGCCGCGCGCCGGTGGGCCACGTCCGGCCGGGTTGTGGTGATGACGGGTGCATTGCTCCGGACCACGTCGAGGACCGGCCGATGCGCGAGCAGAACCGCGCCCTGTACAGGGCGATCTTCGGCAGTCTCCCGTGACGCCGCGTCGCAAACGGCCGCCGGTTCCGGAGAACGGGGTTCTGGACTGGCGGGACTCGTCGCATTGGTCGTGGACGCCGCGGCCGTGCCGGTACTGCGCGCAACCCACGCAGATGCGCGACTCCAAGGGGTCTCCTGCTCACAAGATCTGCGCCGAAGAGGCGCTGCGCGTTCAGGCCGCTGAGGCGGCCGACGCCTACGAGAACGGACAACTCTGATGGACACCGAAGAGGCCTCGCAGCTCGCTTACAAGGCCTTGGCCCTGGCCGTGGCCGACGAGACGGACGAGGTGGCCGACGTCCTGGATGTGCTCGGCCACGGTTGCACCGACAACCAGATGTACGGCGTTTGCTGCGGGTTCGCCAACGTCGGAAAGCTGATGCTGGAGCGCCTTTATGGGGTCCGGATCGGCGCCGACGGCCCCATGGTCGCACTTCGGGAGATCGTGACGGGGGCGGCGGAGCTGGACCCGCCCCAGGCCTTCGCCATGCGGTTCCTGGCTGCCTTCGCCAACGGCGACAACGATATGACGCTCACTCTCTTCAACGTGGCGGTCTCCGCTGGTGCGGAGCAGTACGTCGACTCGGTGTGCGCCCTGCTGGCCAACGTCGCCGGGATCTGCCGTCTCGCCCGAGACACCCCTGCCCGCGAGTAACGCGCCTCGCGATCTAGAGCAATCGATTCCGCAACATCGTTGAGAGCAGGGCGAGTTGAGCAACGTAGAGCAGGGCCGCGCCAGCGGGAGCGTTCCCCACGCATTCGGGAACGCGATCGCGTGGCGCTGGTCACGGGAGATGCCCGCATCGCTGAAGCGATCGGGCATGCTCACCCTGCTCTACGCCCTGCGCGCCATGGCCAACGCCTCCGGCGAGCTGAAATTTCACGGCGACCACAAGCCCATCCGGATCCAGGACATCGCGAAGGCCGCCGGCGCCGACGAGAAGGACACCCGGGAGCGCATGGAGGCCGCGATCCTCGCGGGCGTCGTGATGGTCAAGGGCGAGCGCCGCCGGGGCCGTGCGTCGCTGTACGTGGTGATGGTGACGCCGTGGCCGGATTGGTCGGCGGCGGCCGCGTTCCTGGACGCGGCGAAAGCTCGGCGTGAGGCGGCGAAGAAGGGTCGAGCCGATCGTCGCCCGGCGCCGTGGGCCGAGGAGAAGCCGGGCGAAAAGTTCGGGGGGCGGTCCCCTGAACTTGATGGCCCGGAGTTCGGGGGACCGCCCCCCGAACTTACCGACGGTACGGCAGAAGAAGTTCGGGGGACCGCCCCCCGATTGAGTTCGGGGGACCGCCCCCCGAATGGTTCGGGGGACCGCCCCCCGAACAACCCAGGTACTACCCATGTGATTACCCAAGAGCGGGCTGAGGTTGTTCCCCAACCTCAGGTGGATGAGCCCCCCGGGCCTCACAAGATCACCAATTCCCACGAGCAAGACCACCCCGCGCAGCCGCCCGAACTCGACCGCTGCCGCCGCTGCTGGGGCGTGATGATCCCCGACCCGCAACGTCCCGGCCGCACCACCCACGCCCACTGCGCCGAAAGGACCTCCTCATGACCGGGAACCAGTGCCGGACGGACCGCTGCACCCGGCCCGCAGCCGCCGACCGCGCCACCTGCCACACCTGCCGTGAACGCAACCGCCCGCCCAAGGTCCACGTCCCGGAGCAGGAAGTCATCGACGCGGCAATCCGCGACCGCCAGCCGGTACGCGCGCTGTGCCGCCGGGACGCCCAGTTCGTCTCGCGGCGGTTGACCGCGCTCGGTGTCCCAGCGACGGAGATCGGGCGCGTCGTCGGCCGGACGCCGCGCACGATCAGCCGCTGGCGCGCCGCCGACCGCGCCGCCAACTCGTTCACGCACGCCGAACTCGTCGACCTCGACGGGCAGGGCGTCGGCCCCGTCGCCCTCCACACCTCCACCACCGTGCCCACCGGGAGCTACCTGTGACCGACCTGACTCTGATCATCAGCCAGCCCGAGCCGGGCGAATGGTTCGGCCGGCTCGACGTCGTCGAAGCCCTCGAAGCCGGTGGCTGGATCGGAGACGCCGACATGCCGCAGAGCATTCTGCGGCACCCGTCCGGCGCAGTCTGGGCCGTGATCAACGAGGGCGACGACTCCGGCCTCGACTGCCCGAACGGCGTGACCATCGAGTTTCCCAGAGACACCCCATCCGTGGTGATCGTCGCCGCCTGCCTTGCCGCAGCCGCCTGCCCGACGTACGGAGATCGACGGTGACCGACCGCATTCCGCTCGACGCGCTGGCCAGCGACCAACTCGACGCCCTGCACGAGCGCGCCGAACAGGCCGAGGCCGCACGGGACGCCGTATACCGCGAGCGCGCCCACCTTGTCGCTCACCTTGCCGCGCTCTACCCGTCGCACATCGGTTACACCGACCCCAGCGCGCCTGACTGGCCGGTACTCATCATCGAAGCCCCCGGCGGTCAGCTGAGCTGGCACATCGCACCGAACGACGTTGGACTCTTCGCGCACGTACGCCGAACCGATCGCATCTGCCGCGGCTGGGACGGACACGCCACCGACGAGAAGTACGAGCGCTTGGACCGGCTGACCAGCAGCACAATCCCGTTGCCCCTGGACGATGACTCGTCCGGCCCGTACCCGACCCGCCAGCAGGTCCATGACCACGCCGAGCAACAGGTACGAGCCGCCGCGCAACGCCTGCGCGCCAGCGTCGGCTGCCGCGTCCTCGACGCGCTCAACACCGAGGCCTGAACATGCGCAAGGGGCGCGCTCATCCGTCCGCCAAGACCGAGCACGCCCCCAGGTGCGATCACCGTACGCCCCACACGCACACGGAGCCACGATGACCACCCGACAGAACCTCACCACCATCGCCACCCACTGGACCGACCTCTACGACGCCCTCACCACCACCGGCACCGGCACATGGCCACCCGCCGGCCGCATGAACGACTACCTCGCCGCCCTCGACCAGGTCGACGCCGAAGAGATCGAGGCCCGCCGCGCGCTCCGCGACCTCGAACGCTCCCCCGAACAGCTCGGCGAGACCCGCGCCCCGATCCGCCTCCACATTCACGACACGATGCGCGCCGTCGAGGCCGCCCTCCTCGCACTCGCCGACCAGATCGCCGCCGACATCCAGCGCCCTGTGATCGAACCCCGGCGGATGCCCCGCGGCTGGAACGACGACACTGCCCTCCAGGTGGCCCTCCTGTGCGCCAAGGACGCCGCTGACTCCCGCCGGTGGCGCTACGTCGGCACCGACCGCCGTACGGCCCCGCGCGCGGCCCTGTGGCTCCTGGGCCGGTACGAGAACGCGCCCGGTCCCTTCCGGGCCCTCACCGAGGCGCAGGCGTACCGCGTCGAGCACACCGCGGCGGCCGCCGCCGACCGCGTCGAGGGCGCCCTCCAACTCACCCGCACCACCGCGACCACCCGCATGCAATGCGCCTGCACCGGCACCGTCGAGATCCACGGCGGCGACGGACACCCACCCACCGCCCGCTGCACCCTGTGCGGCCGCACCTACACCGCCCACGACCACGCCGCCTGACCAGCACGGACACGGTGTCCGGACACGTCCGGACGGAACATCCGGACACCGCCTTGACGCATCCGCTAGGATGCTGCTCGCGCTCCAACGGCTGAATAGCAGCGGCCCGAACGAGCCCCACAACCCCACAACGAAACGGGCCCCGGACGCGGAGATAGCAGCTCCGGCCGAGGCCCTGACCACAGGAGATGACACCTCCCATGGCTAACCCGCACTCTAGCGGGGCCAGTCCGCGCACCCGTGAAGTGATCCGGACCCGGACCGTCCCGCACACCATCGACGGCAAGACCCGCCTCGTCGAAGAGACATACACCGTCGCCATTCCCACTCCGCCGCGCGACTGGGACCTCGTTGCCCGCCGAGCCGCCACCGGCGGCGCCATCGTCCTCGTCACCGCCTCGGTGATCTGGTCAACCGCGAGCATCGGCGACCTCCTCACCCGCGTCACGATCCCCGCCGCCGCCTACGCCGCAGCCGGCGTCTTCGACCTTGCATGGATCATCTGCATGGCCGTCGAATGGCTCGCCCGCCATGATCCGCAGCGCGCCAAACTGCCGCGCGCCGCCGGGTACGTCGCGCTCGCCATCGCGATGGCCGCGGTCGGCGTGCACGGCTGGCTCGGCGGCCTCCTCTGGATCGGCGTCATCGGCGCGGCTGTGTCCGGCATCGCCAAGGGCGTCTGGAGCGTCGTCCTCGGCACCTACTCGACGCAGCTCGACCCGCGCACGCAGCAATGGGTCGACGCCGAGCGTGCCGAAGCTGCCGGACGGCTCGCGCTGATCCCCGTGCGCCGCGAACTGGCCCGCGCGAACAGCCTGATTGCCGCAGAGCACGCAGCCACCGAAACCTCGGACGACGAGGCGGACGACGAGCCCGGCATCCTGCCCATGCGTCCTAGCGCCCGTCAGGCCGTGCAGACCGCCGTCGCCAGCGGAGTAACCGACGCGGACCAGGTGCTCGCGTACGTACAGAAGGTCGCCGACGCCAAGGCCAAGCCGGACACGATCGAGCGGTACTTGCGCGGACTCGGCGTCCACCGCAGCGCCTGATCGCCGTGCCCTGGCTGGGCCTGTTCTTCGCGTGCACAGCGCTCCTCGCGCTCCTCGGCCTCGCATACGTCGCGGCCCCCGACGTCCCCCGCATCACCGGGACCGTCGCGCTCATTGTGACTCTCGCCGCGCTCGGCGCGGCCATCCTCCACTGAGGAACCCTCGTGAACGTCCAGTACGTGACCTTCGGCGGCGTCACCGTCGGCGTCTGCATCCTCGTCGCCGTCCTCGTCGAGTGGTGGCCCGGGCTCCGGCCACTCCGCAAGGACCCACTTCGCCACCTCGGCACCCTCCTGCCCTTCCTGCTTGCATGGGCCTACGGCGCCCTCACGATCCTCGGAGTCGGCGGCCTGATCGGCTGGGCCGCCCGCACCACCTTGTGGATCTCCAACTGGCTCGGCGATGCGGCTCTGGTCTGGGGTGTCGGCGGAAGCGTCGGCCAACACGGCAACGGAGCCCGCTACGTCCCGCTCACAGTGACCGGCGCGGGCGTCGTGCTCATCCTCACCGTGGCCATGGCTGCCGCGGCCAAGAAGTCCAAGTACGGCGACGTCCTCAAGAAGGGCACGTGGTGCGGGGTCTGCCTCGGCACGTCCGCCGGCGTTGCCGGGTTCGCGGCCGTGCCCCTGGCTCAGGCCGCGAACTGGCTCGGGACCACGGTCTACGGGGCCTTCGCATGAGCAGCCCCGAGAGCGGCGCCTGCGTCCTGATCGTGCTCACTGCGACCACGGTTGGGGGCACGTTCGCCGCCTCACCCACGGTCGGCGTCCTGCTCGTCTGGGTCGTGTCCTCGGCGCTGCTGTGGCGGGCCGTCCGGCGCCATGTGTCCAATTCGTCCTCCACTCCCCCACCGCCGCCTGACGGCTCTTCTGGCGACGTTTACGCAGCCCAGCCCGTACGTGTCGCAAGAGTGCAGCACGGTCCGGGGGAGGGGTTG
Organism: Streptomyces sp. NPDC048416; assembly: GCF_043200435.1. Taxonomy (NCBI): domain Bacteria; kingdom Bacillati; phylum Actinomycetota; class Actinomycetes; order Kitasatosporales; family Streptomycetaceae; genus Streptomyces; species Streptomyces sp. NPDC048416. The sequence goes on from NZ_JBICXU010000036.1 coordinate 33,906, forward strand.
TCGATCTTGCACCCGCAACGCGAGGAGGTGAACGGATCATGATACGGCGCCTATTGACCCTCGCAGCCGACGCCTACTGCGCCACCTGCGGATGGTGGTACCCGCCGCACATCCACTGACAGCCGTGCTCGAATCCGTACAGCCCTGCCCATCCGAAGGAGCCCAAATGATGATCGAACCACCACCCCCAAACCCCTACGGCTCGGCGGCCGACCTAGCCCACCACTACCTCGCGCAGGCCGCCATCGCAGCGGACGCCGCTCGGGCGTGCGTGAGCGGCCACCAACCCGCCGAAGAGGTGGAGAAGCGGGTACGTCTCGCCGAAGTGTTCGCGACTGTTGGCCGCCTGGCTCTGGACCTCGACGTGGCGAACCGCTTGCGCACCGATCACTGACCGAGAGGATGGCCACATGGACAACTTGGTGAAGTTCCTGCGCGACCGGTACACGACGGAACTCCCTGCCGAGCTGGCAGAGCACATCGGCCGCCACGACCCGGCCCGCGTCCTCGCCGAGATCGAGGCCAAGCGCCAGTTGCTCGACCGGTACGAGGCGATGGAATCCGGCGTCCTGGTCATGATCGGGGTGGAGTCGATTCTCTCTGAGTACCGGCGGGTTCTCCTGCCGAGCCTCGCCTTGCCCTACGCCGACCACCCGGACTACCGCGAGGAATGGCGGCCGTGAACTGCCGCGCCTTGCAATCCGGTCACTGATCGTCCATCCTGGCCCCACGTTCAGCGTGCCTGGACACTGAAGCCCCTCACACCGAGGGGCTTTCGCCATTCCCAGGGGCAGGTGACCATGAGCGAAGCCACACCCGACATCCAGCCCAGCGGAGCCGCCTGCACCCGATGCGGTGGCCCGGCCGTCGTCCACTGGGGCCGGCGCCTCACCGACGACGAGTTCGCCGCCTACCTTGCCCTCGAACAGGAACGGCGCGACAGAGTCGCCCTCCTCGCCGACCCCCAACTCCCCACACCAGATTTCGGCCCAATGCCCACCCCGGCCGACTGCACCCGCACCATCTACGGCTGCGCCGCCCACGCCATAGGCCTCGAAGCAGCCTCCCTCGTCCACGCGAAAACCTGCACCGCACCGCCCTGCAACTGCACCCCCGAAGCCGCTCCCCAGCCCGCGCCCAAACCCACGCCGGCCCCGCTCCCCGCTTCCTGGATCAATGCCTAGGCGCCCCTGCCTCGACTGCGGAACCCTCACCCGCAACCCGTCCCGCTGCGACGCCTGCACCACAGCGTTCAACCAACGGCGCGGCTCGGCCACACAGCGCGGCTACGGCTCGGCCTGGCGACACACCCGCGGCCAGGCCGTCACCGCGCACCGCCAGGCCTACGGCGATTGGTGCCCCGGCTGGAACGTCCCCGCCCACCCAGCAGTTGACCTCACCGGCGACCACAAGATCCCGAAGAGTCGAGGAGGGGCCGACACCCTCGACAACGTGGCCGTGCTCTGCCGGGCCTGCAACTCCCGCAAGCACAACAACTGACCCCCCGTCTCAGATTTCAGGGGCAGCACGCACTGAGGGGTCCAAGTTCTACCCCCCGTCCCAACTACCAGGGGTCACTCCTTCCGGCCCCATGTTGTAGTCGTAGGCACAGGCGCCCTGCCCTGAGAGATCAGGGTGATCAGCTGAGCGAGCAGTTCGTTCGTGCGCTGCTGCTCCACGAGCAGGTCCTCGAACCTGGTGTTCGTCTCGCCCTGCGCCTTCTTCAACTGCTGAAGCAGCGCCTGGTCCAGCATCCCCATCGTTCACAGCTCCTCGCCGCCCGCCACCATGGCAGGCCAAGGCCCGCACCGTAGCGCCGGACCACACCAGCACGACAGCCCCACCACACCACCCGCAGCCCAGCCCACGGCCCAACACAGCAGCGCACACCGAGCCGCGAGGCACGACGGCAAGGCAAGGCACCTCACGAAGAGCCGCGGTCATCACGCTAGGTATCGCGTTTTCCGGAGAGAACATGCGCAGGGGGGTGGGTAAATTTCAAAAAGCAAGATCCTTTTCGGACCCGGCCCCCAGCCCCCAAACACGGCCGCGATTCTGAGCCGGTTTTTTATCAAGGTCATTTCTTCCGGGGGTGGTCGCTATGCCCGGTGGACGGCCCCCAACCCCTACGGAACGTAAGCGCCGCACCGGCAACCCGGGCAAACGAGCCCTCCCCGAGCCGGTCGTGCAGCTGGCGGCCGTCGCGTCGATCCCGCCGCCACCTGCCACGCTCGGAGACAAGGGCGTCGAGGTCTGGGATCGGCTATGGACGGCTGGCCAGGCGTGGCTGTCGCCTGCGACGGACCTGGACCTGCTGACGAGGCTGTGCGAGGCGCACGACGAGCGCGAGGCCCTGCGGGACGCGATCGCGGACGAGGGTTACATGGTCACGGGGTCGATGGGCCAGCGCCGGGCGAACCCGCTGCTGTCCGAACTGCGCTCGCTGGAGTCGCAGATGACCAAGTACGAGTCGCTGTGCGGCTTCACGCCGACCGACCGGGCCCGGCTCGGCTACGCGGAGGTGAAGCGTGCCTCGAAGCTCGACGAACTCCTCGCGCGGCGCGCGGACCGCGCCCAGTAGCTGGCCGCCACGGTTCCTGACGCCGGTCCCGGACGCGGATGTGCGCCGCGGTGACGGCGCGCCGGTCGCGGAGTTCATCGAGGCGCTGTGCACGGTCACCCGGGACACCTTCGCCGGGCCGTCCGGGTCCCCGTTGACGCTGAGGCCCTGGCAACACCAGCTCCTCGGGCACGCTTTCGCCCGGCGCGAGGACGGCCGGCGCCGCCACCGTGTGGCGCTCGTCGGTGAGCCCCGCAAGAACGGCAAGAGCGGCTTGGCCGCGGGCATCGCGCTGGAGGGCCTGTTCGAGTGCCGAGGCGCCGAGGTCTACAGCTGCGCCGGCGACAAGGAACAGGCCCGGATTGTGTTCGGGGACGCCCGCCGGATGGTTGAGAACGCCCCCGATCTCGCGGCGGCGTGCAAGGTCTACCGGGACGCGATCGAGGTCGTCGGCACGGGGTCGGTGTACCGATGCCTGTCCGCCGAGGCCTTCACGAAGGAAGGTCTCTCCCCTACCCGGGTCGTCTTCGACGAGCTGCACGTGCAGCCGAACGACGAGCTGTTCAACGTCATGGCCCTCGCGGCCGGCGCCCGCATCGACCCAATGCTCTTCGCGATCACCACAGCTGGAGTGAAGAGCGACAGCACGGGCGCCGACAGCGTCTGTTATCGGCTCTTCCAGTACGGGCAGCGCCTGGTGGCGGGCGAGGACGCCGACCCCGCGTTCTTCATGGCCTGGTGGGGCGCCCCCGACAACGCCGACCACCGCGACCCCGCGGTCTGGGAGGCCGCGAACCCGGCCTACGGCGATCTGATCGACCCCGAGGACTTCGAGGCCGCAGTACGGCGGACCCCCGAGGCCGAATTCCGCACGAAGCGACTGAACCAATGGGTGAACACGGCCGCCGCGTGGCTGCCGGCCGGAGCGTGGGACGCATGCACCGGCTCGGGCCCTGTACCGGACGGCGCCGAGGTCTGCCTCGGTTTCGACGGGAGTTTCAACGGGGACTCGACCGCCTTGGTCGTCGTCTCCTGCCCGTCCGGCGCCGACGAGCTGCCGCATGTCGACGTTGTCGAGGCGTGGGAGCGGCCGCAGACCGCGGGGAACGAGTGGACGGTGCCGATCGTGGACGTCGAGGCGGCGATCCGCGAGGCGTGCCGCCGCTGGACGGTCAGGGAGATCGTGTGCGACCCGTACCGGTGGGGTCGCACCTACCAGATCCTGGAAGACGAGGGGCTGCCGGTCGTCGAGTTCCCGCAGAGCCCGGCCCGGATGATCCCGGCGACGACGAGATTCTTCGAGGCAGTCATGAACCGGTCGCTGACGCACTCCGGGGATGCGCGGCTGGCCCGGCACCTGTCGAACTGCGTGATCCGGACAGACTCGCGCGGTTCGCGCCTGTCGAAGGACGCGAAGGCCTCCCCTCGCAAGATCGACCTCGCGGTGAGCGCGGTCATGGCGCTGGAGCGCGCCTGCCAGGAGCCAGAAGTTGAGCCGACGCCCCAGTTCTTCAGCTGGGCCGACCTGTAGGGGGCGCCGTGCGACTGCCGAAGTGGACGCGTCCGCGCATCCCGCGCCGGCCGCTGTCCGATCTCGTCGACCTTGCGGGCCTCGGATGCCTCGACACGGCCGCGTGGTGGTTGCATCCCGTCGCGGGCATGGCCGTTCTTGGCGTGTTCTTGCTGCTCGTCGGATGGGTGGTGGACCGTGAGTCTCCTGCGCAGGGCAGCTGAACAGCGCAGTTCCCGGCCGTTCGGCGACTCCTCGATCCCCACGAACGGCTCTTTGATGGCTCCGACCGCCGCGGGGGTCGCGGTCAACGATCAGGCGGCCATGCAGTTGACCGCGGTATGGGCGTGCGTGCGGATCATCTCCACCACGCTGGCGAGCCTGCCGCTGTGGGCGATGACCAGCCGCGGCGGCATCCAGGTGCCGGCGTCTCCGCAGCCGCTCATCGTCTCCGACCCGTTCGGCGGGGAGGGTGGCGGCGCACGTTTTCCATCCCGGCGGGCCGGCATCAAGCAGATCGCGGCCTCGCTGCTCCTGCGGGGTAACGGGTACGGCATCATCACGGCCCGGGACTACCTTGAGCGGCCCATCCGGGCGCAGGTGGTCCACCCGGACCGGGTGAAGGTCGACCTCGACGACGAGGGCGGCCGGATCTACGAGGTCGACCGGAAGCGGGTCCCGACCGAGGACATGATCCACCTGACCGGGATGTGCATGCCCGGCTCGCCGACGGGCATGTCGCCGATCTCCTACGCCCGGCAGGCCATCGGCCTCGGGCTGGCCGCCGAGCAGTTCGGCGCCGAGTTCTTCGGGCAGGGTGCCCACCTGTCCGGTGTGATCACCGTGCCGGGCGACCTCGACAGGGACCGCGCCCGCCAGATGAAGGAAGGGTTCGAGGCCTCGCACTCCGGGCTGCGGAACGCCCACGCCATCGGTGTGCTGTCCGGCGGCGCCAACTGGCAGGCCATCTCCGTCACTCCGGACGATGCCCAGTTCCTCGGCACCCGGGCCGCCCAGAACCTCGACATCGCGATGCTGTACGGGGTGCCGCCGCACATGCTCGGCCAGGTCGACCGCACGACGTCGTGGGGTACCGGCATCGAGCAGCAGTCCATCGGGTTTTTGACGTACACACTGGCCGACTGGGTCCGCATCTTCGAGGACGCGTGGTCGGCAATGCTGCCGCGCACGCAGACAGCCCGGTTCGACACGACCGAGTTGCAGCGCACCGACACGACCGGCCGCTACGCCGGATACGTCCAGGCCCGCACCGCGGGTCTCCTCACGCAGAACGAGATCCGCGCCAAGGAGAACATGCCGCCGGTGCCCGGTGGCGACGATCCGAATGCACCTCTGAACTCCGCGCACTCCGGGGATGCTCCCGGGGCGCCCCCGCCGGTAGAGGAGCCGTGAATGGACCTGTCCGCCCGGGCCGAGCGGCCCGTCAATCAGCAGCGACGCAAGATGCCGTTCCGCGATGTCGAACTACGCGCCAAGCCGGACGGAACCGGTGGCAGCCTGCTGACCTTCACTGGATACGCCACGGTGTATGACGTTGCTTACCAGATGCAGGACTTCCTCGGAGACTTCGACGAGGTGATGCGGGCTGGCGCTGCGTCCAAGACGATCAGCGAAGGCGCCGACGTCCCGTTCCTGATCAATCACGGCGGCCTCACCCTGGCCCGAACGAAGTCAGGCACGCTGAAACTCGCTGATGACACAACAGGCCTCCACACAGAGGCCGCCCTCGACCCTCGAAACAGCGCCGTTCAGGACCTGCAATCGGCAATGGAACGGGGCGACATCGACGAGATGAGCCTCGCGTTCTGGGTCGTGCGACAGCAGTGGAGTCCCGATTACGACCAACGGGACATCCTGGAGATCAACCTGAACAAGGGTGATGTCTCGGTCGTGAACTATGGGGCCAACGAGCACACGGCCGGCGCCCAGCTCAACGCCCGCGACGTCACCGGGCAGCTGGAGCGGCTGTCGCCGGACGAGCGGCGCGGCGTGTTCGATCGCCTCGCCGCCGAGTTCCAGCCCGCGCCCGAACCGGCACCCGCCGCCGGGCTCGGCCTGTACAACGCCCGCGCCCGCGCGCTGGCCCTCTGACCGTTCCACCGCCCACGCCGCGCCGGAGCCGCGCCGCCGCTCACGCCGGACCCCACCGGGGCACCACCTGAGCCGCACCCAGGCCACCACCCGCCACGGGCACGCCACCACCCACTCCCAGAAGGGAACCGCCATGTCCAAGGCCCTCATCGACGGCCTGATCAAGCGGCGTGCCGAGCGCAAGACCGAGCTCGACGCCCTGCTCCAGGCCCCGACCGCCGAAACCCGCGACCTCAACGACGACGAGCGCAGCAAGTTCGACGCGATCGAGAAGGAGATCCGCGAAATCGACGACCGGATCAAGGAACTCGACGAACAGCTGACCCGGGATGCCTCGGCGGCCGAGGTCGCCAAGCGGTACAAGGCGCCGGCGCCCGGCGAGGGTGTCCGCTCCGAGCCGCGCGCCTACCAGCGCGGCCTGCGCCACTCCTACTTCCTCGACCTGGCCCGCGACCAGATCAACCGCGGCGACGGCGACGGCGGTGTCGAGGCGGCCCGCGAGCGTATCCGCCGGCACACGGCCGAGCTGGAGGTCGACATGCCGCGCCGTGAGGCGCAGCGTGCCGCCCGCGCGGAGAGCGAGCTGCGCGGCATCGACAAGATGTCGTCGTTCGAGAAGCGCACCAATCCCAACCGCACCGACGGGCAGGGCGGCTACTTCGTGCCGCCGCTGTGGCTGGTGGACGAGTACATCGACCTGCCGCGCTTCGGCCGCACGTTCGCCAACAGCGTCCGCAACATGACGCTGCCGTCCGGCACCGACAGCATCAACATCCCAAAGGTCGCCACCGGCACGCTGACGGGCGTGCAGACCGCCGACGCCGCCGCCGTGACCAGCCAGGACATGACGGACACGTTCGTGTCCGCGCCGGTGCGCACGATCGCCGGTCAGCAGGACATCGCGCTGCAGCTCCTGGACCAGTCGCCGGTCGGGTTCGACGAGATCGTCTTCGCCGACCTGATGGCGGACTACAACCTGCGCCTGGACTCCCAGTGCATCTCGGGCTCCGGCACGTCCGGCCAGCTCAAGGGCGTGCTTAACGTGTCCGGTATCAACGCCGTTACCTACACGGACGCCTCCCCGACTGTCCCCGAGCTGTACCTGCCGTGGCTGCAGGCCATGTCCAAGGTCTCGACGGGCCGGAAGATGGGCGCGACCGCGGCGTTCGTCACCCCGGCCCGCTGGTACTGGATGATGTCGGCCCTCGACTCCTCGAACCGGCCGCTCGTCCTGCCCGACACCAGCTCGCCGTTCAACCCGCTGGCACTGCAGACCGGCAGCGACGCCGAGGGCTACGTCGGCAGGGTCGCCGGTCTGCCGACCCTCACCGACGGCAATATCCCGTCCAACCTGGGCGGCGGCTCCAACGAGGACCGGGCGATCATCGCCCGCACCCCGGACATCTACCTGTGGGAGGGCGCGATGCGCTCCCGCGTCCTGACCGAGGTGCTGTCCGGCACCCTCCAGGTCCGCCTCCAGGTGTGGAACTACGCCGCGTTCATGGCGGACCGCCGTCCCGAGGCGATCTCCGTGATCTCCGGTACCGGCCTCATCGCCCCGTCCGGTTTCTGAGCCCCCGGGGCCGCCGTATGAGGGTGCGGCGGCCCCGGGCCATCCCCGAAAGGATCAGCCGATGCATGACCGCATTGCTGAACTGGCCGGGCTCCGGGCGGAGCTGGCCACCTGCAAGAACGGGCCGCGCGAGACGTGGCGCGACAAGACCGACGAGGTGCAGGCACAGATCGACCGGGTCCGCGGCGAACTCGACGAGGCGGCCGAGGCGCTGGAGACCCAGTCGACGACGCTCGCCGACGGCGGGCAGGACGTCCGCGCGGCCGAGGCCGCGGTCGAGGCGCGCCGGATCCGCGCCGTGCTCGCCGAGGGCGAGGACGACGGCGCGCGTGCGCCGCTCCCCAAGCGCGGCAAGCGCACCGCGCAGGCCGCGAAGGCTCCCGAGAACGCCAGCGGGGGCGGTTCCTGATGCCGCTGACCAACGGTCGTTATCCGTCCAAGAACCCGCAGTGGCTGGCCGCCGGGCAACCGTTCGGCACCTACCGCACCAACCTGGAACGTGGCTTGGTCGTCTCCGACTTCGCCGTCCTGACGACCCAGGTCATGCAATCCACTCTGGTCTACCTCCAGGCCGGTGACCTCGTCACGAACCTGACGTTCAAGTCCGGGGCGACGGCCGCGGTGACGCCCACGAACTGGTGGTTCGCGCTGTACAGCGACGACGCGACCCCGGTTCTTCTGGCGCAGAGCGTCGACCAGACCACGGCCGCGTGGGCGGCCAACACGGCCAAGACGCTGGCCCTGGCGACGCCGGTCAGCATTCCCCGCTCGGGAATGTACTCGGCGGCCGTCATGGTGAAGGCCGGCACGACACCGAGCCTGCTCGGCGCCGGGACGATCCTGGGCGCGGTGTCCGGGTTCGTGGCCGGTGACCTGATGCTCGCCCAGAACAGCGGTGCGTCCCTTGCCGCGACCGCGCCGAGCACCATCACGGGCGGTTCCGCGATCGGGTTCGTGCCGCGCGTCGTCGCGACCTGACGGAGGGTGGGGCGCCGTGTCGTTGATCTACTACACCGGGCAGGACATCGGTCTGACCACGACCGTGGTCGACGACACCGGCGCCGTGCCCGGCGGTGAGCTGTCCGTAGCGCTGACCGTCACCGACCCCGCGGGCACGGTCACGCAGCCCGCGACGGCTGACGCCGGGTCGGGTCGCTACACCGCGGTCGTCCCGGCGGCCGCCGTGTCCGGCGTGTGGCTGTACCGGTGGACGGCGACCGGTACCGGTACCGGGTTCGTTGATGAGGGCCAGTTCAGTGTGCGGCCGCTCGGAGTCGAGCAGCTGGTCGACCTCGCGTCGGTCAAGGCCCACCTGAACATGAACCCCACCGACACCCGGCAGGACGACGAGCTGCAAGGGTTCATCCTCGCGGCCGCCGACCTCGCCCGGGACGTCGTGGGCCCCGTCCTGCCCGAGCAGCACACCGAGTGGCACAACGGCGGCGTGGTGGCGCTCAGCCTGGACTGGAAGCCCGTCACGTCGGTCCAGTCGGTCACCGAGTACGTCGCCGCCTCGACCTGGGTCCTCACCGAGCAGCCGCTGGGCACCTCGACGGACGCCTACGGCTACACCGTTGACCTCGACCGCGGCCAGATCGTCCGCCGCGCCACCGGCGGCGCCGTCTGCTTCCCGCACGGCGTCAAGAACGTCAAGGTCGTGTACACGGCCGGGCGATCGGGTTCCGTGCCGTGGAGTGTGCGGCTGGGCACTCTGGAACTGATCCGGCATCTGTGGCAGCTCACCCAACAGGGCGGCCGAACCCGCTTCGGCGGAAGCACCCTCGACGGCGCCGACAGCGGCATCGTCCCCATCGGGTTCGCCCTCCCGCAGCGCGTCATCGAACTGTGGGCGCCGTACCGGAGGGGGCCCGGCATCGCATGACGATCCCCAACTCCACGGCGCCGGCCGCGCGCCGCTACCTGGTCGAGCAGTGCACCGCGCAGCTCACCCTGGACCCGCTGAACACGCGGGCGTCGCTGCTCGTCTGCTACGACGACCCAGGCACGAACGAACCCGGCGACATCGTCTCCATCGGCCGGATCGCCCGCACGATCAACCCGAACAGCATGGTCGGCTCGGGCGGGGCGGGCTGGCTCGAAGAGCAGTACACGGTGACCGTCACCATCGACTTGTTCCGTGGCGGCGACGACGCGCAGGCCATCTTCGAGCGTGGGGCGCTGCTCGTGGACCAGGTGTGCGCGATCGTCCGCGCCGATCCATCCCTCGGCGGTCTCGTGCTGGTCGCCCGGCCGATCTCCTCGGAGATCGAGGGCGAATGGGACGAAAAGCACATGGGTCGCCACGTCTTGGCCACCCTCGAAATCCACTGCTACCAGCGCATCTAGGAGGGCGGCGTGGCCGCGTACACCTACCGGGGCACGGAGCCCCGCTACTACCCGGGCCTCGGCATCGAGGCTGTCCCCGGCCTGTCGGCCGACCTCGATGACGACCCGGGAGACGGCCGCTGGGAGCCGACCCGCGGCGCGAAGACTGCGGTGAAAACCGCGCTGAAGGACGGTGAGTGATGCCTCAGCCCACGTTCCGGTCATTCCTGGGGATCGCGAAGGAAGCGACGTTCGGCACCGCGGTGCCAGCCACGAACTTCATCCCCGTCAAGAGCATGAAGCCCAAGGACAAGCAAGATCTCCTCGATGACGCGGGCATGCGCGGCTCGATGGTCGACTCCTACGGCAAGATCTCTGGGCCGTTGATGAGTGAGTTCGATTTCGACGGCGATGTCTTCCCCGACACCATCGGTTTTCCGCTGACCGGTGTTCTCGGCGATCTGACGAGCACCGGCTCGTCGGCGCCATACACGCATGCCCTGGCCGTGTTGAACACGGGCACGGGCCAGCCGCCGAGTTACACGATGTCGGACTTCTACACGATCACCACGCGGCAGTACGCGGGCGCCAAGATTAGCGAGGTCGGCCTAAAGTTCTCCGGGGACGGCCTGCTGACATATAGCGCCAAGGCGGTGGCCCTCGGGTCGGCCCCGACGTCGGCCCCGACCCCGTCGTACACGGCAGTCCCACCCCTGGCGGGCTGGGTCGGTGCGGTCAGCATCGGCGGCTCGGCGTCCACGTTCCTCATCGACGGCGAATGCACCATCAAGCGATCGGTCGACGCCATCCACACGGTGGATGGCACCGCCGCGCCCTACGCCCTGTGGTCCGGGCCGGTGTCGGTCAGCGGAAAGCTGAACCTGGTCATGGAGGACGACACCCAGCTCCAGAACTACCTCAACAACTCTCAGCCGTCCCTGGATATCAACTACACCCAGGGCGCTGCCGCGGCGCTGGTGCAGGTGAAGCTCCACATGACGAAGTGCGCGTTCACGACCGCTGAAATCGACCGCGGCAAGGACTACATCGCCTTGTCCGTGGACTACGAGGCGGTAGCGAACACCACGGACGTCGGCGGCAGCGGCGGCTACTCCCCGATCAAGGTCACCCTCCAGAACGCCCTCACGACAGGAACGTACAAGTGACGGACACCCTCGACATCACGCAGCCCAACCGGATTCCTCTGCCGGGTGGTTGGGCGGACCTGCGGCCGGTCTGCGACATCACCGAGCGGATGCGGCGCCCCATCAAGCGCCTGTCCGCCCGCCTCACGAGCTACCCGGCGTTCCTGGAGGCCATCCAGGAAGCGCAGGCCAAGGGCGAGGGCGCGAACCTGACGGCCGAGGACCAGCTGAAGGTGGCGGCCACCATGGGGGACGCCTTCGACGTGCTGGAGGAACTTCAGGACCAGCTCGTCATCGCCGCCGTGCGCGGCTGGTCCTGGGACTTCCCCGTCACCGCGGACGCGGTCCTCGACCTGCCCACACCTGCGCTCGACGAGCTGCGCGCCGCTGTCGCCCCGTACCAGAACGCGCTGAACCCGAACTTCGAGCCGAGCCCGGACCCGGCGTCCCCTACCGAGCCCTCCAGCGCCTGAGAGGCGTTCTGGAGGGGGCATTCGAGTACGGCCCCGGTGAACTGCCCGACGAGGAGTACCGGACGTGGCGGCTGTGCACCATGCTGCACTGCCGACCGTCCGACCTCGGCACCGAGTCCGCCGTCGATCTTGACTGGCTGCTCGCCGTCGACAACATCGTTGCGCGCGTGCGCGCAGATCAGGAAAGGCGGGCAGCCCGTGGCTAGTGGTGTCAGTATCGCCGTGCGCGGCGCGAAGGAGTGCGATGCGGCGCTGGCCGCGATGAACGCACGCATCAATGCGGCGACCCTGAAGGCTCTGAAGGCCTCTCAGACGACCGCGAAGGCGTCGGTGAAATCCGGCATGCGTGGACGGCCCCGGTGGGACCACCGCGGGAGGTCGGACCGCACCGGACCGGGCGTCAGCCTGCACCTGACTCCCCACCACGTCTCGAAGACAGGCGGCCCCGGCAAGCTGACGGGCCATCTCTACGGGGCCGTTGGCGGTGTCAAGCGCCCTAAGCCCCTACCCAAGGGCGGGTACAGCGGGGGCGTTGGCTGCGGTGGCACGAAGAGCGTCACGAACAACTACCGCGGAGAAGTCGAAGAGCGGTACCCGTACGTGAAGCCGGGCGTCCGCAAGGCCGAGCCGAAGATGGCCGTGGTCTGGCAGGCGGCTTGGGCGAAGGCCATGCGCTAACTCAAGAGCGGCACTGACGGGAGGTGATCCTGTGGGTGCACTGCCTCCGGTGTTCGTGGAGTTCATGGGCAGCTTCGCCGGGGTCAAGGCGGCTGCCACCGGCGTGAAGACCCAGATTGCCGAGGTCGACGCAGCGGGCGCAGGTGCTTTCGCGAAGACCGGCATGATGGGCAAGGCCGCGCTGCTGGGCCTCGGGGCGGCCGCCGCACTGGCTGCGAAGAAGACCGTCCAAATGGCCGGTGACTTCCAGGTTCAGATGACCCGCGTGCGTACCGGAGCGGGCGAGGCCGCCGCCAACATGAAGATGGTCGGCGACGGCGTGCTCGCCATGGCGGGCGAGGTCGGCCAGTCGACATCGCAGCTGACGGCTGGTCTGTACATGGTCGAGTCCGCGGGCTATCACGGTGCGGACGCGCTGAAAGTCCTGAAGGTCAGCGCTGAGGGCGCCAAGGTCGGCGCGGCCGATTTGCACACGACCACCGACGCGGTCACGACCGCGATGAACGCGTACAAGATGTCCAGCGGTGACGCCACCACCGCGATGAACGCTCTGATCGCGACTGAGGCCGAGGGCAAGACGAACCTCGAAGCTCTCGCCGGGTCGATGTCGTCGATCCTGCCGGTGGCCGCGGCGGCCGGCGTCCGCCTGAACGAGGTCATGGGCGCAATGGCGACGATGACCGCGCAGGGCACGCCGGCCGCAGTCGCGGCGACGTACCTGCGGCAGACGATCGGCCAGCTCTCCAACGTCCTGCCCAAGGCGGCGACGACGATGAAGGGCCTCGGCCTCAACGCCATCGACGTCGAGAAGGAACTTGGGTCGCAGGGCCTGGCAGCGACCCTGACGACGCTGACTGACGCCATTAAAGCGAAAATGGGGCCGTCCGGCACCGTGCTCATCAGTACGCTGCAAAAGGCCTCGTCCAATTCAAAGGACTTCGAGGGCCAGCTCAATAAGCTGAGCGGTTCCCAGAAGACGTACATCGGCGCCCTGGCGACGATGGTCGGTGGCACGAAGTCCATGATGGGCGCCCTTCAGTTGACCGGGTCTCACATGGCCACATTCCAGTCCAACATCAAGGGCGTCGAAGAGCACGTCAAGGCCGGTGGCAAGTCTATCGAGGGCTGGGCGGACGTTCAGAAGAACTTCAACCAGAAAACGGCAGAGGCGAAGGCCTCACTGCAAGCGTTTGGCATTCAGATCGGGCAAGTCCTGATGCCCTACGTACAGGCCATCATCGGTGTCCTCGCAACGGCCGCGTCGTGGATGGCCAAGCACGCCCTCGCCGCGAAGATCGCGGCCGGGGTCATCGGCGGGGTGCTGCTGTTCTCGATCGCCGCGTTGACGGCAGCGCTGTACAGCATGGCTGCGGCGGCCTCCGTGAACCCCGTGACGTGGATCATCCTCGGCGTGGTGGCGCTGGTCGCGGCTCTCGTCGTGCTGGCTACCCACTGGTCGACCGTGTGGGGGGCGATCAAGGGAGTTGCGGAGACCGTCGGCCACGCGCTGATGTCGGTGTGGCAGTCGATCGCGTCAGAAGCGACTTCGATCTGGGGCAGCATTACGGGCACGGTGATGGGCGCCTGGAATGCGATCGCCGGGTTCTTTTCCAGGGCCTGGCATCAGGTGGTTGATCCGCTGGTGCTGGGTTGGAATGTGCTCTGGGGCATCACGATGACCGTCTGGAATGCAATCTCCGGGTTCTTCAAAAAGTGGTGGCCACTCCTGCTGGTGATTTTCTTTCCGTTCGTGGCGTTGGTCATCGCGATTTGGAATCATTTCCATGAGCAGATTATCGGCACCGCGAAGACGGTATGGAATGCCATATCGGGTTTCTTCGTGGCAGTTTGGAACGGTGTCAAAACCGTGGCGACGGTGGTTTGGGGCGTGATTCGCGCTGCTATCGTTGACCCGATCGTATCCGCCTGGGACTTCATCAAGACCGTGTGGGCTGCCATTTCGAGCTACCTACAGTCGAAATGGAATGCCATCAAAGCGATCGCCTCGGTCATTTGGACGGGCATCAAGTCCAGCATGATCAACCCGCTGTTGGGCGCTCTCTCCACGATCACCAGCGTCATCAGCCGCGTCTCGTCTGCGATCTCCGGCGGCCTCAACCGCGCATGGAACGCCGTCAAGGGCGTCGGGAACCTGTTCCTGAGTATCGGCTCGTCGATCGTCATGGGCATCGTCCACGGCGTCGAAAACGCAGGTGGCTTTCTCCTGAGTTCCCTGAAGAATCTGGCGAGTCGCGCCTTGTCGGGGGCGAAGAGCTTCCTGGGCATCAACAGCCCGTCGAGGGTTTTTGCCGACAACGTCGGCGTGGCGATCCCCGAAGGCATCGCCAAGGGCATCACCGACAACGCTCACCTCGCAGTGCGGTCGGTCACCGCGATGTCCGGGGCGCTCGCCAGTCAACAGGTGGGCGTCCCCTCCCTGGCGCTCGCCGGCGTCGGTCCGGGCATCGGCGTCGGCGCGGCCGGGGGCACGGTGACCGTCCACCTGCACGTTCAGGGCTCGATCCTCACCGACAAGGATTTGCAGGACGTCATCCAGGCTCAGTTCCTTCAGCGTGGCGCGATCAGCTCTCAGACCTACCAGCCCTTCCGGAGGTGACCGTGGCCCTCAACGCCAACTGGCCGCTCATCGAGGAGGCGTGGGGGCCGTACTGGAACTCAGCCATCTACCTGACCCCGACGGACCGGTTCACCGAGGTCACGCCCACCACCACAGGCAAGTCGGACAGTAAGCGCGGGCGCCAGTACGAGCTGGATCAAATCCAGCCCGGCACGGCGTCCACCATCCTGACCAACACGACCGGCACCCTCGACCCCGCCAACACGGCCAGCCCGTTCTACGGGAAGATCCAGCCGTTCCAGCCCATGCGGCGCCGGGCGATGTGGCCGCCTAGCATCAATCTCCTGTCGCAGGTCATGGCGACGGGCGGGGATCTCGGCGGGAATGCCGTCGGTACGGACCTCACCACCGTGAACGTCTACTCGGACACGGACGCATCCGCCGCTATCGCCGCGTCCGCCACTGCCTACCAGGGCGCCAACGTCCTCCAGTTTGCGGTGCCGTCCGGCACGGCTGTAGGGGCTCGGATCTGTCACACGGCGGAGCCCGCCGCGTTGCCTGGCCAGACGTACACGATGCAGATGCGTATCCGGAACATCACGCCGGGTACCACATTGCAGGTCAAAGGCGGGCAGGCCTGGTACGTGACGCCTCTAGGCTCCACTACATCGTGGACCTACGGCTCCCCGGCGACGCTTACCGGATCGGCCACCGCCGCCTGGACGCAGATCACCGTCACCGCCACGGCCCTCACAGGGGCAGTCGGCACAGATTTCGGCGCAGTGGTCGCGGCCACTGCTGGCGCGACCTGCACCATTCAGGTCGACGCCTGGCAGCTGGAGAAGGGCTCCACCGTCTCGGCGTGGACGCAGCCGGGCGTCTGGTACCCCATGTACGAGGGCTACGCGAACCAGTGGAAGCCCGCGTTCAACGGCGCACAGTTCTCGACGATCACGCCGAACAGCGTCGATGCACTCTCGCTGCTGTCTCAGTACATCCTCGACGACCCGCTGACCGAGGCCCTGACCGCGGCCGGCGCCCGGTTCGCGTACCGCCTCGACGAGGGCTCGGGCGCGACGCAGTTCGCCGACGCCACAGGCAACTGCGACGTCGTGGGGATCATCAACTCGAAGAACGGGGCAGGCTCGGTGGCTCCCGGCACGCAGATCACGGCAACCGACCCGGTCAACGGCGTGTTCACCGGCAGCACGGGCACCGTCACCACGATCACGAACCCGTCCCCAGGTGTCGGCGCCCTGTTCGCCAGTTCCGTCATCGACCTGACCGGAGCAGGCATCAAGGGGCCGACTGACCCCACGGTGTGGACCCGCGCGATCGCGTTCCGGTACACGGGCCCCACCCCCTCGGACGCAGCTGTCATCTGGTCCTCGATGGACAAGCAGCACGCACCGACCGGTGCCCTGGCTACGGGGAGCAAGATTTTCCTGGCGGTCGGCTCGGATACGCACCTGTACTTGACGGTCGGTGGCCCCACGAACGTCAGCCTGTCTGCGCCGTTCCAGCTCAACGACGGATCAATTCCGAGCGTGGCAGATGGGAATTGGCACCTCGCGATTTTCGGGTGGTCCCAGGCTGACGGCGAGATGCGCGTCAGCATTGATGGGAACAACTGGTTCCGCACGGCCGGGTCCACGATCACCCCGACCGGCCTCGTCAGCGACAGTCTGGGCGCCTGGTACGACGTGGGCCTCGGGGGTGCGGCAGGAGACAATTTCCAGGGCGACATAGCGTTCGCCTGCGAATTCCCCACCTACCTGCTCAACGATGACACCGACGACATTTATGCGGCGTGGAAAAACTCCTTCTCGGGGGAGTCGACGGATGCCCGCTACCTCCGCATCCTCGTATACACCGGGTCCAACATCACCTGGTACATCCAGCCTGGCCTGACGAGGAGCATGGGGCCGGCCGACTTCGCCGGCCAAGACGCTTTCACCGCACTTCAGGCGGTTGTCGACACCGAAGGAGGAGAGCACTTCGTCGGGGCGGACGGCGTCATCAACTTCCGTTCCCGTGGCGCCCGCTACAACGCGACCGTGCCGGCGGCCGTCTTCGGCGAGAACACCGCCGGGGGCGAGTTCCCTTACGAGAGCATCGACCCGGATTACGACACCACACACCTCGCGAACGTCGCGGTGGTCAGTCAGGTCTCGCCCGCCAGCAAGTTCACCGCGCGGGATACGGCGTCGGTCACGGCCTACGGGCCGCGGACCATGACCCGCACGGTCAACTCGACGTCGCCGCAGGAGTGTCAGGACGCCGCGTCCTACCTGGTGTCCCGGTACAAGCAGCCCGCGTACCGCGTCGCCGGTCTCAAGCTCCACCCGTCGGCCTACCCAGCGTTGTGGCCGGTCCTGCTCGGCCTGGAGCTCGGCACCCGGGTACGGGTCATGAAGCGGCCCTTCGGCGCACCGGCAATCCAGATCGACTGTTTCGTCGAGTCGATCCAATGGGACTTCAGCGACAGCAACGAGGCGTTCTGCACGCTCCAGTGCTCGCCCGCCGACCTGACGCCCTACGGCCTGTTCGCCGCGTGGCACACGACGCTGAAAACCACGGTGGCATCCGGCGTCTCGTCGATCACGGTCAACAACTCGCAGGACAACACGAACCCCTTGGCCGCCCAGCTCTCGGTCGGCACGCAGATCGTCCTCGGGCAGAACACCGCCAACCAGGAGACCGTGACCGTCTCGGCGGTCGGGGCGACCTCAGCGGGCTGGACCAGCGCCGTCCTCACCCTCACCGCAGCAACCACCAAAGCCCACACGGCCGGTGACCTGGTCAACGAAGCACTCCCGACCGGAACGACCGACCCCACCACCTGGGACACCGCCAGCGCGTTCGACGCGACCGCGTTCGCCTACTGATCGGAGGGAACCGTGGGCCGCACCGTCCCCGTAGCCGTCACCGAATCGCCCGGCAACTACAACACGAGCGCGCTGTTCAACGCCCAGGTCGCAGCATTGAACAGCTTCCTGACCGCGCCCCCGATCTTCTTCGGATACGCCACGACCGCTCAGTCCATCCCAGGCAGCAACGCAATGGTCGGGCTGAACCTGGACACTGAGCTGCTGGATCCTGACGGCGGGCATTCCACCGTCACCAACACCAGCCGCTACACGCCCACCGTTCCGGGCGTGTACATGGTGTTCGGGTCGGTTGGCTGGCCCAATACCACCGCAGGCGACCGGCGCCTCCAAATTGGTTTCAACGGAAGCGGCGTCGTGGGCAGCGGTTCGTCATTCGACCCGGTCAACGCCGTGACATCCGGCATGCAGTGCTTCGGCCGCGTCACCGCGAACGGCACCACGGACTACATCGAAGTCATGGCCGGGCAAGCCTCGGGCGGCGCCATGAACACCACCGCGGGCAGCATTTTCACGGCATCCATGTGCGTCCACTGGATCAGCCGATAGCGAGGAGAACCCCGTGAGTTCCGTGTACGAATCCACCGAGTACCAGTTCACGTTCACCATCAACAGTGAGACAGGGGAGAACGACGGCGGGTTCACGCTGACATCGGCAGCCGGCGTCACCGACGAGATCGCCCTGAGCATCGTCCAGGGATTCAACGCGCAGCCCTGGCCGCACGGCGTCATCAACCCCATGTCCGTGCTCAAACAGGACCAGGAAAACCGGGTCTACAGCACGAACCTGAACGCGACCCCGCCCTCCTTCAGCTGACTCTGCCGTCCCCTACATCCCTCAACGCCCCGAGCCTCAGGCCGGGGTGTTTGTCATGCTCTGGAGGCATCGTGATCCGCTTCATTGACGAGTACCCCGGTGCGGGCAGGCTCGGCCGTCACGTCGAGCACGACCCCCGCTCCCGCGCCTACGCCCTGTCCGAGGATCTGCTGCCCAGCACGTACACCTCGGCCACGCACGCCGTGCGGATTCCCGTCCTGGATCAGGGCGACCTCGGCAGCTGCACCGGCAACGCGGCCGAGGGCCTGGCCGGCACGGACCCGCTGTACGGCGCGATCCCGGCCACCGTGGCCGCGCGCCCGACCGGCGATGCTGGCGCCGACGAGAAGCAAGCGGTCGCCCTGTACACCGCGGCGACCCGCCTCGACTCGATCCGCGGACAGTACCCGCCCACCGACACCGGCTCCACCGGCCTGGCCGTCGCGAAGGCCGCGCAGGCGGCCGGGCTGATCAGCGGGTACCAGCACGCGCTCAGCCTCGATGCGACACTGAAGGCCCTTACGACAATGCCGCTGATCGTGGGCGTGAACTGGTACGAGGGGTTCGACAACCCGGACGCCTCGGGTCTGGTCAGCATCTCCGGCAGCGTGCGCGGCGGCCACGAGTTCCTGCTCTACGGCATCGACGCAGCCGCCGGGACCGTACTCGCCCGGAACAGCTGGGGAACCGGGTTCGGCGTCGACGGCTGCTTCTCGTTCTCCTTTGACGACCTCGGCCGGCTCCTCGACGAGGACGGCGACGCCACGGTGTTCGTCCCGTTGACCAGCCCTGCCCCCGTCCCGGCACCGCCGACCCCGGCCGGCGTCGACCAGGCCCTGGCCGCCGCCATGCACACCTGGCTGACCGCGAAGGCCCTGTGACGTGGGCGTCTACGGTCAGGACTGGGCGTCGTACCAGTCGACGTCACCCAGTACGAGCGGCCTGTCGTTCGCGTTCGTCAAGGTCACCGAGGGTCTGTCGTACATCAACCCGAACTGGGTGGCGCAGCGCGACCACGCCAGGGCGAACGGTCTGGTGTGGGGCGCGTACCACTACCCCTACATGGCCAACAGCCCGCAGGCCGAAGCAGATCACTTCCTGTCTCAGGTCAAATGGCAGCCCGGCGACCTGATCGTCCTCGACTGGGAGGGCTACGACAAGGCCAACTCCGGGGTGCCCAAGGCGACGCAGGCCGCGTACAAGGACGCGTGGCTGCGGTACGTGAAGGGCCGCATGCCGCACCTGCGGGTCGGCATGTACGCCAACACCGACTACTGGCGCAACGTCGACAAGAGCGGCTTCTACGGCGACTTCCTGTGGATCGCCACCGCCGGACGCGCCGCCGGCGACCCCGGCATCCAGACTCCGTGGCTGTTCCACCAGTACAGCGAAGCAGGCGGCCTCGACCGCGATTACTGCCACCTCGACGCCGCCGCGCTCCGAGCGTGGGCCCTCGGCACCCCAACCCCGGAGGACGACATGGCTACCACCCCCCTCGACGTCTGGTCGTACAGCCACGGCGACAAACCGGACGTACACCAGACCCTCATGGACGCCGCAAACGCCGCCGCAGCCGCGCAGGCCGGCGTCGCCGCGCTGAGCAAGAAAGTCGACACGCTCGGCACCACCGGCGCGAGCGACGCGCAGATGCAAGCGCTCGCCGCCGCGATCGCCGCGAACCCGGCGCTCGCCGACGCCATCGCCGACAAGGTCGCCGCCAACATCGCGGCCCGCCTCGACAGCTGACCCCTCACAGAAACGGATCCACCATGTCCATTCCTTCGATCAACGGCCTCGTGAAGACCGGCGAGACCTACGCCAAGGACGTCACCGAGCGGGTGCTCGCCACGTTCGTCGGGGCCGCGTGCGGCATCGGCGTGGCGGCCGGCCCGGCCGACATGTTCCACGCCAGCTTCTGGGAGACCATGGGCGCGGCCGGTATCGCCGCGGCCGCGTCGCTCGTCAAGGGCATGCTCGCCCGCGCGATCGGCGACAAGAACAGCGCCTCGACCGCACCGGGCGTGTGATGTGGGGCGCGGGGGCGTGGCGGCCCGTCTCGCGCCGCCGCGCCATCCTCATCGTGGGGGGTCTTGGCTGGGCCGCATACGGCTACCTCGGCATCCTCAATGACCCCGGGTACGCCCGGTCCCGCAGCCTGGACTACCTGACCGCGCACGTCCCGCTGACCCTGTTGGGCTGGGGGTGGGTCGTCTGCGGGCTGGTTGCCGTGCTGGCGGGGCTCGTGGCGTCGCACCGGCAGAGCGTCGGGTTCGGCACGCTCGCCGTACCGGCTGCGGTGTGGGCCGCCGCGTTCACGATCTCGGCGTCCCGCGGGTACGGGCCGGCGGCGGGCTCGGCCGCGGCGTGGGTCAGCTTCGCGATCCTCATCACGATGGTGAGCGGTATGGAAGATCCCCTGCCGCCGCACCTCAGAAAGCGCGGTGACTGATGGATTGGGGAGTGCTCGCCACGGCTGGAGTCGGGGCGCTCGGGGGCATGGCGGCGTGGTCGCAGTCTCGGCGGGCGTCTCGGCGGGACGACTTCGCGGCGATCACGACGCGTCTCGACCAAGAGCTGAAGGACGAGCGGACGCAGCGGAAGTTGCTGACCTCGTTCGTGTTGGACTTGTTGAAGTGGGCCCGCAAGGTGGAGCCGACGTCTGAGGCAGGCCCGTTGCCCGACCCGCCGGCGGACTTGGATTTGTCGCCATGGCGTAGGTAGGTGTTCCCCCCGTCGCCTTCGGGCGGCGGGGGGTGTTTTGCGTCTCAGGCGGACTGTTTGGGGAGTTTGGCGCCGGGCTGGCCCGCGAACCAGGGTCGCCGAGCACAAACGCCCCCTGGCCGCCCTTCGGGCCAGTCAGGGGGCGTTGTGTCGTGTTCAGGATGAGGTGCGTCCCGCCCGTACGGCGTCGGTGTACAGCTCGGTCGTCAGGTCCTCTTCCTCGATGCCGAGGTCGCGGAGCACCGCCCGGACGTCACCGAGGGCTGCGGCAACGTCTGCTTCGTCCACGATCGTCTCCAGCTCGACGAACGTTCCGTCGATCTCCGGGACGCGGACCAGGGTGGCGACCATCTTGCGGCCGTTAGCCTCGAAGTCGTAGTTGCGGCACCGCTTCTCGAAGGCGACGACCGGTACGTAGCCGAGCCCTCGCAGCAGCGCGTGGACGGCTTCAGGATCGCTGACCCAAGTCTCGTGCTCGGGCTTCGACCCGGACGCCTCATCCACCTTGGCGCCCTTGTACGTCAGCAGTGTTCGCGTTTCATCGGTGCCGTGCACGGTGCGCACCCGCAGCTCCTTATCGGAGCCCTCCAGGCGGCCGGCGGGGTCGTCGTAATACGTGTCCTGGTACACCTCGGCCCGTCCGGTAGTCCGCTCGTCGAGCCGCTTCACTACCGCCTCGGGGGTATGGACGCGTGCCTTCAGCTCTGCCTCGATCACCGGCGATCCCCTCTCTCTACACCGTGCGTTCGGCCCCGTCGACGATGGCCTGGAGCATCCGCCGGAACCCGCGGTACAACGGTCCGTGCGCCGTCTCCATCACCTTGTAGCACGCCGACTCGTGCCCCTCCCAGCCCGCGTCAAAAGCCCCGACGAACATCGTCGAATCGGTGCGGATCACGCGCCACGTTGGGAGCATGCTGTACCGGTACACCTGCACGTCGCAGCTGCCGGAGAGTTCGCGCAGCCGCGCCTCGGCCAGACGCACCCCACTGGCAAGGGACTCAGCCGACTCGCCGATCTCGGCGGCCCGTTGGGCGGTAGCGGGAGACTCAGGGTCGAGGAGCAGCAGCCGCACACGGAGCCCGTGGCCCCCCTGCCCGCGCGGCAGGCAGGCGCGGAGGAGGGAATCGTTCAGGCCGATGAGGCCCAGCCCGCGGACGGCCAGGACGTCAAGCTCCCGGGCCGCGCGGGCTTGCTGCTGGATCTCCTCGCGCGCGGACGCCTGGGACGCGTAGACACGCACGACTTCCGGGAAGACCGCGAGGTCGAAGGCAGCACCGCCGGAGCGTTTCTCCCTGCTCGCCGCGAGGCCGAGGAGGTGGCGGGCGTCGTCGGGCATATCGAGGCCGTCGGCGATCCGTTCGTACACGTCGAGGCGGGACACCTCTCGGCGGCCGTTGATGATCTCATTGACGCGCCCCTGCGCTATGTCGACGGCCGCGCCGATCCTCGCCTGACTGGCCCCGGAGTACTGCTGCACGCGCCGGAAGACCGCGCCCATGTCGCGGCGGCGCAATGCCTCCCGCAGTTCGGCTGTCTCCCACGCCCAAGCGGGGAGGTCGATCCCTGAAGTCATCGTCTGCACGGCCAACTCCTCTATCCGTGAGGGATAGGAACCCATCTCACGGTGAGATTACCGCTTGGGTATCGAGCCAGCACCGTGTGTAACGAGATCCTGAGAGGCCGAAGCAGTCGACGGCGGAGGCACCCATGACCACCCTCATCCATCCCCTCACCGAGTCCGAACGGGAAGCGATCTCAGACTGGCTCGCCAGCAGTCTCAACCGGCCCTCCGATGCGTACACGCACTGGGCCGACCGCCGTCTCGCCGTCCTCGCGCTCGGCCGCCGGTTCTGCGCGTTCCGCCTCGCCGACGAACTCGTCCACGCCGGCGATGCCACAGGGTTCTCGACCGCCTCTACGATCCTGCGCACCCTCGGCGGCCCGGTCATCCACGACCCGGGCGGCCGCCGCTTCTACGCCCTGGTGCCACCGGCTCCGCCCGGCCCGGATCTCGGCCCACACGCCGCGTATCTCGGTCTCGGCCACTTCGTCGGCGTGCCACGGGTCGGAGAAAACGAGCAGACCGAAACGTGGTCAAGCTATTGGGCCGTGCCTATGTCCTGGCCTGGCGCCCTGTGCGACCCGGCTCGGGTGCTGGGGCTGATTCGGGCCGGCACGGCCGCGCTCGGCGAGGGGGCCGACTCGTGAAGAGGTGGGACTACGTCGTGTACGACCGCGAGGGGCGGACGGGGCTCATCATCCTCGACCTCGGCCCCGACATGAAGCGGATCGCCTTCCTGCGGCCGTCTCCACCCGGCCAGCTGAGCGAGGCGACCATCCGGACCGGCGAGTTGCGTCCGGCCTCGGCAGTGGAGACGGAGGCCGCGCGGGCGGCGGGGCTGACTCGGGAGTCCCAGCGGAGTTTCTTGCCGCGCCGGCCCTGAGCATCCCCTCTATTGCCTCACGAGGTCCGCGAGGGGTACGCCGATCGCGTCGGCGATTCGAATCAGGCTGTCAAGGAGCGGGCTCGCGTGGCCCTGCTCGATTCGGTTGTACGTGGCCCGGTCGATTCCGGTACGTCCGCCGACCTGCTCTTGTGTGAGGTTCGCTCGCAGGCGTGCGGCACGGATGCGGTCACCGACGGCCTGGCGGCGCGCGAGTACCCAGTCGGGCGGTGGAACGGAGCGGGGCACTGTCCCACGCTCATGGCTCCATGATCGAATGTATGTAGGGTGAAGCCTACATTGAATGATCTTTCCTCAGTTGGGTATTCCTCGGAGTCCCCCACGCATACGCCCGGCCGCGCCGCCCGTGCGCGCGCAGTCGGGTTGGACGGTCGGCGGCGTACGTAGATCCGCCTGATTCGACCGTCCCGTGCTCTGATTCGGTCAGGGCACGCCGCCCCGCCCCTTTCTCGGGGGCGGGGCGGTTTACTGTGCAAGAAGGCCCCCCGCCGACTCATGCGGCAGGGGGCCTCTTCCTGTGGGCCGAACCTCCCCGAACGGACACCACAGGTTGTCGACCGGCGTAGATCTGGCGCACGTGGGGGAGACGCGCCGGCCCCGGTCGGACAGCACTCTAACGAGTTGTTGAACCTGAGCAAGTCCCTCGGACGGGTGACGTGGGAATCGCCGCCGGGCTCGCGATCGCGTGGGGATGTGGAATCTATGTGGAAGTTGATCATGAAAGAGGCCTCCCGTTCGAATGAATGGGAGGCCCCTCAGCGGTGCTTACCTGCTGTCCAGTTCGGTGCCCCCGGGCAGATTCGAACTGCCGACACCCGCTTTAGGAGAGCGGTGCTCTATCCCCTGAGCTACGGAGGCGCGGATCTCGGGAGCGGGTGTCGGGAGGGGCGGCTGATGCCGCTGATCCCGGGCACGTCGGTCCACTGATCCGGCGGGCGCGCCAGCGGGCCGGCACGCCACCGTCAGTGTAGCGGGTGGGAGTGCGGGGGCGAGGGGGTTACCCCGCTCGGTGCCGGGAGGACGGTTGTGGGGCGGCTTGCGGAGTTGATCAGGCAAGGGGAGCCCAGCTGATGGGGGGGCACGGGGGAGCCGGGGGTGGAGTTGATCTCCCGGTCGAGGGGAGTGGGCGAGGGTGGGGTCCGTGGATTTGCTTGCCAGGCGGAATCCTCGTCCTGGGCGGGGAGGAAACCCGGCACGTACGACCCGGTGCGGGCGGGTCGGCGTACGAGAGCCCCAGTCCCTCCCACGAACTGTTGCGCTGACTGTTCGTCACCGCCCGGTCTCTGATAGTTGTGTCCTCGGGGCACGGGCACATGCCCGTGGCGGTGTCCCCCGGCACCGCAGGGAGGACGCACATGAGCACCACCACTCGGGACGACATCCTCGCCGGCGAGCAGCGCGCGGTGGACCACGCGTACGACTGCTACGCCGGCAAACTGGCTGAGCTGAGCGGCACTTCGACCGCCACCGCCTCGGCGAGCGGCAAGGACGGCATCGCCAACCGGGCCGCGGCGGAGGCCCGCGCGGCGGCGTACGGGGGGCTCGGCGACGAGGCCCTGGTCTTCTCCCGCGTCGACGCGCCGGAGGACCCGGGCGGGGAGCCCCGGCCCTGGTACATCGGACGCCGGGGCGTGAAGGACAGCCAGAACGATCCGGTGGTCGTGCTGTGGACCAGTCCGCTCGCCAAGGAGTGGATCGAGGCCCGGCCCGAGGATCCGGGCGAGGTGGTCCTGCGTCGGCGGCTCCGCTGCGTACAGCGGATTGTCGAGTCCTACTACGACGAGATTTCCCCGTCGATGACGGCACGGATGCTCCCGCGGACGGCCGCCGTCCCCCTGGCCGTGCCCGAGCTCGCCGCCGTACCGGAGCCTCGGCAAGCCGCCGACGACAAGCCGACGGAGAAGAGGAACGCGCCCCGCGCGCCTGAGGTGGCGCCGCAACCCGTGCCCGAGCCTGTGCCGGAACCCGGGCCGAAGTCCATGCCCGAATCCACGCCGGGGCCGGCACCGTTACCCGCGCCCGAATCGGCGCCCGAATTGGCGCCCGAACTTGCACCGGCCCCCGAACCCGAACCCGCACCGGCACCGGCCCGCGAACCCGAATCGGCACCTGAACCCGAGCCCGAGCCGGCACCGGCGCCCGCACCGGCCCCCGCCCCCGAACCCGCACCGGCCCCCGAACCCGAATCGGCCCCCGCCCCCGAACCCGCACCGGCCGCCCCCGTCCCCGACCCCCTCCCGGGCCCACCCTCCGGTGACGTCGTACCGCGGCGGCGCAGCAAAGTGTTGCGGCCGGACGACTTTCTGCTGCGTGAGCTTCAGCGGTCGCGGGGTGGTCGTATGCGGGACATCGTCGAGACCATCCGGCGTGACCAGATGGAGCTGGTCACCGGCTCGCCCTCGGACATCCTCGTCGTGCAGGGCGGCCCCGGTACCGGCAAGTCGGCGGTCGGTCTCCACCGGGTCACCTGGCTCGTCAACAACGAGCACTTCAAGGCCCGGGACATTCTCGTCATCGGCCCTCACCAGCGGTTCCTCGACTACGTCGGCCAGGTCCTGCCCACTCTCGGCACCCGCGACGTCAACGCCGTCCAGCTGGGCCGCCTGTGGGAGGGCGAGAGCCTTGGCGTCAACCCTGGCAGCAACCTCGGCGCCAACCCTGGCAACACCCCCACCCCCGGCACCGACTCCCCAAAGGCTCGTCTCGTGAAGTCGGACCGGCGTATGGCGGACGTGCTGCGGCGCCGCGTCGAGAGTGACTACCGGCCCCAGGCCGTCGACGCCCTCACCGTCGCCGCCGCCTTCAAGGGGGACGAGCCCGCGATCGTCGTCACCGCGGGCAGTACGACCCTGCGCGTGCCGAAGTCCGAGGTCCTGGCCCTCCTCGACCGGGCCCACGCGGGCGAGGGGCCCTTTCGGCAGCGGCGCGACCGTTTCCGGGGGCTCTTCGTCGACCGGCTCCTGAAGGAACTCGCCGCCATCGTGCCCGGCCGCGGGCGGGCCGCCACGATCCGCCGTGACCTGGAGCGCAACCGCCGGGTCCAGCGCCTGATCGAACGCATCTGGCCGTCCCCCGGACCCCGCGAGGCCCTGCGCAGCCTCTACGACTCGGCCGACCTGCTGCGGACCTGCGCCGAAGGCATCCTCGACGCGGACGAACAGGCCGCCCTGCTGCGGGCTCGCGCCGCCAGCGCCGATGACGATCCATGGACCCTCGACGACCACGTATGCCTCGAAGAGCTGCGCGTACTGATCAGCGGTGACACCCCGCCGCGCTACGGCCACATCGTCATCGACGAGGCCCAGGACCTCACGCCCATGCAGGCCCGCTCACTGCGGCGGCGCTCCGCCGTCGGCGGGTCCATGACCGTCCTTGGCGACCTCGCGCAAGCGACGGGCACGCACATTCCCACGAGCTGGGACCTGCTCGGCGCCCTCCTCTCCGACCACGGCGACTGGAGCGTGGCCCAGCTCACCACCAGCTACCGCGTCCCTGCCGAGATCATGGCGTTCGTCGCCCCCCTCGCACGGACGATCGCCCCGACCCTGCCCTACCCGCAGGCCGTCCGGGAGGTGGGAGCGGACGCCGTACGGATGGTGGCGAGCGAGCCGTGGAAGCTGCTCGACGACACCGTGGCGCACGTGGCCCGGCTCGTGGGCACCAGTGACGGCAGCACGCCCCGCTCCGTGGCCGTCATCGTTCCCGACGACTCGGACTGGCTGGACGCCATCGGCCGCAGGATCGCGGCGGACGCCCTCATCGGCGAGCGGAGCCGCGAGTCCGTGTCCGTGCTGGCCGCGGCCCAGGTCAAGGGCATGGAGTACGACCATGTCCTGGTCGTCGAGCCCGCCACGATCGCCGACCGGGGGCCCGCCGGGCTGCGCCAGTTGTACGTGGCTCTCACGCGCAGCACCCAGAGCCTGACCGTCCTGCACACCGCCCCGCTCCCGGAGGTCCTGACCGCTGCCGGGGACGACCGGGCACCGACCGTGCCGGAGGTCCGGCCGGACACCGCGGGAGCCGGGCTGCTTCCCCGGATCGGCAGCGATGTCAGGGTCGAGGTCGTCGGCCGGGCGCCGGGCGGTCGCTACAAGGTCAAGCCGGTGTCGCCGGTGATCGGCCGGCCGCTCGTCCTCACCGTGCGCCACGGATCGGTGCCGCCGCTGCGGGGCGAGAAGCTGGACTGCTGGGTGTTCGCCAACGAGACGGCCCAGACGGTGCTCACCGCCGACCAGCGCGGCCGGTCGCCCATTTCCGAGCGGATGGCAGGGCGCTACCTCGCGGCCCTGGATGTTCTCGCCGAGCTGGCAAAGAGCGACGGCGACGTGCGCGACGCCCGTATCCGTCTCTCCGAACTCCAGGGCATGGCCAACCGCGTCCTGCGCCGGGACCAGGCCGACTGGGTCAACGTGTTTCATTTGTTCGGCGCTCCGGACAGGGAACGACTCGGCGTTCTCCGTGACCTCGCCGCCGCGGCCAACCGTGCGCTCAAGGACGGCACTTTCGACGGGAGCAGGCTGGCCGACGCACTGGCGGCCTCCGGCTGGGCGGGGACCCTCGGCGAAGCGCGGCGGGAGCTTCAGGAGCGCTTCGACACGGCGACGGAACCGGCACCGGCCTTCGACGACGCGGCCCCCGTCGCCCCGCCGCGGCCCGAACAGCCCCAACAGCCCCAGCAGCCCGAACAGCCCCAGCAGCCCCAGCAGAAGGAAGACGCGCAGATGACGACTGTGGACACCGGCGCGGCACCGGCCGCGACCACGAAGGACGGCTTCCTTCGGGCCCTGGAGACGGCCGCCGGCGCCGACCGTGCGTGCAAGAAGCACGAAGCGGTCCGCCACGCGGTGAAGTCATCGCTCTTCTATGCGGACCTCCAGCCGGACGACTCACCGGTCGTGGACGTCAGTTGTGTCACCCCGCACGGTCTCTTCCTGTACGAGGCCCTGGGCGCGGGCCACCGCGCCTACGCGGACCTGCGATCGGGCGCGACCCGCCTGCTGGAGATCAACCACACCTTGCCCGCCCCGGCCGACGGTCTCTACCTCGTCCTCTCCGAACCGCCCGCCGACGACTGGTCGGTGGACGCGGTGCGCGACATCTTCCGCGTCCATGTCATCTGGCACAGCGCGGACGGCTGGGGCGGCGAGAACACGGACGTCGCCTTCGGCTCCTCCAGGGGTGAGTAGGCGCCCGTCATCGGCACACCGCTCGGCCACCTCGGGCCGAAGGCGAGCCCAAGACGGGCCGAAGCCGAGCCCAAGGCGCGTCGAAGGCGGGCCGGCCGGCGGTCAAGGGTCAACCCCGGTGCGGGCGGCCGGGGTTGACCGGTCAACCCCGTTGGCGACGGCCGGGGTTGGCCGGGGGCGGGCGCCGGGTTCTACGTGATCGCGCTGCCCGCCGTCCACTCCGCCCAGGGGAGGTTCCAGCCGCTGAGCCCGTTGTCGGGCGCGACCGTGCCGCCGCCCGTCGAGTTCCGTACGATCACCACGTCGCCGAGCATCGAGTTGGCGTAGAACCAGGCAGCGGGGGCGTCCGGGTCGCCGCCGCCCTGGGTGTCCTGGATGCCGATGCAGCCGTGGCTTGAGGCCCGTGCGCCGAACGTTGCGGGCGAGGCCCAGTAGTTGCCGTGGATGAAGGTGCCCGAGTTGGTCAGGCGCTGGGCGTGCGGCACGTCGGGGATGTCGTACTCGTCGCCGAGCCCCACCGTGGTGCTGTTCATCTTCGTCCGGCGGTCCTGCTCGCTGATGATCATCGTGCCGTTGTACGTGGCGTACTGGGGCGAGCCCGTGGAGACCGGCACCGTTCTGATCGTCGCGCCGTCGCGCTGGACGGTCATCTGCTGGGCGGCCGCGTCCACGGTGGAGATCTGCGCGCGGCCCACCGTGAAGGAGAAGGACTTGTCCTGAACTCCGTATATTCCCTTGGCCAGTTCGAGGCCGTCGAAGTCGAAGGCGACCGACACCCTGGTCCCGGGCGTCCAGTAGTTCTCGGGGCGGAAGTCCAGGCGCCGGTCGCCGAACCAGTGGCCGACGGACCGCAGGCCGCCGCTCGACGAGATCGTCACCGCGGACTCGGCGGCCCTGCGATTGCTCACGGGTTTGTCGAACCGGAACGAGACCTCCATGCCGACGCCGACCGTGGAGGTGTCCTCGGGGGTGTAGAACGCGATCACCGAGTTCTTCTCGGACACGGTCGTGAAGTGGGTGGTCGTGGTCGCCGTGCGTCCGTCGGGGTCCTTCGCCTCGGCGGTCAGGGTGTACGCCGTGCCGCGGGCCAGGTTCGCCGAGGGGTGCCAGGTGGTGCCGGCCGTCGCGCCGGGTATCGACGGGCCGCCTTGGGCCGTCAGGGTGACCGAGGTGAAGCTGCCGCCCGTGACGCTCGCTGTGACGTCTTTGACGGTGATGCCGACATGGCCCGCGCCGTCCTTGGGCGTGGTGGTGATCCGGGCCTTGGAGACCGTCGGGCTCGGGCTCGGCGCCGCGTGGTCGCCGCCGCCCGACGAACACGCGGCAGTGAGCCCCAGGGCCGCCACGGCGAGCAGGGCCGACGCCATGGCGCGCCGCCCGCGCCGCCCGATCCGGCGGCGCCCGCCCGGCCGTCCCGGCCGTCCCGGCCCCCGGGCCGCCCGGCGGCGCTCGTCCGGCCATCCCGGGCGCCCCGGCCGCGGCGCCGATATCCGTATGGACATCGCTGCGAACATCGTCCTGAACATCACCGTGTACCTCTCCCCTCCGGCAGCCCGGGCTGCCCGTTATGCGGGGTAATGCACCTTTCTTGTAGTGTGCGGTAACGCCCTGTGCGCACGCATGCCGAGTTCTTGGGTTCCTGGGCGGTCGCCGACGGACGGAGTCGAGGGATGACGTACGGACCTCGCCGGGGCCGGATACCCCGGCCCGGCCGAACCGCCCGCATCGTGCTCTGCTCCTTCGCCGGGCTGATGCTGCTCGTGGGCGGCGCGGCCGCGTACACCTGGCACCGGCTGAACCACAACATCACCGGGGTCGAGCTCGGCTCGCTGCTCACCCCCGCCGCGTCGGCCACCTCCGACCTCAACATCCTCGTCGTCGGCTCCGATTCACGGGCCGGGAAGAACGCCTCGCGGGCGGGTGGCGGCGACGACACGGGGCGCTCCGACACCACACTACTGCTCCATGTGTACGCCGGACGCAAGAAGGCGACCCTCGTCAGCATCCCGCGCGACACCATCGTCGACCGCCCTGCCTGCACCACCACGTCCGGCCGGAAACTGACCGCACGCGAAGGCGTCATGTTCAACTCCGTGTACGAGACGGGCGGCGCCCCCTGCACGGTCGCGACGGTGGAGGCCCTGAGCGGGGGGCTGCGCGTCAACCACTATGTCGAGGTGGGCTTCAACGGGTTCGCCGAGCTGATGGACGCCCTCGGCGGCGCCGACGTCACCCTGGCCAAGCCCATCGACGACAAGGAGAGCGGGCTCCATCTCCCCGCGGGCAAGCACCACTTGGACGGCCAGCAGGCCCTCGACCTCGTACGCACCCGGCACGGCGTCGGCAACGGCAGCGATCTCGGCCGGATCCAGTTGCAGCACCAGTTCCTGACGGCGCTGATCGGGCGGGTCGCCGGCGGGAAGCTCCTGACGGACCCGGCCAGGCTCTTCGACGTGGCCGACGCCGCGACGAAGTCCCTCACCGCCGACTCCTCCCTCGCGCACGTCGGCGACCTCGCCTCGCTGGCGTATTCGATGCGGGGGCTGGGTGCGCGGGACGTCCAGATGGTCACCCTTCCGGCCCAGCTGGAGCAGGGCGACGAGGACCGTCTGGTGCCGGACGCGGCCCGGGTCGCGAAGGTGTGGGGCGCCCTGAAGGCCGACCGGCCGGTCCCGGAGGACGCGCTGTCCGGCACGGCGTCGGGACCGAACGGAATCGGCCAGGTCGTCATGCCCGGATGACCCCGCGAGGCGGTTGTGTTCTACACCGACCTTGACCGCGGCGGGCGAGCGGCATAGCGTCGCACCACTGGGACTGAGCAGGCGCTTAGGAGGGCTTCCCGTGGTGACGTCAGGGGCGCAGGACAGCGAGGCGCAGTCGAACGGGCCGAGGAGCCCGGGCGGCCCGCACATGGAGCCGGCCCGCGCCGAGGCGCTGCTCACCGCGCCGGGGGCGCCGTTCGAGGTCGTCCGCGACGAGTCGGGCGCCGCGCGGTACGCCACCGGGCCGCGCACCCTGCGCGAGTTCGTCGAGACGGTCTGGGCCTTCGGCGACCGGCCGTTCCTGATCGCCGAGAGCCGGACGTACACCTACGCCGAGTTCTTCGCCGCGTCCTGCGCGCTGGCCCGCCGCCTCACCGACGTCCACGGGCTGCGCCCCGGCGACCGCGCCGTCATCGCCCTGCGCAATCACCCCGAGTGGCACATCGCCTTCTGGGCCGCCCAGTTGGCGGGCCTTGTGGCGGTGCCGCTGAACGCGTGGTGGACCGGGGAGGAGTGTGCGTACGCCCTCGACGACTGCGCTCCCCGGGTGCTGTTCGTCGACGGTGAGCGGCTTGAGCGGGTGGCGGGATGGGCCGGTGCGCGGGGTGTGCGCGGCATGGTCTTCCATCACGCAGGCGAGCTGCCCGACGGGTTCGAGCGCTTCGACGACATCGACGAGCTCACCTCGCCCGATCCGGCCGCCGGGCCGCCGGACGTCGGGGTCCCGCCGCACGCGGACGCCACCATCCTCTACACCTCCGGCACCACCGGCCGCCCCAAGGGCGCCGTCGCCACTCAGCTCGCGCAGGCCGGCGCGGTGATGAACCCCCGCTTCCAGGCGGCCATGTCCATGCTCGGACGCGGTGTCGTCCCGGGCCAGGGCCCCGCCCCGGTCACCCTCATGACCTTCCCCTTCTTCCATGTCGCCGCGTTCACCGCGGTGTACGCGGCGATGTCGGCGGGCGGCGCCCTCGTCCTGATGCACAAGTGGGACGCGGTCCGCGCCCTCGAACTCATCGAGGAACATCGGGTCACGCACTACGCCGGGGTACCGGCGACCGCGCTCCAACTCCTCGCCGCCGCCGAGGAGTCCGGGGCGGACCTGGAGACCCTGACCGCGCTGAACACCGGGGGAGCGGCGGCTCCGCCCGGGCTCGTGAGCGGGCTCACCGCGCGGTACGGCTCGCGCATCGAGCCGCGCAACGGGTACGGGCTGACCGAGACGAGCGGTGGGGTACTGGCCAACTTCGGCGACGAGTACCGCAGGTGGCCGGAGAGTGCCGGGCGGCCGACACCCGCCACCGAGGTGCGGATCGCCGGGCCCGGCGGTTCGGCGCTGCCCGAGGGCGAGGTCGGTGAACTGTGGCTGCGCGGACAGTCGTTGGTGCGCGGGTACTGGAACGACCCGGACGCCACCCGGCTCGCCTTCCAGGACGGGTGGTTCAGGACGGGTGACCTCGCGGTGGTACGGGACGGGCTGGTCGCCGTCGTCGACCGGATCAAGGACATGGTGATCCGGGGCGGCGAGAACGTGTACTGCGTGGAGGTCGAGGGGGTGCTCCACGCGCACCCCGCAGTGCTGGACGCGGCGGTGCTCGGGGTGCCGCATCCGGTCCTGGGGGAGGAGGTGGCCGCGGTGGTGCAGGTG
The DNA here is from genome assembly GCF_043200435.1 of Streptomyces sp. NPDC048416. NCBI lineage: Bacteria > Bacillati > Actinomycetota > Actinomycetes > Kitasatosporales > Streptomycetaceae > Streptomyces > Streptomyces sp. NPDC048416. Next base: position 67,350 of record NZ_JBICXU010000036.1, read on the forward strand.
CGGGCCGGCTCCACGGTGTCGCCGGACGACATCCGGGCCCATGTTGCGGCGGCGCTGGCGGGGTTCAAGGTGCCGGCGCGGGTGGTGGTGCGGGAGGGGGCGTTGCCGCGGAACGCGACGGGCAAGGTGCTGAAGCGGGAGCTGCGGGGGGAGTTGGGGGGCTGAGTTTTCCCCACCCCGCCCCTTCCCGAAACCCTCCGGGGGGTGGGGTGGGGAAGGTGTTCTTCCGGGGCTCCGTCCCCTGCACCCCGGCGGGGGCTGCGCCCCCTGCACCCCGGCGGGTCCTGCACCCCGGCGGGTCCTGTACCCCTGCGGGTCCTGCGCCCCGGCGGGGGCTGCGCCCCGGCGGGGGCTGCGCCCCCCGGTTCGCCTTGGGTCAGGGGCGGGTTACCTTCACGTGGTAGTTGCCCATGCCGTCCACGCCCGTCACCGTGATCCGTACGCCGCTCGCCCGGTCCGTGAACGTTTCGCCTGTCGTGTACGGGGCGTCGGAGAGTTCGGCGTTGACGTTCGGGCGGCGGGTGCAGCCGCCGGTGGCCGGTTCGCTGTCCGAGACGTTGATGGGGCCGAGCCCGGTGTCCACGCCGGAGTCCACGCGGTAGATCAGCACCCCGGGCTTGCAGACCGCCTCGTCGTTGCCGCCCTGGGTGCGCACCTCGACCGCGTACCCGCTCGTCTTCGTCACCGGCACGAAGACCAGCTTGGGGCCGCCCTCCGTGGCCAGCGGGGTCAGTGCGTACTGGGCGGCGCCGCTGCCGGTCGCGCACGCCACCTGGCTGTTGTCGAGCCAGCCGAGCTTCCACTTGTGCCAGCCCAGCATGTCGTTGTTGGCGCCCCAGTCCTCGGACATGATGTCCCAGTGCCCGACGGCGCCGCCGCCCTGCGCGGTGTACAGGTCGGGCAGCCCGAAGACGTGGCCGTTCTCGTGCGGCAGGACCCGGTAGCCGGTCTGCGCGTACGAGCCGGAGCCGTCGTCCTGGCGGCTGTAGACGAACGAGGTGTTGGACAGCGGCACGCCGTCGGCGTAAGGGGCGTCCTCGTTGCCCGAGAACGTCACCGACAGCACCGTGTCGAGCGCCGAGGGCCCCGCATTGGGGGTGACCAGCACGTTCACCAGGTCGTACTTCGAGAAGTTCACCCGCGACCCGGCCGCCGCGATCATGTCCTGGGCCAGCCGGTGATAGCCCGGCTCATAGGGGGAGCCCCGGTCGATCCCGTACGCCGAGAACGCCTTGGGCATTCTGAGCCACTGGGGGATCGGGGCCTCGGGGCGGTAGTCGAGACGGCCGTAGGAGGCGTTGCGGAACCAGTTGCTGGTCTGCGGGAAGAACTCCTTGTACCGGCTGAGCGCGGTCCCGCTGCCCGGCGCGTCCGGGAAGTCGATCATGAGGGTGAGGGCGCGGACGATGCCGGTGGAGTGCGCGTAGCCGGGTGGGGTCGGCGTGCCTTCCGACATCTGCACGCCGAGCGCGGCCGGGATCCGGCAGGGGTCCAGCGGGGACTCGCCGGGGGCGGCGACCGGTCCCGCGGAGGCGCGGGTGGCGGTGGTCAGGGCGGTCGAGCCGGTCAGCGCGGCGAGCGCGACCGAGGCGAGGGCGGCGCCGAGGAAGGAGGTGCGGCGCCGGGGGCGTATCCGGCGTCCGGGCGCCCGGGCCGGGCGGGACTGACTGACGTCCTGCATGCGCACGCGCTCGCCTTCGGGTACGCGACAGCAGGCCGGTTCCTGGCTGCACTCGTCTGATCACCCTGTGTCCGGCGTGTCGAGGGCGCGCGCTGGGTGGCCCGAATGTGGGTTTTTCGGGACATCCACGGCAGTGGCGCAGGTCACATCCCGTTCGGGAAATAACCGGGGAAGGTTTCCCCGTTTGAACACGTGTCCCCGCGAAACGGGGAATGCATCTCCGTTTGGGTCGCCGACCACGTACCCCTCACTCACGAAGAAGGAGCAGAGCCGTGCAGACTGCCGCCGCACCCGTCGCCGCGGAGCCGCGCCGCGCCCCGCGCCCGCGGGCCGACGCCCTGCGCAACCGGGAGCGGATCATCGCTGCCGCGCGGGAGATGTTCGTCGAGCACGGCCCCGAGGTGCCGCTCGACGAGGTCGCCCGCCGGGCCGGCGTCGGCAATGCCACGATCTACCGTCACTTCGCCCATCGCGACGAGCTCATCACCAGCGTGGTCCTGTTCGTCATGGACCGCGTCGCGGACCGGGCGGAGGCGGCGGCTGCCGAAGAGGCGGACCCGTTCGCCGCGTTGCGCCGCTTCGTGCACGAGGCGGCCGACGAGCGGATCGGGGCGCTCTGCCCGATGCTCTCCGACACCTTCGACCAGGACCACGCCGAGCTGAACGCGGCCCGCGCGCGCCTGGAGCGCGACGTCGAGGGGCTGATGCACCGGGCCCGCACGGCCGGCCGGCTCCGCACCGACGTCGCCGTGGGTGACCTCATGGTCGCCCTCTCCCAGCTGACCAGGCCGCTGCCGGGCACGCCCTGCCCGAACATCGACCAGTTCGTCCACCGCCATCTGCAACTGTTCCTCGACGGGCTTCAGGCCCCGGCGCGGTCCGAGCTGCCGGGCAGTGCGGCGACCCTCGACGACCTCCGTAAGAGTTGATCGCCTTTCCCGTCCTTCTTGCTCAACTCCCCGTTCGTACACCGTAGTTGCACCACTTACTCCACGACTTCCCTGGTATTCCGCGTCCCGAGGTGGCTACCCCCATGTCAAAAACAGTCGGCCTGTCCAAGACAGACCAGCTCTCCTTCTCTCCCGACCCCAGTCGCTGGAAGGCGCTCGCCTTCATAGCCCTGGCCCAGCTGATGGTCGTGCTCGACGCGACGATCGTGAACATCGCGCTGCCGTCCGCGCAGCACGCGCTGCACATCAGTGACGCCAACAAGCAGTGGGTCATCACCGCTTACGCCCTCGCGTTCGGCGGGCTGCTCCTGTTCGGCGGGCGCATCGCCGACCTGTGGGGCCGCAAGCGCACCTTCGTCGTCGGCCTGCTCGGCTTCGCCGCCGCGTCCGCGCTCGGTGGCGCCGCCACCGGACAGGCGATGCTGCTCGGCTCGCGCGCACTCCAGGGCGCCTTCGGCGCGCTGCTCGCGCCGGCCGCCCTCTCGCTGCTCGCGGTGATGTTCACCGACGCCAAGGAGCGCGCCAAGGCCTTCGGCATCTACGGTGCGATCGCCGGCGGCGGTGGCGCGGTGGGCCTGATCCTCGGCGGCTTCCTCACCGAGTACCTGAACTGGCGCTGGACGTTCTTCGTGAACATCCCGTTCGCGATCGTCGCCGCCGTCGGCGCCTACCTCGTCATCCGCGAGCCCGCAGGCACCCGCAACCGCTCCCCGCTCGACGTGCCCGGCGTGATCCTGTCCAGCACCGGTCTGGTCGCCCTCGTCTACGGCTTCACCCGCGCCGAGTCGGCCGGCTGGTCGGACTCGCTCACCATCTCGATGTTCATCGCCTCCGCGGTGCTGCTCACCGCCTTCGTCACCCTTGAGGCCAAGGTGCGGCACCCGCTGCTGCCCCTGCGCGTCATCGCCAACCGCAACCGCGGCGGCGTCTACCTCTCGCTCGGCCTCGCGATCATCGCGATGTTCGGCCTCTTCCTCTTCCTGACCTACTACCTCCAGGTCGTGAAGGGCTTCTCGCCGGTCAAGACGGGCTTCGCGTTCCTGCCCATGATCGCGGGCATGATCACCGGCTCCACGCAGATCGGCGCCCGCCTGATGACCCGGGTCCCGCCGCGCCTGCTGATGGGCCCCGGCTTCCTGACCGCCGCCGTCGGCATGCTGCTGCTCACCCAGCTCGACATCGACACCTCGTACGCCGCCGTGATCCTGCCCGCGCAGATCCTGCTCGGCCTCGGCATGGGCACCGCCTTCATGCCCGCCATGTCGCTCGCCACCATCGGTGTCGAGCCGCGTGACGCGGGTGTCGCCTCCGCGATGGTCAACACCTCGCAGCAGGTCGGCGGCGCGATCGGTACGGCCCTGCTCAACACCATCGCGGCCTCCGCGACCACGGCGTACATCACCGGTCACGCCGCGTCCGGCACCAACCTGGAGCTCCTGAAGCTCCAGGCCATGGTGCACGGTTTCACCGCCGCCATCTGGTGGGCCGTCGCCATCCTGACGGCCGCCGCCACCATCGCCGTCACCCTCATCAACACCGGCCGCCCGGGCGGAAGTTCGTTCGCCGCGTCGGGCTCCGGCGAGGACGCCGAGGACGAGGTGCGCATCCCGGTGGTCGCCCACTGACCGCCCGGTAGCACCCCGGACGCACGACCTGCCCTGGCTTCGCTGTGCTCAGCGGAGCCAGGGCAGGTCCGCTTTGGCGTCCGTGGGCTGGAGCCCCTGTGCCATCACGCGCATGATCTCGCCGAGCTGGTCCACCTGTTCCGGGCTCAGCCGGTCGAACAGGGCCTGGCGCACGGCGGTGACATGGCCGGGCGCCGCCCGCTCCAGGACCTCGTACCCGGCGTCGGTCAGGGCGGCGAGCTGGCCCCGCTTGTCGGAGGGGCAGTCCTCGCGCGTCACCCAGCCGTTGTTCTCCAGGCGCGCGATGGCGTGCGAGAGCCGGGAGCGGGTGATCTTCGCGTTCTTGGCGAGCTCGGTCATCCGCAGCCTGCGCCGCGGCGCCTGCGAGAGCTGGACGAGCAGACCGTAGTAGACGTGCGGCATCCCGGCGTCGCGCTGGAGCTGTCGGTCGAGGTGGTCTTCGAAGAGCCGAGTGGCGTGGAGGTAGGCGCGCCAGGTGCGCTGCTCCTCGTCGCTGAGCCAGTTAGGTGCCGAGGTCATACATCTACTGTACGGACACTCCTTGAAGGTTGAACTAGATCGCGTCCAGGACTAGGGGGTGTCTGGTGGATCATGGCCGGGGGTGCGGCGCCTGGCACGGCACCTCGCGGCGTTGCCGAAACGCCCCGATAGCTCCG
>NZ_JBICXU010000037.1:0-68683 GCF_043200435.1 Streptomyces sp. NPDC048416
CGCGCCTGAACGGCGCTCGTCCTCAATCGCCGGACGGGCTGAAGATGCCCATGCAGGCCCGCACCGAGTAGCCAGGGGCGCGAGGAACTGCGCGACAAGCGACCACGACCGGCAGCCAAAGTCCGGCCTCTCAAGGGGCGCGGGGAACTGCGCGAGAAGCGACCACGACCGGCAGTCGAAAGCGGGTTCAGGGGCGCGGGGAACTGCGCGAGAAGCGACCGCGGCCGGCACCCGAAGGCCGGCCTCTCAAGGGGCGCGGGGAACGGCGCGAGAAGCGACAACGGCCCGCAGCCGAAAGCGGGTTCAGGGGCGCGGGGAACGGCGCGAGAAGCGACCACGGCCGGCAGCCGAAAGCGGGTTCAGGGGCGCGGGCAGCCGCGCACGGGCGGAGGGGGTTCACGGGTGGCCCGTGATGATGGCTGCCACTCTCGTGCCGGGGCCCAGGGCCCCCTCCCGCGCCAGCGTCAGCAACCCGTACAGCAGCTTCGCCACGTACACCCGCTCCACTCCCACCCCGTGCCGCTGCTCGAAGTCCCGTGCGAAGGCGTCCAGTTCGGCGGGGACGCGGGCGTAACCGCCGAAGTGGAAGCGCTCGTCAAGTGTCCAGTCGCCCCGCACCTCTCCGAAGGCCGCCCGCTGGAGGGCCCGTACCTCCTCGCCGAGGAAGCCTCCCTTCAGGACCGGCACGCCGATCGCCCGCTGGCCGGGAGCGAGGCCGGCGGCGAGGCCGGCCAGGGTGCCGCCGGTGCCGCAGGCCACCCCCACCACGTCCGCGAGCCCGTGCAGCTCCTCGCCGAGCGCCGTACAGCCGTGTACCGCAAGGGAGTTGCTGCCGCCCTCGGGCACGACGTACGCCTCGGGGCAGAGGAGGTCCAGGAGGCCCGCCAGGACCTCGGGGGCGTCCTTGCGGCGGTAGGTCGCGCGGTCGAGGAAGTGGAGGCGCATGCCGTCCGCCGCGCACGCCGCCAGGGAGGGGTTGAGAGGGCGGCCGGCCAGTTCGTCGCCGCGTACGACGCCGATGGTGGGGAAGCCGAGCAGCCGCCCGGCCGCGGCCGTCGCGCGCAGGTGGTTGGAGTAGGCGCCGCCGAACGTGAGGAGGGGGCGGCCGGACGCGGCCCGCAGGTTCAGCGCCAGCTTGCGCCATTTGTTGCCGACCAGGTCCGGATGGATCAGGTCGTCCCGCTTGAGGAGCAGGCGCACGCCGTGCCGCGCGAAGCGCTCGTCCGCCGCTTCCTCCAAGGGGGAGGGGAGGCGGGGGGCGAGCGTTTCGGGGTTCATCCACCCATTGTCACTTCAGGTGCTCGTGCACGCGTTCGCGCAGCCAGTCCATGCTGAAGCCGCGCGGGTCCACCTTGCCGACCTGCCACTCCTTGTGGCCGACGACGGAGCGCTCGGTCCAGCCGTAGTGGCGGCACACGGCGGCTGCGGCCTTCTCGATGGCGGTCAGCTGGGCCTGCGGCCAGGGGTCCTTGCCGTCGCCCAGGTTCTCGCACTCGAAACCGTAGAAATGCGTGTTCCCGTCGGTGTCGTTCGTCAGCGGAGGCGGGAGCCGCTTCTCGGCGATCACGGCCCGCAGCACGTTGCCGTCGCCCGCGCCCGCGTGGTTGGCGCGGCCGTTGCCGACGAGATGCACCGTGCCGTCCTTGGTGATCACGCCGTGGCAGAGCGGGCCCGGCAGCGACTCGTAGCCGTCGTAGCAGAGGCGGACCGTGGCGTCGGCGCCGTGGGTGGCGGTGTGGTGGACGACGACGCCGTTGACGGGGCCCCAGCCGCCGTGGCCGGCCCGGTTGTGGCTGCGCCACTGGCCGACCTCGACGACGGTGAGGCCCTCGGCGCGCAGGGCGGCGAGGAACTGGTCTGCGGACATGGGTGGGGCCATGGCCGCCTCCTTCCAGAGCGGTGCGGAACATCTCGTACCGCTTGTACCCCAACTCCCGCTATGAGGCGATCTGTTCGGTTTGCCGTGCGAGCCGATCCGGACAGACGGTCCATGCAACAGCGACAGCGACAGCGACGGCAGCCAGTTGCGGCGTCAGGCCTGGGCCAGCCACAGGTCGGGGCCGAAGACCTCGTAGTGGATGTCGGCCGCAGCCACGCCCTTGGCCAGCAACTGGGTGCGTACCGCGCGCATGAACGGGAGCGGACCGCAGAGGTAGGCGCGGGTGCCGGACGGGACCGGGAGCGACCTCAGGTCGACCAGGCCCGTGCGGGCCGCGGGGTGGCCGGGCTCGGGGCTCTCGTACCAGAAGTGGGCGGCGGCGTCCGGGAGTTTGGCGGTGAGCGCCGCGTGGTCGTCGCGCAGCGGGTGCTCGGCGGGGGAGCGGTCGGCGTGCACCACGGTCACCGGGGAGCGGTGGCCGGTGGCGGCCAGCTGCTCCAGCATCGACAGCATCGGCGTGCAGCCGATTCCGGCCGAGGCGAGCAGCAGCGGGGCGTCGCCCCCGTCGAGTACGAGGTCGCCGTACGGGGCCGAGACGCGCAGCAGGTCGCCCTCGCGCAGGTGCGCGTGGAGGTGGCCGGAAACCTCACCCTCGGGCTCGCCCCCGACGCGCTTGACGGTGATCGAGCGGAGTTCGCCGCCGGGCGCCGAGCTGAGGCTGTACTGGCGTATCTGGCGGGCGCCGTCGGCCAGTTCGACCTGGACGGAGACGTACTGGCCGGGTTTGAAGGCGGGGGCGGGCGCGCCGTCGGCGGGGCGGAGGCGGAAGGTGGCGCAGTCGGCGGTCTCCTCGGTGCGGCCTGCCACGGTCCACTCGCGCCAGACGTCGCCCGCGAGCACGCCCTGCTCCGCGTACAGGCGTGCCTCGATGGCGATCAGGGCGTTCGCCATCAGCCAGTACACCTCGTCCCACGCCTCGGCGACCTCGGCGGTCACGGCCTCGCCCAGCACCTCCACGATGGCGGCGAAAAGGTGCTGGTGGACGACCTTGTACTGCTCGGCGGTGACGCCGAGGGAGGCGTGTTTGTGGGCGATGCGGCCGAGCATCACGTCCGGGCGGTCGTCGGGGCGGGCCACCAGGTACGTGGCGAACGCGGCGATGGAGCCGGCGAGCGCCTGCTTCTGGAGGCCGGCGGCCTGGTTGCCCCGGTTGAACAGGTCGCGGAGCAGTTCCGGGTGGGCGGCGAACAGGCGGTCGTAGAACCGCTCCGTGATGGTGCCGATGGCTGCTCCGACGGCGGGAAGGGTGGCTCGTACGGTCGCGGTCGACTTCTCGGACAGCATCGACTGACTCCTTGTCCAGTGGCCGAGCTAATTGGCATCTAAGACTCTAATTTAAGGAGAAGCGGTCGGCCGAGGCGGGGGTGTGGGGTGTCAGCGGCTGGTGATGCCGATCAGGAGCGGGCCGGTGGGTGAGGCGACGAGGTCGTCCACGGTGAGCTCGTCGAGTGAGTCGTAGAACGCCTCCTGGGCGCGGTGCAGCGCCCGGCGCAGCCGGCACGCCGCGGCGAGCGGGCACGGCGCCGCCCCTTCGCAGTCCACCACGCCGCCCGGGCCCTCCAGTTCGCGCACCAGACCGCCCACCGACGCGTGGTGGCCCGCCGCGGTGAGTGTGAGGCCGCCGCCCCGGCCCCGGCGCGCCTCGACGAGGCCGAGGTGCTGGAGCCGGGCCACGACCTTCGTGGTGTGCGTGTACGGAATGCGCATGGAGTCCGCGACGCCCTGGGTGGTGGGCGGGGCCTGGCCGTCCTTGTCCTCGATGACCGCGAGGCGCATCAGCACGCGCAGTGCCAGGTCCGTGAATCTCGTCAGCCGCATGCGAGCACCGTAGGTAACTTGCATGTGGGCGGCAAGTTACCGAGCCCGGCCGACCGGTTGCCCTGCCCGCCGGTGTTCCAATCCCACCCATTTGAGTAATGGCGCGGGGACTCTCCGTAATGAAAGTGTTCTCAGCGCAGTTCAGCTTGAAGATCGTGAGCGCTCAGAAGGAGTCACATGTCGGTCGAGGCAGGTCCCGAGAACCGCGCGCAGCAGAGTCTCGGCACAGCCGCCGCGCGGAACTTGGCGACCACCACCAAGTCCGCCCCCCAGATGCAGGAGATCACCTCCCGCTGGCTGTTGCGCATGCTGCCGTGGGTCCAGGTGCAGGGCGGTACGTACCGGGTCAACCGACGGCTCAGCTACTCCGTGGGAGACGGCCGGATCACCTTTGTCCAGACCGGGCAACAGGTCGCCGTCATCCCCGCGGAACTGGGCGAGCTGCCCGCCCTGCGGGACTACGAGGACGAGGCGGCCCTCGGCGAGCTCGCGGGCCGCTGCGAGCAGCGCGAGTACGCGGCGGGCGACGTCATCGCCACCGCGGGCGACGTCACCGACCGGGTGTTCCTGCTCGCCCATGGCCGGGTCGAGAAGGTCGGCACCGGCCAGTACGGCGACGAGACGGGGCTCGGCTTCCTCGCGGACGGCGCGTACTTCGGCGAGCAGGCGCTGGTCTCCGGCGACGCGGTGTGGGAGTGCACCTTCCGCGCCACCACCGGGTGCACCGTCCTGGTACTCGGCCGGGCCGACGTGCTCAACCTCGCCGAGCGTTCCGAGTCGCTGAACGCGCACCTCACGGCGGTCTCCGGGCTGCCGGAGCAGCGCACCAACACCTACGGCGAAGCGGCGATCGACCTGTCCGCGGGCCATGTCGGTGAAGCGGTCATCCCGCACACCTACGTCGACTACGAGGGCTCGCCCCGCGAGTACGAACTCTCCGTCGCGCAGACCGTCCTGAAGGTCCACAGCCGCGTCGCGGACCTGTACAACCAGCCGATGAACCAGACCGAACACCAGCTCAGGCTCACCGTGGAGGCGCTGCGCGAGCGCCAGGAGTACGAGCTCATCAACAACCGGGAGTTCGGCCTCCTGACCAACTGCGACTACGGCCAGCGTCTCCAGCCGCACGACGGCGTGCCCAGCCCCGACGACATGGACGAGCTGCTGTCGCGGCGCCGGGGCTCCAAGCTCTTCCTCGCCCACCCCCGCGCCATCGCCGCCTTCGGACGCGAGTGCAACAAGCGCGGCCTGGTGCCGGAGAGCATCGACGTGAACGGCAGCCGCATCTCGACCTGGCGCGGCGTGCCGATCTTCCCGTGCACCAAGATCCCGGTCAGCGACGCCCGTACGACCTCGATCATCTGTATGCGTACCGGCGAGGCCGACCAGGGCGTCATCGGGCTCCAGCAGTCCGGCATCCCGGACGAGATCGAGCCGAGCCTTTCGGTCCGCTTCATGGGCATCGACGAGCAGGCGATCATCTCGTACCTGGTCACGGCGTACTACTCGGCGGCCATCCTGGTGCCCGACGCACTGGGCGTCCTGGAGAACGTCGAGGTCAGCCGCTGGCGGTGAGCTTCCGGTCCGGGCGCACCCCGCGCGGTGCGCCCGATGCCGCCGTCGTCTTCGAGAAAGGTCACCCCCGTTGGCAATGCCGGAAGCCATGGAGGGCCACGAGGCCGTCGAGCTCCTTGAGCGGACGCGCACCGTCGTCGACCCCCAACTGCGCGCCGCCGTCGCGTCGTTGCCCGGATCCATGCGACGGGTCGCGGGGTACCACTTCGGCTGGGAGCGGGCGGACGGCGCCCCGGCCGGCGCCCACGCGGGCAAGGCGATCCGCCCGGCCCTCGTGCTCGCCACCGCGGCGGCGCTCGGCGTCGGCGGCGCGGAGTCGGCGGTGCGCGCGGCGACCGCCGTCGAACTCGTCCACACCTTCACGCTGCTCCACGACGACGTCATCGACCAGGACGCCACCCGGCACCACCGCCCCACCGCCTGGACGGTCTTCGGCACGGCCGACGCCATCGTCGTGGGGGACGCGCTGCTCGCCCTGGCGCTGCGCCTGATCGCCGACGACCCCCACCCCGCGGCGACCGCCGCCTCCGCCCGGCTCACCGACTGCGTCATCGAACTCTGCGCGGGCCAGCAGGCCGACTGCGCCTTCGAGCGCCGGGGCCCGCAGGACGTCTCGCTCGACGAATGTCTCTCCATGGCGATGGCGAAGACGGGAGCGCTGCTCGGCTGCGCCTGCGCGATCGGCGCGCTGTACGCGGGAGCGGGTGACGAGGAAGTCGCCGCCATGGACGCCTTCGGCCGGGAGGCCGGGCTCGCCTTCCAGCTCATCGACGACCTGATCGGCATCTGGGGCGACACCGGGCACACCGGGAAACCCGCGGGCGCCGATCTCGCCGCGCACAAGAAGTCGCTGCCCGTCGTCGCCGCGCTCGGCTCGGGCACCCCGGCTGCCGCCGAACTCGCCGAGCTCTACCGGGGGCCGATGGGAGCCGAAGAGGTCGGCAGGGCCGCCGACGCGGTGGACCGGGCGGGCGGGCGCGACTGGGCCCAGATCCACGCGGCCGACCGGATGGCCCGCGCCGTCGACCACCTCGCGCGCGCCGTCCCCGACCTCACGGCGGCAGGCGAACTGCTCGCCCTCGCCGAGTTCGTGACCCGCCGCGACCGCTGAGCCTGCCGGCGGGATGGCGGGACCCTGCGGCACGGCAGCACGGGAGCACCCTGGGGCACGGCAGCACCCGCTGGCCCGGCAGCACCCTGCGGCATGGCAGCACCCGCTCGCCCGGCAGCACGCGAGCGCGGCGGGACGGCAGCACCCTGCGGCATGGCAGCGCCCGCTGGCCCGGCAGCACCCGCTCGCCCGGCAGCACGCGAGCACGGCAGCACGGCAGCACGGGAGCACCCTGCGCCATGGCGCCCGGCGGCCCGGCATCGAAGTGGCCCAGTGAAGCGGGATCCAAGTGGACCAACGCCGGGCCATTCGGGTTGCTTTGATGAGGGCATGCCCTTTCGCCTTCTGCCGCCGGCCGGCCCCGCCCGCGGTCTCGCCGCCGCCCAGCTCGTCAACGCGCTGGGCGACGGCGCCTTCCTGGTCACATCGGCGCTGTACTTCAGCCGCATCGTGGGCCTCTCGCCCACGCGCATAGGCCTCGGGCTCACCCTCGCCTGGGCCATCGGCGCGCTCGCCGGGGTGCCGCTGGGACAGCTCGCCGACCGGCGCGGCCCCCGCACCGTCGCCGTCCTGCTCGCCGTCGCCACCGGCGCCTCGGTCGGGGCCTTCCTTTTCGTACGCGGCTTCCTGCCCTTCGTCCTGGCCGCCTGCTGCTACGCCACCGCACAGACCGGCCTCGCCGCCGCCCGCCAGGCCCTCCTGGCCGCACTCGTGGCCCGCCAGGACCGCACCCACGTCCTCGCCCACCTCCAGTCCACGCTGAACGCCGGGCTCGCGGTCGGCGCCGCTGTCGGCGGGGTCGCACTGCACTACGGCACCCGCGGCGCCTACCTCGCCGTGTTCGCGATGGACGCCGCCGCCTTCCTGCTCTGCGCGCTCGTCCTGCTCCGGCTGCCCGCGGTCCCGCCCACGGCCACGACCCCCGGCCGCGGCCCGCGCTTCGCGGTGCTGCGCGACCGGCCCTACGCCCTGGTCACCCTCCTCAACACGCTGCTCCTGCTGCGGATGCCGTTGATCAGCCTCGCCATCCCGCTGTGGACGGTCACCCGTACCGACGCGCCGGGCTGGGTGGTGTCCGCGCTGCTCGTGCTCAACACCGGCGCGGTGATGCTCTTCCAGGTCCGTACCGCGTCCGCCGTACGCGATCTGCCCAGCGCGGTACGGACCGTGGCGCGCGGCGGCGTCCTGATGCTCGCCTCCTGCGCGGTGTTCGCCCTCAGCGCCGCCGGGGCGCCCGCCTGGGCCGCCGTGCTCGTGCTGCTCCTCGCCGGCGCGCTCCAGGTCGCCGGCGAGATGATGCAGTCCGCGGGCGCCTGGCAGATCGGCTTCGACCTCGCGCAGGGCGACCAACAGGGCCAGTACCAGGGCTTCTTCGGCATGGGTGTGCCGCTGGCCAGGATGCTCGGCCCGCTGCTGCTCACCGCGCTCGTCGTCGACTGGGGCACGCCCGGCTGGCTGCTGCTCGGCGCCCTGTTCCTCGGCGCGGGCCTCGCCCTGGGCCCGGCAGTCCGCTGGGCCGAACGCGGTAACCCGGCCGCCCTGAGCGTCAGTTGAGGCCGACGGGGTCGTTGTTCCGGCCCAGCCGTGCCGAAGCGTACGCCGAAGTGCACAAGGAAGCGGTAACGCCCATTTCGGTCACCCCCTGTGACGAACGGCAGGGTACGCCGCTAATCTCCGCCCATGACACCACAGTCATGGGCGGGTTGGTATCGGGACCGCCTAGGATCAGAAGCGCTGACGATCACCACGGACGGGACGCAACTGCGGACCCGGATCAGGGGGGTCGACTTCGCGGGAGCGAGCTTCGACTCGCTCGGCCCGGTGCCGGGGATACCGGCGGAGAGCGGCACCTTCGCGCTCGACGACGGCAACCTGCGTGACTTCGTACTCGAATGGGACATGCCCGTCCCCGTCTCGTCGGACGACGGCGCCATTCAGCAGGCCACGCTCAGTTGTCTGCTCTCCCTCAAACCGCCGGAGCCCGACCTCGGCGTCGCCCTGCACTTCGGGGGAGCGGTGTACGCCAGCGGCCGTGCGGAGCTCGACTTCGGCTCCGTACTGGACGACATCCGACGTCAACTCCCCTCAGGCTCCCGCCTCCAGACCTCGCCCCTAGACGCCATCTGACCCCCAACGTCCCCCAGCTGTTCCTCCGGCGGCCGTCGCGCATCGGGGAGTCCTTCGGACTCCGTGGTGCACGGCGGCCGCCCCGCGTTCCGGGGCGCGGCGCTCTCACCCGCCCCGCGTTCCGGGGCGCCGCGCTCTCGCCCGCACCCGGGACGCCGTCTCCTTCCCCCCACCCCCCGCCGCATGGCATTGTTCTACTACTATGCAAACAAGACGCGAGGAATCGCGAGCGAGGAGGAGCCGTCGATGAACCGTGCCCGCTACCGTTCCATGCTCGTGGCCGCGCTGCCGTTCCTGGTGGCTGCGGTCGCCGACCTGACGGCGTACGTGGTTCTGCGCGACCGGCTGCCCGACCCGATGGCCAGTCACTTCACCGCGCGAGGCCACTCCGACGAAACCGCGTCCCAGACCTCCTACCTGGTCCTCGTGGTCGTCATGCACCTCGGGCTCGCAGTCCTGTGGGCCCTGATGGCGCTGACGACTGCGGGTCCGACCGCGCGGCGGCCCCATTGGCTGAACACGCTCGGGTGCGCCGCCGCTGGACTCATCGGCTACCTCCTGATCGCTGTGCTCTTCGTCAACGCCGACGCAGGCGACCCGGTGCGGGTGCGGATGCCGCTCTGGCAGGTCGCCATCGGCGCGGGGGCCGGCGCGCTCGCGGCGCTCGTGGGCCGACTGCTCCCGACGGCCTTCCCGCGGCCGGCCCCCGCCCAGCCCTCGGAACCGGGCGATTCCACGCGGCTCGACCTCGCGGAGGGGGAGGCGGCCGGCTGGACGCGGCGGGCACCCTCGCCGGTCCTGTACGTGGTCGGGGCGGTGCTGCTCGCCGTGGGCGTGGTCCTGCTGTTCACCGGCGCTCCGGCCTACGCGGTCGGTGCGCTGCCGGGCGGGCTGCTCTGCCTCGCCTTCTCCCGCCCCTACGTCACCGTCGACCGGCACGGCCTGACCGCGCGGCCGACCGCACTGCCCTGGCCGCGCATCCGGATACCGCTGTCCGACATCGACCGCGCGATGAGCCGGAACATCGAGATCTGGGACGAGTACGGGGGGTGGGGCTACCGGTTCCGGCCGGGCCAGTCGGGGCTGATGCTGCGCTCGGGCGAGGCGATCGTCGTACGGCGCGCGGACGGGCGGGAGTTCGCGGTGACGGTGGACGACTCGGCGACGGCGGCCGCACTGCTCAACACGCTGGCCGAGCGGGCGGGGGTGGGAGGCTGATGCCGGTGCGGCCCGTACGGCCCGTACTGCCTGTGCATGCTGTGCTGCCGACGCCGCCAGCGTTGTCGGCGTCGCCCGTGCTGCCCGTACGTTCGGTGCATGCTGGGCTGCCCGTACTGCCGGTGCGTGCTGGGATGCCCGTAACTCTCCACGCCCCGCCTCACCCAGAGCCGAAGGGAGCCTGATGCTCTTCCGTGTCGACCCCGCCTCGCCGCAGCCGCTCGGCGACCAGATCGCGGCCTCGGTGCGCCGCGCGATCGCTGAGGGCAAGGTGGCCCCGGGTGAGCGACTGCCTCCGGCGCGCTCCCTGGCCGACTCCCTGGGCGTCAACCTCCATACGGTGCTGCGGGGTTACCAGCGCCTGCGCGACGAGGGCCTGATCGAACTCCGTCGGGGCAGGGGAGCGGTCGTCATGGGCGGCTCCGGGGCGGGAGGCCGGGCGGCCCTGATGCTGAAGGTGCGCGAACTGGTCGACCAGGCACGCCAGTTGGGGCTCACGGAGGAGGAAGTGGTGGGACTCGTCAGGCAGGGCCTGGCGTAAGGGAGCCGAAGGGCCGAACTCCTCAGTACGTCTGGAGCTCCACCAAATGTCCGTCCGGGTCGAGGAGATGCGCGGCTCGCAGGCCGGGCCCCCACTGCGGCAGGTCCCGCGCCGGGGCCGCGACGGTGCCGCCCGCCTCGGTGCACAGCGCGACCGCGCCGTCCAGAGCCTCCCGCGTCGCCAGGTGGATCACCAGGGACGCGCCGCCACTCGGCACCAGGTCCTCGCCCAGCGTGGAGACCATCGTGGACCTGGCGAAGAGCGCCAGCGCCGTGCGACCCTCCGGGGCATCCCAACTGGCGTAGCCGGACGCGGAGTTGCCCCGGGCGAGTGTGCAGCCGGTGAGCTGGGGAAGCACGGCGTCGTAGAAGCGGAAGGCCGGTTCGTAGCGGTCGACGAGAAGCCGGGGGTACGGAGGCTCCAGAGGTTCCATGCCGTCGAACCTAACCCGGAAGGTGACCTTCCGCGGTGTGCGGGCGGTCACGCGGGGAGGCGACCCACGCGACCCCGGGATCCGGCCGCCCGCCCCGGCCCACGGCGTCAGGGAGGTGTCGGGGGGAGGCGTCAGGGGGCGAGGTGTCGGGCGATCAGCTCGGCGCAGGCCATCGACTCCGCGCGGGCGGAGTCCACTTCGACGTCGTACCGTACGGCGGTGTGCACGACATCGGCCTGCCGCCGGGCCATGCCGGGCACCCGGCCGCCCCGGGCCGCCTCACGGCCGGCCGCGGTCCCGGGGTCGCAGCGCACCCCGACCCAGAGCACGTCGAGACCGTCGAGGGCGTGCTGCCAGCGCTTCTGGCCGTCGGCGCCGTCAAGGAACACCTCGTCGAGCACGACCCGGGCCCCGGCCCGCGCCATCGCGGCGACACCGCACGCCCAGGCGTCCGAGATGCGCCGGTACTCGGGGCCGACCGTCACCTCTCCGTCCGGCCCGATCTCAAGACCGTCGCCGCCGCGGAGGGAGGCGGGCATCGCCACGTCCAGGGAGTCGACGCCGAACGTCAGCCAGGACCCCGGCAGCACCGCCTGGAGACAGCGGGCGATCCCGGACTTGCCGGAACTGGACCCCCCATTGAGCACGATCACCTGATACCGGGGCACACGCGTCTCATCCGTCACGGCGGCCAACGTAGGGGAAGCCCCCTCGCGGGCCAACCGGATTTCGCCCGGGCCCGCCCGCTCCGCCGTTCACCGGGCATCCAGACCGACCCCGGTGAGCGACGGCATCGCACGCAGGAAGGCCGCGGTGTCGGAAAGGCTGTCGGCCCGGTCCTCGTAAGCGGTGACTCTGCGGCGGTAGTCCGAGGCCAGGCCTGCGAGGCGGGGCCCGACGTCGGCGTGCGAGGCCACCATGATCGAGTCGTGGTTCCCCACGTCGGACCCGATGGTCAGGTCGACGAACAGCTCCCGCCCCGCGATGACGTCCGCGAGGTCCGGGCGCTTCGCGCCACGCAGGGCGCCGACCAGGTCGGTGTGACGGTCCTGGCCCGGTTCGACCGCGAAGACGGTGATCTCGGCCGAAGCGTCGACGAGCACCGCGTGCAGCAGGCCCACGAGGTCGCGCGGCGTGACAAGGCGGAAGAGGCCGGCGTGCGGGTCGTGCGCGGCGCCGCCGTCACGCGGTCCAGGACCGAGCCGCCGAGCGGAACGGCCGGGCACGAAGCCCTTGTCGCGTGACGTGGCCGTCAGTTGCTCGGCATCGACCTCGTACTCCCAGTCGACGAGGACGGGCTCCTGAGCCAGAAGCCGCTCGGCGTCGTACCGGCAGTAGGCGGGAATCGCGTACCGGGTCAGCCCTTCGGTGAGGCGCCAGACCAGACCCGCATAGACGGCGACCTCCTCCGCGTTGTTGTTGTTCACGGCGTACTCACTGAACGGCGTGGGCCCCTCCCCCTCCGGCCAGGTCCGGAACAGGCCGGGCCAGTGGCGGGTCACGACCGTGCGGTCACCGGGAAGGTGATGATGGGCCATCAGCCCGTGCGCGCGCACGGGCTCGAAGTGGAGCGGCTGCATGGCGCGATCGTAGGCGGCCGCCCGCCGCGTGCCCGCGTGCGCCTGCGCCCAGAAAAAGAAGTCCGCACCCGCTCCGTCAAGGACGCCATGCGCGGCGCCCCGCGGACCGGGTGCGGACAGACAGGCGGCCCGTCCCGCACAGCGCGGATCGGACGGCCCGACGGGAGATCAGGCCTTCTTGGTCTCCCAGAAGATGCGGTCGATCTCGGCGATGAGTTCGAGCGCCTTCTCGCCGGTCTTCGGGTCGGTCGACGCCTTCGCGGCCGAGAGGGCCTTGAGGGTGTCGTTGACCAGCTGGTGGAGCTGGGGGTACTTCTCGAAGTGCGGGGGCTTGAAGTAGTCGCTCCACAGCACGGAGACGTGGTGCTTCGCGAGCTCCGCACGCTGTTCCTTGATGACCACGGCACGCGCACGGAAGTGCGCGTCCTCGTTGGCCTGGAACTTTTCCTGCACGGCCTTGACCGACTCCGCCTCGATGCGGGCCTGGGCCGGGTCGTACACACCGCAGGGCAGGTCGCAGTGCGCGCTGACCTTCACCTTGGGGGCAAACAGGCGGGAAAGCATTGAGCTGTCCTTCCTCGTGATCGTCTTCTCAGGTGGGACATTACTCGGTGAGAGACGGGATTTCGCGGGTGCCCCCATGGGCTTAGGTCAAAAGTCCAGGGTCACCATGGGACTCGTGGCGGAACGTACCGTGGGAGTGGTGGCGGGGTGCCGGTGGCCTGGAGGTGGGCGACGTATGACGGATGAGGGGCGGGAGCCGAGGGTGCCGTTGGGGATCGCGGAGGTCCTGGGGACCTCGATGGTTCCCACGCTGTTGCACGGCGATCAGCTGCTGGTGCACTACGGGGCGGAGCTGCGCGCCGGGGACGTCGCGGTGCTCCGGCACCCCTTGCAGCAGGATCTGCTCATCGTCAAGCGGCTGATGGAAATGCGCGAGAGCGGATGGTGGGTGCTCGGCGACAACACCGACGACGAGGTCGTGGACAGCAGGGCGTTCGGCGCCGTGCCGGTCGAGCTCGTGCTCGGCCGGGTGCGCGGGCGCTTTCGGCCGATGACGGCCGGGCGTCGGCGCACCGTCGGCTACGTGGCGTCCTGGGCCGTCGCCTCGGTCCGGCCGGTGCTCTCCGACCGCTCGGTCTCCAGGCGCTTGCGGGCCCGGTAGGCGGCCACGTTGGCGCGGGTCGCGCAGCGGTCCGAGCAGTAGCGGCGCGAGCGGTTGGTCGAGGTGTCGAGGTAGGCGTTGCGGCACGGCGCCGCCTGGCACAGGCCGAGCCGGTCGACCCCGTACTCCGTGAGGTGGAAGGCCAGGCCCATGGAGGCGATCGCCGCATAGCCCGCCGTCGCGTTCGACGGGTGGTCGGCGAGGTGCATGTGCCACAACGGGCGGTCGTCCTCGTCCCGGTGCTCGTGGCCCGACACCTGCGGGCTGACGGGGAATTCGAGCAGCAGCGAGTTGAGCAGATCCACCGCCTGGACCTCCTCGCTCGCGTCCGCCGCCTCGAAGACCGCCCTCAGCCGGGCCCGTACCGAACGGAAGCGCGTCACGTCCGCGTCCGTCGCGCGGCGGGCCGCCGACTGGTTGCCGCCGAACAGGTCGCGGACCGCGTCGACCGACGTCAACGTGTCCTTGTTGCGGGCCGGCTCCTCGGTGTTGACCAGGCGTACGGCGTAGTCCGAGTAATAGGCCAGTTCCACTTGTAGTCCTTACGGCGGCGGTCTAGAGTCAGGGAGGTTCCAGGTAACGCCTGGGTACCCTTCGAGGGTATTACAGAGTGGGCTCCGAGGGAGGACTTCCGGTGTCGGAAACGGGTGCGGGGATGCGTACGGGCACGGATGTGGGCGCCACGGAGGAGCCGAGCGCCACCTGGCGGGGCTGGCAGGACAGCTGGGACCGGCAGCAGGAGTGGTACATGCCGGACCGCGAGGAGCGCTTCCGGGTCATGCTCGACATGGTCGAGGCCTGCGTCGGGCCCGCGCCGCGTGTGCTCGACCTCGCGTGCGGAACGGGAAGCATCACGGACCGCCTCCTCAAGCGGTTCCCGGACGCGGTCAGTACGGCCGTCGACCTCGACCCCGCACTCCTCGCCATCGCCGAGGGCACCTTCGCCGGGGACGACCGGGTCACCTTCGTGACCGCCGACCTCAAGGACCCGAAGTGGGTCGGTTCGCTCCCGTACGACACCTACGATGCCGTGCTCACCGCAACTGCCCTGCACTGGCTGCACAGTGAGCCGCTGGCCGCGCTCTACGGACAGATCGGCGGCCTCGTGCGCGACGGCGGGGTGTTCATGAATGCCGACCACATGATCGACCCGGGCACGCCCCGCATCAACGCCGCCGAACGCGCCCACCGCCACGCCCAGATGGACCGCGCCAAGGCGCAGGGCGCCCTCGACTGGTCCGAGTGGTGGGCGCTGGCCGCGAAGGACCCCGTACTCGCCGAACCCACCGCCAAGCGGTACGAGATCTACGGCGAGCACGCCGACGGCGACATGCCCTCCGCGTCCTGGCACGCGGCGACCCTGCGCGCGGCCGGCTTCGGCGAGGCCCGGCCCGTCTGGTCCTCCCCTTCGGACACCCTGCTCCTCGCCCTGAAGTAGCGCGGTCCGCGAGGAACGCAAGCGAGAGGGGGGTACGGGCCCACGGCCCGTACCCCCCTCTCGTCGTCCTACTCGCCGCGTCGCGGACTCACAGCACCTTCGACAGGAACGACTTCGTCCGGTCGTGCTGCGGGTTGGTCAGGACATCGCGCGGGTTGCCGGCTTCGACCACCACGCCGTCGTCCATGAACACCAGCGAGTCGCCGACTTCGCGGGCGAAGCCCATCTCGTGGGTGACCACGATCATCGTCATGCCGTCCTCGGCGAGACCCCGCATGACGTCGAGGACGTCACCCACCAGCTCGGGGTCGAGCGCGGAGGTCGGCTCGTCGAAGAGCATCAGCTTCGGCTGCATCGCGAGCGCGCGGGCGATCGCCACGCGCTGCTGCTGGCCGCCGGAGAGCTGCGAGGGGTAGTTGCCCGCCTTGTCGCCGAGGCCCACCCGGTCGAGCAGTTTCAGGGCCCGCTCGCGGGCCACGGCCTTCGACTCCCGCTTGACCTGGACCGGCGCCTCCATGACGTTCTCGACGGCCGTCATGTGCGGGAACAGGTTGAAGCGCTGGAAGACCATGCCGATGTCCCGGCGCTTCAGAGCGACTTCGCTGTCCTTCAGCTCGTACAGCTTGTCGCCCTTCTGGCGGTACCCGACCAGATCGCCGTCGACGTACAGACGCCCGGCGTTGATCTGCTCCAGGTGGTTGATGCACCGCAGGAAGGTGGATTTGCCGGAACCGGACGGGCCGATCAGGCAGAACACCTCGCCCTCGGCCACCTCCAGATCGATGCCCTTGAGGATGTGGGCGGGGCCGAACGACTTGTGGACGCCCTCCGCCTTGACCATCGGTTGTGCAGTCATGGGGTCACCGCCGCCAGTTGGTAAGGGAGAGCAGGTTCGACTTGATGCGCTCCAGCGGCGTGGGCGGCAGGGCGCGCAGCGAACCTCGTGCGAAACGGCGCTCCAGGTAGTACTGGCCGACGCTGAACACGCTGGTCAGGGCCAGGTACCAGAGGGACGCGAGGAACAGCATCTCCATCACCGCGAACGAGGTCGCGGCGACGTCCTGGGCGCTGCGCAGCAGATCCTGGTACTGGACGGCGACGACGAGCGACGACGTCTTCAGCATGTTGATGAACTCGTTGCCCGTCGGCGGGATGATCACCCGCATCGACTGGGGGAGCACCACCCGGCGCATGGTCTGCGTCTGGGTCATGCCGAGCGCGTGCGACGCCTCGGTCTGGCCCTCGTCCACCGACTGGATGCCGGCCCGGACGATCTCCGCCATGTACGCGCCCTCGTTGAGGCCGAGGCCGAGCAGGGCGGCGAGGAACGGAGTCATGACCGCGGTCATGTAGTCCTTGTAGAACCCGAGGTTCAGGATCGGGAAGATCAGCGCCAGGTTGAACCAGATGAGGAGCTGTACGTATACCGGGGTGCCGCGGAAGAACCAGATGTACAGCCAGGCGACCGAGCTGGTCACCGGGTTCTTCGAGAGCCGCATCACGGCGAACAGCACACCCAGCGCCAGGCCCACGGCCATGGAGATCACGCTGATCAGCACGGTGTGCCACAGGCCGGTCAGGATGCTGGGGTCGAACAGCTTGTCCGTGACGGTCGCCCAGCGCACGTTGCCCTGGGAGAACGCGTACCCGAGGAGGCCGAGCACGGCGACGACGAGTACGGCGCTGACCCAGCGGCCGTAGTGGCGGACGGGGATGGCACGGATGACATCCGGGGGGACCTGCTCCGGCGCGGCGTCCGCCGGGCCGGAGGGGGTCTTGTCGAGCTTGTCAGTCACAGCGACTGCCCTTCAGTGGTGCGCGGGTCAGGAGCCGCCGTTGATGGCTGCCTTGGTGACGGCGCCCTGCGCGCCGCCCCACTTGTCGATCGCCGTCTTGTAGGTGCCGTCCGCGATGATCGCGTCGAGCGCCGCCGAGAGGGCGTCACGCAGCTGCGTGTTCTTCTTGTCCACCGCGATGCCGAAGGGGCCCGCGTCCGACTTGTTGGCGACCGCCTCGAAGTCGTTGCCGCCGCCCGCGGTCTTCGCGATGTACGCGGCGACCGGGGAGTCGTTGAGGTCGGCCACCGCGCCGCCGGCCTTGACGCGGGTCTGCGCCTCGGCGTCGGTGGCGTAGGGCTCGAAGTCCAGCTTGCCCTTGCCGTCCTTCTCGCACTTGGCGGCGAGGTCCTTGGCGGCCTGCTCGTACGTCGTGCCGCGCTGCACGGCGATCTTCTTGCCGCACAGGTCGTCGGTGGACTTGATGCCCTGCGGGTTGCCCTTCTTGACCAGGATGCCGGTGCTCGCGGTGTAGTAGTCGACGAAGTCGACGCCCGTACCGGTCTTCTTGCCGTCCTTGTCAAGGCCTTCCTGGCGTGCCTTGGTGTCGCTCACCGAGGACATGACCGCGTCGTAGCGGCCGGTCGGCAGCGCGCCGAGCAGGGTGTCGAAGGTGCCGCTCGTGAACTCGAACTTCACGCCGAGCTGCTTGCCGAGGGCGGCGGCGATGTCGGGGTCGATGCCGACGATGTTCTCGCCCTGCTTGAACTCCATGGGGGCGTACGTGGCGTCCGTACCGATCTTGATGACGCCGGCCTGCTGGATCTTCGCGGGCAGCTTGGAGAAGAGCGGAGCGGACTTCGAGGCCCCGCCCGAGGACTCGGGGGCCGAGCCCTTCTTCGTCTGGTCACCGCAGCCGGTGACCAGCAGGGCGCCCGCGACCGCGATCGCGCCGACCGCGGCAATCCGGGACTTGGCGGCGGTCGTGCGGCGGGTGGTGCTTGCGGTCATGGTCGGGTTCCTCCGGCAGATGTTGAGGGAGTGGCCATGGAGTGCGTCCAGGGACAACGCACAGGTCCTGGCGGTGGTCGTGCACGCATCCTCGGGTGTCGCGACCGCGGCGTGAACCGCGTGTGAAATCGCATCTTGCCATTCGGACCTCGGAAATCAGGGTCGCAGCCATGTCAAAATCGGATAACGGGTCACCCCCCGAATCCCCCCAGGCCGACACATCCCGGCCCCGGGCGCCGGACCATGTGCGGGCAGCGCCCCCGCGGACCGCAGATTCTCCGGTTCCTCCGCCGGCGCGGACACGTTTCAGGCCGCGTAACCGACTTGTGGTGACATCGCGGCAAAAGTCGTGTGACGTCTCGGAGGCCGCCTGCCACGGAGCGCCGACGCTGGGTCAATATGGACTCGTCGGCGGACGTGTCTGTCCGGTAAGAAGGATCCTTACACCCCTCATCCGGGGCTCAGGGCGCGTGTGCGGCGCGCCCGCGCGTACGTACCTCCACCCCGCGGGGCGGGCCAACCGCCCTCAGCGGGGAACGTACGCGGGTCCGCCCACCCCTCCTCAACAAGGAGTGGCAACCCTCAACTGATGAAGACTTAAGGGGTACATCACAATGGCAGCGGAGATCGTCAATCCTCGCAGCGACAGCAGCACGGAGGGTTACGGAGATTCCGTCGAATCCTTCGACCCTGCCTTCGCGCTCCACCGGGGCGGCAAGATGGCCGTGCAGGCCACCGTGCCGATCCGGGACAAGGACGACCTGTCCCTCGCCTACACGCCGGGCGTCGCCAAGGTGTGTACCGCGATCGCGGAGAACCCGGAGCTGGTCCACGACTACACCTGGAAGTCGCAGGTGGTCGCCGTCGTGACGGACGGCACCGCGGTGCTCGGACTCGGTGACATCGGTCCCGAGGCGTCCCTGCCGGTCATGGAGGGCAAGGCGATCCTCTTCAAGCAGTTCGGCGGCGTCGACGCGGTGCCGATCGCGCTCGCGACCACCGACACGGACGAGATCATCGAGACCGTCGTCCGCCTCGCCCCCTCCTTCGGTGGGGTGAACCTGGAGGACATCTCGGCTCCGCGCTGCTTCGAGATCGAGCGGCGCCTCCAGGAAGCCCTGGACATCCCGGTCTTCCACGACGACCAGCACGGCACGGCCGTCGTCACCCTGGCCGCCCTGCGCAACGCCGCGAGGCTCACCGGGCGCACCCTCGGTGACCTGCGCGCGGTGATCTCGGGCGCCGGTGCGGCCGGTGTCGCCATCGCCAAGTTCCTGCTCGAAGCGGGCCTCGGCGATGTGGCGGTCGCCGACCGCAAGGGCATCGTCAGCAGCGACCGTACGGACCTGACGGACGTCAAGCGCGAGCTCGCCGAGCTCACCAACAAGGCGGGTCTTTCCGGTTCCCTGGAGAGCGCGCTGGCCGGCGCCGACGTCTTCATCGGCGTCTCCGGCGGTACGGTCCCCGAGCCGGCGGTCGCCTCCATGGCGCCGGGCGCCTTCGTCTTCGCGATGGCCAACCCGAACCCCGAGGTGCACCCCGACATCGCGCACAAGTACGCGTCCGTCGTGGCCACCGGCCGTTCGGACTACCCGAACCAGATCAACAACGTGCTCGCCTTCCCCGGCATCTTCGCGGGCGCCCTCCAGGTCCGGGCCTCCCGGATCACCGAGGGCATGAAGATCGCCGCGGCGAACGCGCTGGCGGACGTCGTGGGCGATCAGCTTGCCGCGGACTACGTCATCCCGTCGCCGTTCGACGAGCGGGTCGCCCCCGCCGTCACCGCCGCGGTGGCGGCCGCCGCCCGCGCCGAGGGCGTGGCGCGCCGGTAGTCGCCCTACGCGGTTCCGTCGCGCGACCGTGCCGGGCTCTCCTTCGGGGGAGCCCGGCACAGCGCTTTCCGGGGAGGCCGGCACCGCGCTTTTTGGGGGAGGGCGGCACGCGCTTCTCGGGGGAGCCCGGCACGCGCTTCTCGCGGGAGGCCCGGCGTGCGGGGTGTCACAGCCGTGGGAGGTTTCGGCAGCCGGGCCGGGCACCCTAGGGTCAGGGCCATGTTCGCCGCATACGCCGCCCGCATCGACCGTGACCAGCCGCTCAGCGGCCTTGAGTTGGGGGAGCGGCCGGCCCCCGAGGTACGCCCCGGCTGGAGCCTGATCGACGTACGGGCCGCCTCCCTCAACCACCATGACGTCTGGTCGCTGCGCGGCGTCGGCCTCAGCGACGACAAGCTGCCGATGATCCTGGGCTGCGACGCGGCCGGGATCGACCAGGACGGCAACGAGGTCGTCCTGCACTCGGTGATCGGCCAGACCGGCCACGGGGTCGGCCCCGCCGAGGGCCGCTCGATCCTCACCGAGAAGTACCAGGGCACCTTCGCCGAGCAGGTCGCCGTGCCCACCTGGAACGTGCTGCCCAAGCCGAAGGGGATGAGCTTCGCGGAGGCCGCCTGCCTGCCGACGGCCTGGCTTACGGCGTACCGGATGCTGTTCACCAACGCCGGTGTGCGGCCCGGGGACTCGGTCCTGGTGCAGGGCGCGGGAGGCGGGGTGGCCACCGCCGCGATCGTCCTCGGCAAGGCGGCGGGCCTGCGGGTCTTCGCCACGAGCCGCGACGAGGCCAAGCGCAGGCGGGCCGTGGAGCTCGGCGCCGTCGAGGCGTACGAATCCGGTGCGCGCCTTCCGCAGCGCGTGGACGCCGTGATCGAGACGGTGGGCGCCGCGACCTGGTCGCACTCCGTCAAGTCCCTGCGGCCGGGCGGCACCCTGGTCATCTCGGGCGCCACCAGCGGCGACCGGCCCGCGCATGCGGAGCTGACCCGCATCTTCTTCCTTGAGCTCAAGGTGGTCGGCTCCACGATGGGCACGAAGGACGAGCTGGAGGACCTGCTCGCCTTCTGCGCGGCGACGGGCGTACGTCCCGTCATCGACGAGGTGCTTCCGCTGGACCGGGCGCGGGAGGGCTTCGAGAAGGTGGCGTCGGGCGACGTGTTCGGGAAGGTGGTCCTCACGGTGGGGTGACGCCGACGGCGTCTCTCGTCTCGTTCGGCTTTAGGGCCGCGGTTCTGCGTGTGCGGGTGCGTGCGCGGGGGCGCGGCCTTTTGCATGCGCTTCCTGACAACTTGCTTGAGCTCTGTCAACGCTGGTTGACGGATGGGTCTTGTCAACGTACATTGACAAGCATGACCGAGGCCACCGATCTCGCCGCACGAGCCGGCGACCGCGACCCGAGGGTCGGACTGCGAGCCGTCGCCGCGCTGCGACGGCTCCTGGAACAGCTCGAATCCGTACAGGTACGAAGCGCCCGCAACCAGGGCTGGTCATGGCAGGAGATCGCCGCCGAGCTGGGGGTCAGCCGCCAGGCCGTCCACAAGAAGCACGGGAGGACTTGATGTTGGAGCGATTCACGCCGGATGCGCGGGGAGTGGTGTCGGGCGCGGTCGAGCACGCGTTCCGTGCGGGGTCCCTGGTGGTGACCGAGGAGCATCTGCTCCTCGCACTCCTCGACCGCGAGGGCTCCAGGGCGGCCTTCGCCCTCGCCTCCCTCGGCGTCACCGCCAGGCGTGCCGAGATCGTTGAGGCGCTGGCCGCGGCGCGGCGCCGGGGCGGCATGTCCCAGGCGGACGAGGACGCCCTGGCCGGGGTGGCGGGCTAGGGAGGCCGGCCCGAACCCCGGGGGGTTTGCCCACCCGCCCGCCCGTGCGGCTACTTGTGGGTGCAGCACCCTGGGGCTCCGCCCCAGACCCCGTTCGCGCGTTCTCCCACCCTCCCGCCCGTGCGGCTACTTGAGGGTGCAGCTCCCTGGGGCTCCGCCCCAGACCCCGTTCGCGCCTGAACGGCGCTCGTCCTCAATCGCCGGACGGGCTGAAGATGCCCATGCGGGCCCGCACCGAGTAGCCAGGGGCGCGGGGAACTGCGCGAGGAGCGACCACGGTGCGAGGGCGGCAACGGGTTTTTGGGGGCGCGGGGAACTGCGCGAGGAGCGACCACGGCCGCGGTCGAAAGGGAGTTAAGGGGCGCGGGGAACTGCGCGACCGGCACCCAGGGTCCGCACCCCATGGCGGGGGCAAGGGGCGCGGACCCTGGGGCGGCCGAGGGCAGGGGCGTCAGGCGCGGGGGCGCAGGGTCGCGGTGATCCGCTCTGCCGCCGCCACCAACCCGCGGCGCGCCTCCCCGAGTTGGGACTCCGTCACCCCGTGATCCCGCGCCGCATCCCGGATCTCGTCCCGGAACCGGTCGAGCAACCGGTCCAGATCCCGCGCCGGGTCACCGGACGACGCCTCCCGCGCCCACGCCGGCTCAGCCACAGGCTCCGCCGGCTTGTCCAGGTCCACCTCGGGGGACGGCGCCTGGCCGAAGCCGAACCGCCCCAGCTCCTTGGTGACTTCGGCAAGCCCCTCGCGTACCCCCGTCGGCCAGTCACCCCGCGCGAAGTGCTCCTGCACCTTTCGCTGCACGTCCCTGGCGACCCGCTGCATGTCCTCGCGTGCCTTGTCCTGCGCTTCCTTCGCCTGGCGGCGCGCCTGCTGGGCCTCGTCGCGGGCCCGCCGCGACTCGTCCTTGGCCCGCCGGGCCTGCTCCTTCCACTCCTGCTTCGCGCGCTTGAACTCGTCCTTGGCCTGCTGCCAGGCCTCGCCGTCTCCCCAGGCGCTGTCGAAGAAGTCGGAGGCCTCCGGGAACCCCTTGCGCCCGCCCCGGCCGGCGCCGGCCGACGCCTGGCCCGTACGCGCCTCCCGAGCCGCCCGGCGCATGTCGTCGCGCAGGCTGCCCGCCGCGCCGCGTACGTCGTCGCGGATCTCGGCGGCGAGTTCGGACACGGACTCGCGGATCTCCAGCTCCAGGTCGGCGAGTTCACCGCCCCGGCCCGCCAACTCCGCGCGACCGGCATCAGTGATCGAGTAGACCTTGCGGCCGCCCTCGGTGGCGTGCGTGACCAGTCCCTCGGCCTCCAGCTTGGCCAGCCGCGGGTAGACGGTGCCCGCGCTGGGCGCGTACAGCCCCTGGAACCGCTCTTCCAGCAGGCGGATCACCTCGTACCCGTGGCGCGGCGCCTCGTCCAACAGCTTGAGGAGGTAGAGGCGGAGGCGGCCGTGGGCGAAGACGGGGGGCATGTCAGAGCACCTTCTTGGTCGAGCCGGTCGAGCCGGTCGAGCCGGTCGAATCCGTTGAACCAGCCGAGCCGGCCGAACTGGCCGAGCCGGGCTGGTCGTTGGCGGGGGAGGGCGGACCGCCCGGCGACGAAGCACCCGGCGCCGAGCCGCCCGGTACCCACCCGTCCGGCGGTGTGTCCTCGAAGGGGGCCTCCTCGTCCGCGGGCCTGCGCAACAGCGTGATCGAGCCGGAGACCGTCGTCGCCCTGAGCGTGCCGTTGCCCGCCCCCAGGGTGCCGGTGATGCTCTTCGTGCCCCACTGTCCACCGACCCGCAGATCCTCGAAGGCGCTGGAGACCGCCCCGCTCGCGGAGGTGGCCTCGACCCGTGCGTCGGCCGGGTGCGGAAGCCGGATGGCGACCTCGCCGGACACCGTGGTCAGCCGGACGTCGGTGGCCTTCGCGCCGGGGTCGAGGTCGAGCAGCATGTCGCCGCTCACCGATTCCGCCGTCACCGTGGCCCCCGCTCCCTCGACGACCGTCAGGTGGCCGGAGACCGACTTGAAGTGGACGTCACCGGTGACCGCCTGGGCCTCCACATGGCCGGTGACGGTCTCGGCGCGGACCGGTCCCGAGAGCTTGAGGAGCGTGGCGTCACCGCTGACGCCCCGTACCTCCGTGCGCCCCCGGATTCCCGACACGACGGCGCCCGCGCCGACCGTGCCCACCTCGACGTCCGCTCCGGCCGGCACGGCGAGCGAGACGACCGCCTTGCGGTTCCAGCCCTTGCGGTCGAGCCATTTGAGGAAGCCGCGCCAGGCCAGGTCCTCGTAGGCGACGGTGAGGGTCGAGCCGTTTCGCGTCACGATCAGCGGGGGTCCGTCGACCGAGGAGATCTCCAGGCGCGAGGAACTTTCCTCGGTGCCCACGACGTTCACGGTTCCGTTGACGACACGCACCTGGACCTTCGTCACCGGCTCGTCGAACGTGAACGTGCGCGACTCTGGGACGGCCCACGTGGACTCGGACATGTGCTGACCTCCTGGTCGCTGCGCACTGGGATGGCGAGACACAACGCAACATATCGCGTCTCTGCTAGACACGATATATCGCGGTTGCGGAAAGTCAAGGCATGCGGGCGCCAAGGGATCGGCGCAGGGGTGTCGCAGGAGTGTCGCAGGAGTGCACGGCAGGCCGTAGGTCAGGCCCGGGGGTGAGGGCTTGCATCGGGGATATGGGCCCATCCGATGGGTAATGAGGCGAAATAGTCCAGGTGATGACCTAGCGTGAACTTCATGCCTGCCGCCGCTGTCGCCGCCCCCGGGGCGCTGCTCCTCTGCCGTGCCGAACCCGCCGTGGTCCGCCCGGTCGCCCAGCTGCTGCGCGAACCCATGCTTCTGGCGTCGGCGGGCGAGGGCTGGAGCGTGCTCGTTCCGGCGGGACGGCTCTGGCCTGCCGGTACCGATCCGGTCGACCAGGTGCTGGCCGGCTGGGCGGGCGCGGTCACGGTCGGCACGGGCCGGCCTGCGATCGCGCTGTGGTGGGACGGCTCCCGGGCGGGCTACACGCTGGCCTCCGGCTTTCGTCGTACGGTCGGCTACGTCTGGCTGTCCGACGGCACACCCGCGGGTGAGAGCGAGGCGATGCACACCTTCGCCGACCGGCTCGGACTCGACCCCGTGCACGATGCGGCGGCGCTCGACGCGCTGACCCGCCCCGATCCGGTCGCCGACGCGGGCACCCGCCTCATCGGCCTCCTCGCGGTGCTGGCCCGTACGGGCGTGGTCGTGCCCGCCGGTCTGACGCCGGGTGAACCGGCCGAGCGGCTGCGCGCCGTGGCCTCCGCGCGGGGTGCCGAGACGGTCGAATGGCCCGGCCGACGCGACGCCGTCCGCGTCGGGCTCGAAGCGGTCGAGCGCGGCCCGGCCGGCCCATGGGTGCGCGGGCCCAAGGCGCGTCTGCTCGGCGCGGCCCAACTCGCCGCGGGCCTCCCGCTCACGGTCTGGGGCCTCACACGCCGCAGCGGCGGCTGGACGGCGGCCGGCGCGATCCTGCTCGCCCACGGGGCCCTGGGCCTTGCCTACGACCGGCTCCGCGCCCGGGCCGACGGCGACGACTGACGCGTATTACTCGTTTACGGCCGCGAGTCCGAGTCGACGGTGTGGCCCGCGTCGGGTGGGGTGTCTGGGTGGCCTGGGCCGAGCTGCCCTGCCCGTCCCGTCACTCTTCGTCCTCGTCCTCGTCGTCGAGCCGCGCCAGCCAGGTGGCGAGCCGTTCGACGGGCACCTCGAAGTCGGGGTTCAGGTCGACGAAGGTGCGCAGCTGCTCGGCGAGCCACTCGAAGGTGACCTCCTCCTCGCCGCGCCGCTTCTCCAGCTCCTCGATGCCGCGGTCGGTGAAGTACACAACTTGCTCCTGGGAGGACGTCCGGATGTTCGTGCTCCAGCGTATCCGGCGGCCGCCACGGCCCACGCCCGCGCCCACGGCCAGGCCCCGCCCCACCCGTTCCACGGTGTGCGGACTCGCCGACCGCGGCCGCCTTTGCGGTCACTTTGAATGCCCGTGGGGAGGCCATTGCCCGCTGCTGGTAGCTTCCGATGGTTTCTTGATCCGGGGGGATTCAGTGAAGATCCAGTCGTGCAAAATGTGGCCCATGGTGCTGATCAGCATCGGCGCCGTCGCGGGTTTCTTCTGGGGCGCCCTCTACGAGTCCGCGAAAGCCGACGCCATCGGATCGACCGGCGCCTACGTCGGCGCCTACGTGACGTACCCGCTCTTCGGCGCCGCAGCGGCCCTCGTGGTGCAGCAGTGTCTGGTGCTGCCGTGGAAGACGTGGGTGCGATTCGACGTGACTCGCTGTCGTGGCGGACGCACAAGTCGCTGCTGGCGCAGGGGGTTTCGGCGTCCGGATCGGTGGCTCTGGGCGATGTCGTCTCGGTGGCCGTGATCATGCAGATCTCCGTCGTGCGGGTGTTGTGGAGGCGGCGCGAGCTTGAGATGCGGTCGGTTCGGCTCAAGCTGAGGGACGGCACGCACGTTGTGCTGCCCATCCGCGGCGCGGCCGCGCGTCTCGCCGCCGGGACGCCGTTCGCGCAACTCCTCGACGAACTGCGCCGACAGAGGCCGGAGTTGGCGTCCGGATGCGTCGTACCGACCATGTGATCCACGTGGTCCACCCCTGAGTCGAAGCCGGTCCCGTTCCCGCAGGTGTCGGCGCCGCCGTGGCGTGCTTCGCTGGAGGCGTGCGGGGTACCGCTTGCGGGGCACGGCGCACGGAGTACGGGGTACGGAGTACGGAGTACGAGGTGCGGGGTGTCGACGGAGGTGGTTTCGGATGTTCGGTGGGTTCGACGAGCTTTTCGCGCCCGGGCGGCGGCATACCGAGGAGGAGCGCCGACGCCAGGAGATCACGCTCGACGAGGTCGGCGACTCCGATCCTGGGCGCGGCCCGATAGACCTGGCAAGCGGCAGCGTGGTCATACGTGTGCCCCCGCCCGGGGACGCCGGCCAGGCGGACGACGGCGAGAGCTGACCAGGGCCACCCCCACCACGCCGAAGGGCCCGGCACCCCCGTCGAACGGGGATGCCGGGCCCTTCGTGTGCGTCGTCGTGCTCGCGGGGGGCGGGGCGGGCGCGAGCCGGGCTTCGCCGGGCCGCGGCCCCCTTTCCGCACCCCCGCGGAGCGACTAGGCCTCGAAGACCTCGTTCACCAGCTGCTCCTGCTCCTGCTCGTGACGCTTCTTCGAGCCCACCGCCGGGGACGAGCCGTGCGGGCGCGAGATGCGGCGCAGGCGCTCGCCGTGCGGCACGTCCGCGCCGACGGCCAGGTCCAGGTGGTCGATCAGGTTGAGCGCGATGAACGGCCAGGCACCCTGGTTCGCCGGCTCCTCCTGGGCCCACAGGTACTTCTCGGCGTTCGGGAACTTGGCGATCTCCGCCTGGAGCTCGGCACCCGGCAGCGGGTACAGGCGCTCGATGCGGATGATGGCCGTGTCGTTCGCGCCGCGCTTGTCGCGCTCGGCGGCCAGGTCGTAGTAGACCTTGCCCGCGCAGAAGACGACCTTGCGGACCGCGCCCGCGTCCACATGCTCGTCGCCGATCACCGGGCGGAAGCCGCCGGTGGTGAACTCCTCGACCTTCGACGCCGCCGCCTTCAGACGCAGCATCGACTTCGGGGTGAAGACGATGAGCGGCTTGTGGTGCGGGTTGTGGACCTGCCAGCGCAGCAGGTGGAAGTAGTTCGACGGCAGCGTCGGCATGGCGACCGTCATGTTGTTCTGCGCGCACATCTGGAGGAAGCGCTCCGGGCGGGCGGACGAGTGGTCCGGGCCCTGGCCCTCGTAACCGTGCGGCAGCAGCAGGGTGACGCCGGACGTCTGGCCCCACTTCTGCTCGGCGGAGGAGATGAACTCGTCCACGACCGTCTGGGCGCCGTTGACGAAGTCGCCGAACTGCGCCTCCCACATCACCAGGGACTCGGGGCGGGCCAGCGAGTAGCCGTACTCGAAGCCCATCGCCGCGTACTCGGAGAGCAGCGAGTCGTAGACGTTGTAGCGCGCCTGCTCGTCGGAGAGGTACATCAGCGGGGTGTAGTCCTCGCCGGTGACCTGGTCGACCAGGACCGCGTGGCGCTGGCCGAACGTGCCGCGGCGGGTGTCCTGGCCGGAGAGCCGGACCGGGACGCCCTCCATGAGCAGCGAACCGATGGCCATGGTCTCGCCCATGCCCCAGTCGATCGTGCCGTCCTCGACCGAGGAGGCCCGGCGCTGCATCTGCGGCATCAGACGCGGGTGGACGGTGATCCGGTCGGGGATGTTCACCTGCGACTCGGCGATGCGCTTGACGGCCTCCTGGGAGACCGCCGTGGAGACGGCGACCGGGAACTGCGCCTGTGGGTCCGACGAGTGGATCTCGCCCGGCGCCGAGGTGGCCTCGCGGACCTCCGCGAACACCTTCTCCAGCTGGCCCTGGAAGTCCTGGAGTGCCTGCTCGGCCTCTTCCAGGGTGATGTCGCCGCGACCGATCAGGGACTCGGTGTAGAGCTTGCGCACCGAGCGCTTCTTGTCGATCAGGTTGTACATCTGCGGGTTGGTGAACTGCGGGTTGTCGCCCTCGTTGTGACCGCGACGGCGGTAGCAGATGAGGTCGATCACGACGTCCTTGTTGAACGTCTGGCGGAACTCGAAGGCGAGCCGCGCGACGCGGACCACGGCCTCCGGGTCGTCGCCGTTCACGTGGATGATCGGCGCCTCGATCATGCGGGCCACGTCGGTGGCGTACATGGACGAGCGCGACGACTCCGGGGCGGCGGTGAAGCCGACCTGGTTGTTGATGACGATGTGCACGGTGCCGCCGGTGCGGTAGCCGCGCAGCTGCGACATGTTCAGGGTCTCGGCGACGACACCCTGGCCGGCGAACGCCGCGTCACCGTGCAGGGCGACCGGCAGGACCGTGAAGTCCGTGCCGCCCTTGTTGATGACGTCCTGCTTGGCGCGGGCGACACCCTCAAGGACCGGGTCGACCGCCTCCAGGTGCGAGGGGTTCGCGACGAGCGAGACCTTGATCTGCTCGCCGTCCAGGCCGGTGAAGGTGCCCGATGCGCCCAGGTGGTACTTCACGTCGCCGGAGCCGTGCATCGACTTCGGGTCGAGGTTGCCCTCGAACTCGCGGAAGATCTGCGCGTACGACTTGCCGACGATGTTGGCGAGCACGTTCAGGCGGCCGCGGTGGGCCATGCCGATGACGACCTCGTCCAGACGCGACTCGGCGGCGCTGTCGATGACGGCGTCGAGCAGCGGGATGACCGACTCGCCGCCTTCGAGCGAGAAGCGCTTCTGGCCGACGTACTTGGTCTGGAGGAACGTC
The DNA here is from genome assembly GCF_043200435.1 of Streptomyces sp. NPDC048416. NCBI lineage: Bacteria > Bacillati > Actinomycetota > Actinomycetes > Kitasatosporales > Streptomycetaceae > Streptomyces > Streptomyces sp. NPDC048416. Next base: position 28,682 of record NZ_JBICXU010000037.1, read on the forward strand.
TCGAACGCCTCGGCGGCGTTCAGGCGACGCAGGATCCGCAGCTGCTCCTCGCGCTCCGGCTTGGAGTGCGAGCGCTCGACGCGGTCCTGGATCCACTTGCGCTGCTTGGGGTCCTGGATGTGCATGAACTCGATGCCGGTGGTGCGGCAGTACGAGTCGCGCAGCACGCCGAGGACGTCGCGCAGCTTCATCAGGGTCTTGCCGGCGAAGCCGCCGACCGCGAACTCCCGCTCCAGGTCCCACAGGGTGAGGCCGTGCTCAGTGATGTCCAGGTCGGGGTGCTTGCGCTGGCGGTACTCCAGCGGGTCGGTGTCGGCCATGACGTGGCCGCGGACCCGGTAGGAGTGGATCAGCTCGAAGACGCGGGCGGCCTTGGTGACGTCGTCGTCGTGCGAGGCGTCGATGTCCTTGAGCCAGCGGACCGGCTCGTAGGGGATGCGCAGCGCCTCGAAGATGTCGTCGAAGAAGCCGTTGTCGCCGAGGAGCAGGTTGGCGACGATGCGCAGGAACTCGCCGGAGGCGGCGCCCTGGATCACCCGGTGGTCGTACGTCGAGGTGAGGGTCATCACCTTCGAGATGCCCAGCTTGTTCAGGGTGTCCTGCGAGGTGCCCTGGAACTCGGCCGGGTAGTCCATCGAGCCGACGCCCATGATGACCGACTGTCCGGGCATCAGACGCGGCACGGAGTGCACGGTGCCGAGGCCGCCGGGGTTGGTCAGCGAGACGGTGACGCCGGTGAAGTCGTCCATCGTCAGCTTGTTGTTCCGGGCGCGGCGGACGATGTCCTCGTACGCCTGCCAGAACTCGAAGAAGTTGAGCGTCTCGGCCTTCTTGATGCCGGCGACGACGAGCTGGCGGTCGCCGTTGGGCTTCACCAGGTCGATGGCGAGGCCGAAGTTGATGTGCTCCGGCTTGACCAGGGTCGGCTTGCCGTCCTTCTCGACGAACGAGTGGTTCATCGACGGCATGGCCTTGATCGCCTGCACCATCGCGTACCCGATGAGGTGCGTGAAGGAGATCTTCCCGCCCCGGGCGCGCTTGAGGTGGTTGTTGATGACGATGCGGTTGTCGAACAGCAGCTTCACCGGGACCGCGCGCACGGACGTGGCCGTGGGGACCTCGATGGAGGCGTTCATGTTCTTGGCGACCGCGGCGGCGGGGCCGCGCAGCGTCACGTACTCCGGGCCTGCCGGGGCCTCGGTGGCCTCGGCCGCCTTGGCGGCCGGCTGTGCGGCGGCCGGCTTGGCGGCGGGCTTGGCGGGCGCGGCAGCCGCGGGCTTCGCCTGGGCCGGAGCCGGGACGGCGGCCGGTGCGGCTGCCTTGGCCGGCGCCGGAGCGGCGGCCGGGGTGGCCGGTGCCGCGGGAGCCGGGGTGGTCGGAGCAGCTGCGGCAGGCGCGGCTGCCGCAGCCCCCGCGGCTGCGGTGGGAGCACCCTGAGCAGGGTTGTCCGCCGTGCCGGTGGAGCCCGGCTTGTAGTCGGCGAAGAAGTCCCACCAGGCGCGGTCGACCGAATTGGGGTCCTGGAGGTACTGCTGATAGATCTCGTCGACAAGCCACTCATTGGCACCAAAGCCGGCCGCAGGGTTCTTGCCCTGCCCGTCTTGGTCGGTCGAGACGCTCGAATTACTGGGGGACTGAGACGACACGGCGGTAACCGCCCTCTTCCGCTTCACAAGGTGATGGACAGCGGAAATAAAGGCTACGCCTTGCCGGCCTGGACGCGCAGGCCGGGCATGCCACAGTCGCGTAAGTCACACCAGAACCCTGGTTTCGGGGCTTGAAATGGCGGGAAACAAGCGTGGTTCCGCTCCTCCGCGCACCCCTGCGGGTACGCCGCATCGCGGCCACGGCCCCCTGGGCCGCCCCCTGGAAGCGCCGCTTCCGCTGAACACCACGCAGAACGGTCGCTTCCGGTTCGAACTTTACGTCAATTTTGCGGACGGGGGTTCCCCGGGAGGGTGACCTGGATGCGGCAGCCGCGTGCGGATTCGGCCACGCCGATCCGGCCACCGTGCAGGTCCACCGCCCAGCGCGCGATGGCAAGACCGAGCCCCGTGCCGCCGTCACTGCCCGGCCCGTGCGGGGAGGGCGCGGTGCCGCGGTTGAAGCGCTCGAAGACCCGGTGCCACTCCGACTGCGGTATCCCGGGCCCCTCGTCAAGGACCTCCAGGTCGAGCGAGCCGGGCTGCGCACCGCGCCGCGCCCGTACGGTCACGCGGCCGTGCGGCGGCGAGTGCTTGACCGCGTTGTCGATGAGGTTCGCCACGACCTGGTGCAGCCGCTCCGCGTCCGCGTGCGCGGTCAGCTCGGGCGGCGACACATCCAGGTGGAGGTGGACGTCCGTGCGCTGGTGGTTGCCCGAGCCGGAGGACAGCTTGCGCTGGGCGGCCGCCAGGTTGGCCTCCTTGAGCACACCCGACAAGTAGGGCCACACCTCGAAGCGGTGGGCACGCAGCGTGACGACCCCGTTGTCCAGGCGGGACAGATCGAGCAGGGTCTCGACCAGCCGGCCCAGGCGCTCGGTCTGCTTGAGCGCGGTGCGCATCGTCTCCGGGTCGGCCGCCGACACCCCGTCCACGACGTTCTCCAGGACCGCGCGCAGCGCCGCGATGGGTGTGCGCAGCTCGTGCGAGACATTCGCCACGAGTTCCTTGCGGTGCCGGTCCACGGCCTCCAGGTCGTCGGCCATGCGGTTGATGGTGCCCGCGAGGTCGCCGAGCTCGTCACGGCGGTCGGCGCCCCGCACCCGGCGCGTGTAGTCGCCGTGCGAGATGGAGCGGGCGACGGTGTTCATCTCGTCCAGCGGCGCGGTCAGCCCGTGCGCCACGAACTGCGTGATCAAAAGGGTCGCTATCACCGAGAAGACCGTGATGAAACGGAGCTCGGTGCGCGTCTGGAGGGCCACCATGAGCAGCCCGGTCGTGATGAAGACGGAGACCACGACCAGGGTGCCGAGCTTCGTCTTGATGGAGATCGAGACCGACCGGAGCCCGGCCGCGATCCGGCCGCGCAGCCCTCGCCCGGCCGTGGCCCAGCGGTCACGTCTGGCCGGCTCGTCCCAGCCGGGCCGCTCGCCGCTGCCGCGCAGCTGCCGGGCCCGGTCTCCCGCCCGGCTCATGGCGCCGGGGTCTCCAGGGCGTAGCCGACGCCGTGGACCGTACGGATGCGCTCCGCGCCGATCTTCCGGCGCAACGCCTTGATGTGGCTGTCCACGGTCCGGGTGCCGGAGGCGTCCGCCCAGTCCCACACCTCGGCGAGCAGCTGCTCGCGCGACAGCACGGCGCGCGGGGTGTTCGCCAGGCAGCTCAGCAGGTCGAATTCGGTGGGCGTCAGGTGGACGTCCTCGCCGCGCACCCGTACCCGGCGCTGCGCGTGGTCGATCTCCAGCTCGCCGAGGCGGAGTATGCCCGTGCGCGGCGTGCTCGCGGCTAGCGCGGCCCGCTCCACCCGGCGCAGCAGGACGTGCACCCGGGCCGCCAGCTCGCGCATCGAGAACGGCTTGGTCATGTAGTCGTCCGCGCCGACACCGAGCCCGACCAGCATGTCGGTCTCGTCGTCGCGGGCCGTCAGCATCAGGACCGGCACGGGCCGGCGGGCCTGGACCCGGCGGCAGACCTCCAGGCCGTCGAAGCCCGGCAGCATGATGTCGAGGACCATCAGGTCCGGCTGCCATGCCTCGGCCGTGTCGACGGCGGCGGGGCCGTCGAGGGCCGTCTGCACCTGGAAGCCCTCGGCCCGCAGACGGGCCGCGATGGCGTCGACGATCGTCGTGTCGTCCTCGACGACCAGCACCCTGCGCTGGGCGCCGGAGGTCGCCGTGGCGCCGTTGTGGCCGGTGTGTGTCTGCTCCATCGGTGTGCCCCGCCCTGACTGTGCTCGCCCGGGGATCCGTGGGGTGATCCCCTGTGTCGGTCAGAGACTAGAGGCACTTTCCGTATCTCGGCTACGCAGGGCGAGCGCCGAGATGGACCACGTCAGGGACGCCCCGGGCAACTCGCACCTCTTTGGTATGTACCCCAGTGAATCCGGCATTCCGGAGGGCCTGCTCGAAGGCGGCGGACGGGCGCGCCGACCAGACGGCGAGCACCCCGCCGGGGTTCAACCGCCGTGCGCAGTGGGCGAGTCCGGATGGCGAGTACAGCGTGTCGTTGCCCTCGGTGACGGTCCAGTCGGGCCCGTTGTCGATGTCCAGACACAGCGCGTCGTACGTGTCCTGGGCGGTACGTACGTAATCGACCAGATCGGCGCGGATGATCCGGGTACGTGAATCGGACAGTGAGCGGCCCGAAATGGCGCGGAGTGGACCTGTGCGGTGCCAGTCGATGATGGCCTCTTCCCTCTCCACCACGGCGATTTGGCCCCAGCGCGGGTCCTGCGCCGCATGTGCGAGGGAGAAGCCCACGCCGAGCCCGCCGATGAGCAGCGAGGGGCGGGCGGTGCCTGGCAAAAGTGTGGCGTACGCCGCATCGACGAGCAGGCGTTCCGAGCGGCCGTCCGAAGTGTCCATGAGGAAGCACCCGTTGGCGATGATCTCGAAATGCGCCCCGCGCTGCCGCAGCACGACTTCCCCATGGGGTCCTTGGCGCCGGTCGAGGGTGGCGATGTCGTCCATGCCCGTGAGAATGCCGCGTGCGGCACGGCCGCGCACGCGGATTACCGATCGCGGGTCCGCGGCGCGCCGCGGCCCTGACGCATGGGAAGCGCCAAAGGTTGTCTTCTGTGGCGCACGCCATAGACGCGGCCGGAGTCGTTCGCGGAGGGTGTGCGTTGTAGGGACGTAAGCGAGTACGGAACGAACACGGCCGGGTGACGCGGGCGTGGCGTGATGCGGGGCGCGGCCGGCGCGTTCCGGGGAAGGGGCCTCAGCCGGTGCACCCCCCCGAAGCCCGGAAGCCCGCCACCCCGCGGCAGCAGGCACGGGCCACCGCCGCGCCGGGATCCCGGCCGCGGGCTGCGTCGGACCCCCAGCCGGCGGGCCCGGAGGACCCCCAGCTTCCGGTCGTGCCCGGCCCCCAGCTTCCGGTCGTGCCCGGCCCCCAGCTTCCGGTCGTGCCCGGCCCCCAGCTTCCGGTCGTGGCGGGGTCGCGGCTTTCGGGTTCGGAGGGGTCGGAGCTTCCGGTCGTGCCGGGGTCGCGGCCGACGGGTCCGCAGGGGTCCGAGCTTCCGGTCGCGTCGGGGTCGCGGCTTTCGGGTCCGCAAGGTTCAGGTTCGCAGGGGCTCCAGGCCTCGGCCGTGCCTGGCCCCCAGCTTCCGGTCGTGCCTGGCCGCCAGGGCCCCCGCGCGGGCGCGCGCGGCGCTCTCGCCAGGGGCCGTCGGCTGCTGCCCTCGCCCGCCTCGACGCCGTTCGCCTTCGGGTATGCGCTGCTGCTTCTCGCGACCTCGCTGTACACCGCGTACGGCGACCCGGACACCGTGGACGCCCTGCTCCAGGGGTCGAGCACCGATGTCGCCCACCTCTCGACGAGGCCGGTCCTCGCGCTCTTCGCGAGCGCGCTGTGGATCGCCGGTGGCGTCATGTCGCCGTACGCGGTGGTCTTCGTCTTCGTCCTGGCCGCTCTCGAACACCGGATCGGCGGCTGGCGCACGGCGGGCGTCTTTCTGCTCGGCCATGTCGTGGCGACCCTGGCCACCGAGATCCCGGTCGCCCTCTCGGTCCTGGCCGGCCACCTTCCCGAGACCTCACTGCACCGCCTGGACTACGGCATCAGCTTCGGCCTCATGGCCACGGTGGGCGCCCTGGCCGGCCTGCTCGCCCCTCTATTCCGCTGGACGGTGCTGGCCGTGGTGAGCGTGCTCCTGGCACAGGACCTGCTGAACATCTCGGACCCGCTGGCCGCATGGGGACATCCCATAGCGCTGCTGGTGGGCCTGGCCTGCTGGCCGGCCGTACGCCGCGTACGCCGAGCCGTGCCCGCACGCTGACGGCCCGGCGGATGCGTGCCCGTCGGTGTCCGCCCCGATCAGCCCGGCGTCGGAGCGAAGCGCAGGCTCGCCATCGGGGAGTGGGTCCGCCAGCCCAGGGAGGAGTAGAGGGAGCGTCCCTCGGGGGTGCCGACCAGGATTGCGGTGGTGGCGCCCGCCTCGTACGCGGTGTTCTGAAGGGTGCGCATCACCAGACTGCCCAGGCCCCGGCGCTGGTGGCCGGGGGCGGTCTCGATCTGGTCGGCCACGGCTGTCGGGCCGGTCCGCGCGATCTGGCCGCGCGCGGCGAAGTGGCCCTCGTGGGTGCGGACGAGCAGCCGGGTCACGCCGCCCCGGGTCCACGAGGTGAGGGTGTAGCCGTCCGGCACCTCGGGCCGCTCGGCCGCGAGCGGGACGGTCATCAGGAAGCCCGGCTTGTCGAGGTGCCAGCCCTCGCCCACCCAGGGCCGCACCGTGTCGTCGTCGGCGAACAGCTTGAGCCACGTGCCGGGCGCGCTCGTCGCGGCCGCCAGCGCGCGGACGTCCGGCTCGGCGGGCTCGGGAAGCACATGGCGCGAGACATGGTTGACCTGTCCGGCGTCGATGGTCCAGCCCCACGGCCGGTCGATCGGGTCCGAGGTGCCGCGCGACACGACCCAGCCGTCGATCCAGGCCCGTACGAGCGAGCCGATCGCGGCTCGACTCGATGGTGACCCCGCCGTCAACGTCATTGCCGCCCCCTGAGTGGTAATGGTCTAAGTGGCCACGGGTACCTTACTGCGCCGTCGCGATCCGCGTGCTCGCGTCCGCTCCGTGGACGCCCTGGCCGCCTTGGCGGGGGCGCAGGGTTCACCGGGCGCCGCCGCCCAGGGGGTCGGGGCGTCGGCCTTGCGGGGCCCGTCCGCCCATGATCGCTCAGAGCGAACGCCGCTTGGGGAACATTCCTCGACTCACAAGCATTGAGTCGGCATAGCTCAACTTGACTGCCGAAGGGGAGATCATGGCTACCGAGTCCACGGGATACACCCCGACCAGCCTGCCCGTGCTGCCGCTCGACGACGAGGTCGTGCTGCCGGGCATGGTCGTTCCGCTCGACCTGTCCGACGCCGAGGTGCGGGCCGCCGTCGAGGCCGCTCAGGCCGCCGCCCGTCCCGACGCGGGCAAGCCGCAGGTGCTGCTCGTGCCGCGGATCGACGGAACGTACGCCGGGACCGGTGTGCTCGGGACCGTCGAGCAGGTCGGACGGCTCTCCGACGGCGACCCCGGCGCCCTCATCCGGGGCCGCCACCGGGTGCGGATCGGGGCCGGGACCACCGGGCCCGGCGCCGCCCTGTGGGTGGAGGTCACCCGGGTCGAGGAGACGCTGCCCGTCTCTTCCCCGAGCTCCCAACAGGGTTCGAACAGGGGAGGCCCCTATCCGGGCCAGGTGAGCGAGCTGATCAAGGAGTACAAGGCACTCGCCACCGACTGGCTCAAGAAGCGCGGCGCCTGGCAGGTCGTCGACCGCGTCCAGCAGATCGAGGACGTCTCCGCGCTCGCCGACAACTCCGGATACTCGCCGTTCCTCACCACCGCCCAGAAGGCCGAGCTCCTGGAGACGGCCGACCCGGTGGCCCGCCTCAAGCTGGCCACCGAGCAGCTGCGCGAGCACCTTGCCGAACAGGACGTCGCCGAGGCCATCGCCAAGGACGTGCAGGAGGGCGTGGACAAGCAGCAGCGCGAGTTCCTGCTGCGCCGCCAGCTCGACGCCGTGCGCAAGGAGCTGCGCGAGCTGAACGGGGACGGCGGCCAGGAGGACGAGAGCGACGACTACCGGGCCCGCGTCGAGGCCGCCGACCTGCCCGAGAAGGTCCGCGAGGCTGCCCTCAAGGAGGTCGACAAGCTGGAGCGGTCGAGCGACCAGTCGCCCGAGGGCTCCTGGATCCGCACCTGGCTCGACACCGTCCTCGAACTGCCCTGGAACGAGAGCACCGAGGACGTGTACGACATCCGGGGCGCGCGGGCCGTCCTGGACGCCGAGCACGCGGGCCTGGAGGACGTCAAGGAGCGGATCACCGAGTACCTGGCGGTGCGCAAGCGGCGCGCCGACCGCGGGCTCGGGGTCGTCGGCGGCCGTCGGGGCGGCGCCGTGCTCGCCCTCGTCGGGCCGCCCGGCGTCGGAAAGACCTCGCTCGGCGAGTCCGTGGCGCACGCCATGGGCCGCACGTTCGTACGGGTCGCGCTCGGCGGCGTACGCGACGAGGCCGAGATCCGGGGCCACCGCCGCACGTACGTGGGCGCCCTGCCCGGCCGGATCGTGCGGGCCATCAAGGAGGCCGGGTCGATGAACCCGGTCGTGCTGCTCGACGAGATCGACAAGGTGGGCTCCGACTTCCGGGGCGACCCCGCGGCCGCGCTGCTCGAAGTCCTCGACCCGGCGCAGAACCACACCTTCCGCGACCACTACCTGGAGGTCGAGCTCGACCTGAGCGACGTGGTCTTCCTCGCCACCGCCAACGTCCTCGAAGCCATCCCCGAGGCGCTGCTCGACCGCATGGAGCTGGTCAGGCTCGACGGATACACCGAGGACGAGAAGGTCGTCATCGCCCGGGACCACCTGCTGCCGCGCCAGCTGGAGCGGGCCGGTCTCGAAACCGGCGAGGTGGTCCTTGAGGAGGCCTCGCTGCGCAAGCTCGCCGGGGAGTACACCAGGGAGGCGGGCGTACGGAACCTGGAGCGTTCCATCGCGCGGCTGCTGCGCAAGGTGGCCGCCGAGCACGAACTCGGCCGGCGCGAGCTGCCGTTCACCATTGCCCCCGACGACCTGCGGGGCCTGATCGGACGCCCGCACCACGTGCCCGAGTCCGCCCAGGACCCGGCCGAGCGGCGCACCGCGGTGCCGGGTGTGGCCACCGGCCTCGCCGTCACGGGCGCGGGCGGCGACGTCCTGTTCGTGGAGGCCTCGCTCGCCGATCCGGAGACCGGCGCCGCAGGCCTGACGCTGACCGGTCAGCTCGGCGACGTGATGAAGGAGTCCGCGCAGATCGCGCTGAGCTTCCTGCGCTCGCACGGCGCCGAACTGGAGCTCCCCGTGGGCGACTTGAAGGACCGGGGCGTGCATGTCCACTTCCCGGCGGGCGCGGTCCCCAAGGACGGCCCGAGCGCCGGCATCACCCTGGTCACCGCGCTGTCCTCACTCCTTTCGGGGCGGCAGGTCCGCACCGACGTGGCGATGACCGGCGAGGTGTCGCTGACCGGGCGGGTGCTGCCGATCGGCGGTCTCAAGCAGAAGCTGCTCGCCGCGCACCGCGCCGGGATCACGACGGTCGTGATCCCCAAGCGGAACGAGGCGGACCTCGACGACGTGCCGGCGGAGGTCCTGGAGAAGCTGGAGGTCCACCCCGTGACCGACGTACGCCAGGTCCTGGAGATCGCGCTGTCCCCGGCCCAGATCGCGGTGGCCGCGGCCGCCTGACGGCACGGGGGTGTTGCGTTCGGATCGGGCCGGCTTCTCCGAGATCCAGCGAAGCCGGCCCGATCGGATCGGGCCGGCTTCTCCGGGATCCGGCGAGCCCGGCCCGTCCGGATCGGGCCGGTTTCTCCGCGACCCCGCGAGCCTGGCACGACCCGGAGGAGGGGGGTCTACGCCCGAGTGGCCCGTTCGTACAGCGAGCGGGCCCCCGCGTCGAACAGGACCGCCGTCGACTCGGCGTCCGTGTCGCCGCCGCTCAGCACACCGATGATCCGGCCCATCCGGTCGGGGCCCCGGTAGCCGGTCAGCCAGGGACTCCCGCTCGTGCCGTCCCAGAAGCCCCCGCAGCGCATCCGCACCATCGCGGGGACGTCGGTGTCGCGGTGGGTGTCGGTGGTGCACATGATGGGCCGGTTCTCCGGGTTGTGGTCCTCGACCGGATAGCCGACGACCGTCACGCGCTGGTCGGGCCCCGCGCCCCAGTCCGGCGTCGAGGAGCCGACCACGCTCTGCACGCTACGGCCCCGGGCGTCCGGCTCCAGCGTGAGGAACGCGTAGTCCACGGCGTCCTCCTGGTCCGCGATCCACCGGTCGTCGATCTGGGTGGCGCGCACCTTCCACTTGCCGTAGGGATACGTCCCCTCGTCCGCCCCCGAGAAGCCCGGCGCGAACTCCAGCTGCTCGGCGGGGTGGGCGGCCGCGCAGTGCGCCGCCGTGGCGATGACGTTGCCGCGCGGGCTGCTCACCACGCTCGCCGTGCAGTAGTGGTCGCCCCCGCTGACCAGCACGCCGACCGACGGCGTGGCCGGGGCCGGCACGGCGCTGTTCTGGGTGCGGGGAGCGCCGGAAGAGCCCGTCTCGGACTGCGGGGACGAGGCGGCGGGACCGCCGCAGCCCGCGCCGCCGAACAGGACGACCGCCACCGCGGCGACCGGAGCCGCCGACCGCCACACCACTCCCAAGCTGCGCATGGCCTCCATCCTGACCTATGCGGTCCATGGAATGGGGTCATCTGTGCGGCCCATGGCCCGTTCGGGGAGACGGAAGGGCCCCGGCGAACGCAGCGCCGGGGCCCCGTCTACGGGAAGAGCCGTGTCAGCCGTTGGCCAGCGCCTGTAGCCGGTCGAACGCCCCGTTGAACCGGGAGTGGTCGCCGACGGTCGGGCCGGACGAGGTGTACTGCCACATCGTGTAGTAGTCCCATCCGGCCGGCAGGGTGCCCGGGTCGGTGTTGTAGCGGGCGATCCAGAGCGGGTTGGTGGACCCGAAGGCGCCGGAGTTGCCGGTGCACTGGCTCCACCAGCTGGCCGCGGTGTAGATCACCGCGTCGCGGCCGGTACGGGACCGGTACTGGTTGACGAAGTCGCGGATCCAGCTGACCATCCCGGCCGCCGACTTGCCGTAGCAGGCGGCGCCGTACGGGTTCCACTCGATGTCCAGCGCGCCCGGCAGGGTCTGGCCGTCGCGCGACCAGCCGCCGCCGTGGTCCACGAAGTAGTTGGCCTGCGAGGCGCCGCTCGCGGTGTCCGGAGTGGCGAAATGGTAGGCGCCGCGGATCATGCCGACGTCGTACGAGCCGTTGTACTGCTGCGGGAAGGACGGGTTGTTGTAGTACGTGCCCTCGGTGGCCTTGACGTAGGCCCACTTCACGCCGCTGTTCCACAGGGTGGACCAGGCGACGTTGCCGTTGTGGCTGCTGGTGTCGACGCCCTCGGTCTGCACGGTGCGGGTGTCGCGGGGGAGACCGCCCACCCCGTCGTGTGCGGCGACGCCCATGCCCAGGGTCGCGGAGCCGCGCGCGGGGCTGTCGGCGGCGCCGGATGTTCCGGCGAGGCCGAGGACGAGGGTGAGCGAGGAGAGAAGGATCCCGGCCGCGGTGAAAGGTCCGCGGCGGGCCGTTCCGGATCTGTGCACGGGCATTGCGTGCCTCCGAAAGCCTCGGTGGGGGCTGGGACTTGACGGCCTGGGGTCGACATGCCGACGTATCGCTGTGGACATGTCAGAGATGACGCTACGCACGTAGACCGTTGGCGCGAAAGAGGCTTCAGGTTATGCCGTTGGTTCAGACCTTTGGCGGCCGCGACACGCTGCGACAACGGCGTGGTCCGGAAGAAACTTTCAGCCGCCCGCGGGCCGGGCGCCATCCGCGATGCGGGGCGCACGGCCCGCTGGGAAATACTGTGCCGTCACGACACCTATGGCATGGGAGCCGATGTGCACGGTCCGGATCAGGAGTTCCTGGCGCTCGAACGCGAGCTCGCCGTCTTTCTGCGGCGGGCCAGGGCCTCGTCCGGCGAGATGGCCCGCGAGGTCCACCCCGACCTCGAACCGGCGGCGTACGGGCTTCTGGTGCGGCTCGACGAGGCCGGGCCCCAGCGCGCCACCGAACTCGCCGGGTACTTCGGCGTCGGCAAGGCGACGATGAGCCGTCAGCTCCACGCCCTGGAAGACCTCGGCCTGGTGGCGCGCGAGCCCGACCCTGCGGACGGTCGCGCCTCCCTGGTCCGCATCACCGCGGAGGGGACGGCGCGGTTCGGGCGGGTCCGGGATGCCCGTCGTGAGCGGTACGTCCGCAAACTGGCGGGCTGGAACCGTACGGAGATCTCCGAGCTGGCCCGGCTCCTCCATCAGCTGAACGCAGCCGCAGCCGAGGGCTGACCTTGCCCCGCCCTGCGGGCCCCCCGCCCGCTCCCTTGCGGGGCGCGGCCCGCGGACGGCCGCTCGCGCCGTTCCCCGCGCCCCTTGAGAGACCGGTTTTCGGCTGCGGTCCGTGCTCGCTTCTCGCGCAGTTCCCTGCGCCCCTGAACTCGCTTGTGTGTGCGGGCCGTGGACGGCTGGTCGCGCCGTTCCTCGCACCCCCTGGCGGTACGGCGCTGTTCCGGATCGGCATCTTCAGCCTGTCCGGCGTTTGAGGACGAGCGCCTTTCGGGCGCGGAACGGGGTCTGGGGCGGAGCCCCAGGTTCCTCGCGCCCCTTGGCGGTACGGCGCCGGGCCGGATCGGCATCTTCAGCCCGTCCGGCGATTGAGGACGAGCGCCGTTCAGGCGCGGACGGGGTCTGGGGCGGAGCCCCAGGGGCAGGGGCTGCCTACAGCTCAGCCACAAGCACCGTCGCGTCGTCGTGGCGCTTGGCCCGCCCCAGAAACCCCCGCCCCGCGCCAGCGCCCTCGCACTCCCGCACCCGCTCGATCAGCCCCTCCGGCCCCGCCTTGCGGATCAGCGCCACGCAGTCCGCCCACGACCCTTCGCGGAACGTGTCGACCCAGCGGGTCGCGCCGTCCGTGAGGGCGGCCAGCGCCCGCACCCCTGCCAGCGGCTCGCGGCCGGTCACCGCGCGTGCGGCCACCGATGGATCCGCGGCCGCGGTGAAGAAGCCGCCCTCCTTGTTGCGGACCAGCAGGTCGGCGGTCGCATCGTCGGCGAGGGACGCGCGGGGCACCCGGTCGAGCCGGTCGTCCAGGACCGCCCGTACCGTGCCGTCGGCCGATTCGAGGAGCAGCGCCGAGTCGGAGAGGACGAGGTATTCCAGCTCGGCCGCGCCCCACCGGGCGAGCACCACCGTCGCCTGAGGCGTGCGCGGGTGAGAAAGGTCACAGGTGTCGCGATGGGCGTCCGCGGTGCGCCGGATGGATTCGGCCAGGACCTCGGTCAAGGTCATGTCCTGCCGGGAAGCCGACAGTTCGGTCAAAGCGCCGCCGAGCCTCGCGGTGAACCAGGGCACGTCGTGAACGCAGTCGCCGTTGCCCGGCAGGGGCGTCACGCCGTCCAGGACCACGAGCAGACCGCCCAGGCCGGAGGCGGGCAGCGCGGTGGCGGCCCAGTCCTCGTTGGGGCGGGCGGGGTCTCCGGGAACGGTGGCGAGCTGGATGCGCATGTCGGCCAGTCTGCACGACGCCTTCACGGTGCCTTCATGCCCGCCTCCAAGGCGCCGGACGCCCCGTCAATTGGCCTGTACCTGCGGGCGAACCGCATAATCACGGGAGGAATCCGCCACTCCGCCCAGCTGTGGGCGGGCATCCTGCCAAAGGCCGCGCGGAAGTTCCAACCGGCGCCGCACACGAGCGGTGCCGGACGTTCCGTGGGAGTTGATGGTCAACTCTGAAGTGATGTTCACTCGTTCAGGTGGCCGAGCAGTGACTACTCGTCATGACCAGTCGTCACCTTGGCTTCCTTGGTGGACTGGCAAACACGAGTGAAGATTGAGAGCACCGGTGCAGAACAAGCGGCCTCGGGGCGACGACGGCACACGCGCACAACGCACCGTGAAGGTGCGAAGTCGCCTGGTCGTCTCCGTCGCCGTTGTCTCCCTCACCGTGCTCGGAGCGGGCGCGCCCACCCTTTTCGCGGCCTCCGCGGACCTCACCGACTCCCAGCACCTGGTCACCCTTGCCCAGCTGAACCAGCAGGCGGTCAGCCTCGCCCACGCGCTCGGCGACGAGCGGGACGGCGTCACGGAGTACGTCGCGGCGGGCCGGCCCGGCGGCGAGGACGCGGCGCTCAAGGAGCCCACGGCCCGCGTCGACCGCCGGATCGACGAGCTCCGCGCCACCGCGCCGGCGAGCCTGGCCCGCGACCTCGCCACCGTGCCGGCCGTGCGCCGCACCGCGCTCACCGGCAAGGGCACGGCCCTTGAGGCGCAGAAGGCGTACTCCGACGTCATCGCCACGCTGCTCGCCGTCGCCGACGAACTCGGTGACCGCACGCCCCCGCGTGCGGCGGACGCCGTCCGGGCGCCGGGCGCGCTCGGGCGGGCCGTCGAGCAGGCCTCGGCGACCAGGGGGCTGCTGCTCGGCGCGCTCGCCGTGCCGGCGGGGCAGACGTCCAGGTCGTTCGACCCGGTGACCGGCAAGTACGTACAGAAGGAGAAGGACGACGGCGACGCGGGCCGTGCGCGGGACGCGCTGAGCGCCGCCGCCCAGCAGGCGCACGTGCGCGAGCAGTCCGCACTGGCCGACTTCGACCAGGCCGCCGGAGCCGACGCCCGCGACAAGGTCGCCACCACTGTCACCGGGCCCGAGGTGGAGGCCGCCGACGGCTTCCTCACCAAGCTCACCGACCAGCCCCAGCTCAGTGCCACCGACCGCAAGTCGGACCCGGACGCGGTCAGCGCCGCGCTCTCCGCGCGGATCGACCGGATGCGCGGCGCCGAGGCGGCCCTCGCCACCGCCCAGGTCAAGCGGTTCGAGCAGCTGCGGGACGACGACGTGAGCGCCCTGGAACTGCGGATCGGCCTGATCGGCGCGCTGCTGCTGCTCGCCATCGGCGTGTGTGCCGCGACCGCCCGCAGCCTGACCCGCCCGCTCGCCGTGCTGCGGCGCGGCTCGGCCCGGCTCGCCGCCGCGCCGCAGAGCGAGGAGCCGGTGCGCTTCACCGGCCGCAACGACGAGTTCGCCCAGGTCGTACGGTCCCTCAACGAACTGCACGGCACGTTCGTCGAGCAGCACGCGCGGGCCGAAGGGCTCGACCAGGACCTCGTCAAGCAGCGCGGACGCCAGTCCCGCCTCGCCGCCGAGAAGGCCGAACTGCTCACCCGGGTACGGGAGGTGACCGCGGAGCTCGAACGGGCGCAGGGCACCGTGAAGCACGCCTTCGTCAATCTGGGCCTGCGCAGCCTCGGCCTGATCGAGCGCCAGCTCACGGTGATCGAGGGCATGGAGGAGCACGAGCAGGACCCCGACCAGCTCGCCGTCCTGTTCAAGCTCGACCACCTGGCCACCGTGATCCGCCGCCACGGCGAGAACCTGCTGGTCCTGGCCGGCATCGAGCACCACCACAACCACCCGGGCCCGGTCCCGCTCGTCGATGTGATGCGCGCCGCGCTCAGCGAGATCGAACGGTACGAGCGGGTCTCCATCCAGGCGCTGCCGCCGTACGCCCAGGTCGCCGGGTACGCCGCCGACGACCTGAGCCACCTGGTGGCCGAGCTCCTGGAGAACGCGACCGCGTTCTCGCCGCCGGAGTCCCAAGTGCGGCTCTCCGGCTGGCAGTTGGAGGGCGGCGACATCATGCTGTCGATCGAGGACGCCGGTATCGGAGTGCCCCCCGAGCGGCGCACCGAGCTGAACCGGCGCCTCGCCGACCCCTCGTCGTACGAGCCGGGCGAGCCCGGCACCGAGGCGGGCGGCCTCGGGCTGCACGTTTCGGCGCTGCTCGCGCACCGGCACGGCGTACGCATCGAACTGCGCGAGCAGCAGCAGGGCGGGGTCGCCGCGGTCGTGGTGCTGCCCGGCGCGATCCTCCAGGCCGCCGAGCCCCTGGCTGTGCCCCAGGTGATAGCGACGGCGGGCGGCGCCCCGCGCTTCACGCTGCCGGGCGCGCTCGCCGAGGCCAACTCCAATGTGCTGCCGGAGCGTACGGAGCGCTCGGGCGAGGTCGCCAGGCCCACCGAGGCGCAGCCCGCCGGGGCGGCCGTGGCCGATGAACCCGACGCATCCGTCGAGGTTGCTGAGCCCGCCGACCCCGCCGTCGGCCCCGCCCAGCCGCCGGAGCCCGTCGAGCGCGCCGTCGACGAGCCGGCCGCGCTCCCCCTGGACGAGCCGACCTTCGAGATGCGGCTGCCCGAGCCCCGGCCCGCGCAGGCGGACGCGGCACCGGTGAACGCGGCCCCGGCACCGGCGGACGCCGCGCCCATGGACGCGACGCCGACGCCCGCGGCCCCGGACGAGAGCGAGCGCGCGCCCGCCGTGCCCGGGCAGCGGGTCACGGACAAGGGGCTGCCCAAGCGGACCCCGAGGGTCGTCAAGGCGGGGCCCGCACAGGCCCGCGAGCGCAAGGGCGGCACCGACGCGGCCGAGGCCCTGCGGCGCAGGCTCGGCGGATTCCAGCAAGGAGCGAACGAGGGCCGCCGCGACGTGGCGGCGGAACTCGAAGAGACCCACCACCAGGCAGACACGGACACGGGGGAGACAGTCGAGGAGGTACGCAGATGAATGCGACCGGCACCGGTCCCGGCAGGGCCGGCGGCGGCACGTCCGGCAGCGGCGCGCCCGGCACCGGCACGATCGGAGCGAGCACCGAGGCCCGCAATCTGCAGTGGCTGCTCGGGAACCTGGTCGAGGAGGTGCCAGGGCTCATCTCCGTCGCGGTCGTCTCGTCGGACGGGCTGCTGCTGCTCTCGTCCGACCCGGAGCAGCGCCAGGTCACCGTCGACCGGCAGGGCCCGCGCGGATCGAGCGCCGATCTCGCCACGATCGTCTCCGGCATCGGCAGCCTCACCGTCGGAGCCGCCCGGCTCATGGACGGCGGCGGCGTCAAGCAGACGATGGTCGCGATGGAGGAGGGCAGCGTCTTCGTCATGGCCATCAGCGACGGCTCGCTGCTCGGCGTGCACGCCACCCCGGACTGCGACATGAGCGTCGTCGCCTACCACATGGCGCTCTTCGTGGGCCGTGCCGGACACGTCCTGACCCCTGAAGTCCGCAGTGAGCTGCGCCAGTCGATGGAGGCCGCCCAGTGACCCCGCCCGCCGAGAAATCCGCGCGGCTGCCCATACGCGGCGCGGACAGGAAGCCCGCCCGGGTCCGCCCGTACTCGCTGACCGGTGGCCGCACCCGCTTCGGCCACGTCCTGTTCGTCGAGACGTTCGTCGCGGCCATCGAGGCGCCGCCCGAGCGCAAGGAGCTCGGCGGCAGCCCGCACCGGGTCATGCCCGAGATGCTGGCCATCGTCGAGATCTGCCGTGCCATGCGCACCGTCGCCGAGATCTCCGCGCTCCTGAAGATGCCGCTCGGTGTGGTCAGGGTGCTGCTCAGCGACCTGGCCGACCAGGGAAAGATACGGGTGTACGGGACCGGGCACGGCCCGGGCCAGCCCGACCGCGCACTGCTCGAAAGGGTGCTGAGTGGACTCCGCCGCCGCCTCTGAACTCCTCGCCGACGAGGATCTGCTCCCCTGGCAGCAGGACCGCAGCCGGGCCCCCATCGCGACGAAGGTCGTGGTCGCGGGCGGCTTCGGCGTGGGCAAGACCACCTTCGTGGGGGCGGTCTCCGAGATCACCCCGCTCCAGACCGAGGCGGTGATGACCCGGGCGAGCGAGGACACCGACGACCTCACGGCGACCCCGGACAAGCTGACCACCACGGTCGCCATGGACTTCGGCCGCATCACCCTGGACGACGACCTCGTCCTGTACGTGTTCGGCACGCCCGGGCAGCAGCGGTTCTGGTTCATGTGGGACGACATCGTGCGCGGCGCGATCGGCGCGGTCGTGCTCGCCGACACCCGGCGCCTTTCGGACTGCTTCCCCGCGCTCGACTACTTCGAGAGCTGCGGGCTTCCCTACATCGTGGCCGTCAACCACTTCGAGGGCACCGAGTCCTTCGAGCCCGACGACGTGCGCGAAGCGCTCACCGTGCCGCCGCACATCCCCGTGGTGATCATGGACGCGCGCGAGCGGGTCTCGGTGATCGAGTCCCTGCTCGGCCTGGTGGCCCACGCCCTGGCAGCCTGCCCCGAATAGACCCCGCCCCCCACGGTTCGCTACGCACAAAACGGAGAACGGTCCCGCATGCGGAGAATACTCATAGTCGGAGCCGGCCAGTCCGGGCTTCAGCTGGCCCTCGGACTTCAGGCGCAGGGGTACGAGGTCACCCTGATGTCCAACCGCACGGCGGACGAGATCCGGTCCGGCCGGGTCATGTCCACCCAGTGCATGTTCCACACCGCGCTCCAGCACGAGCGCGACCTCGCGCTGAACTTCTGGGAGTCCCAGGCCCCCCGGATCGAGGGCGTCGGCGTCTCGGTCGCCGCCCCCGACGCCACCCGGCCCATCGACTGGGTGGGCCGGCTCGACGGCTACGCGCAGTCCGTGGACCAGCGGGTCAAGATGGCCGGCTGGATGGAGACGTTCGCCCAGCGCGGCGGGCAGCTCGTCATCCACGGCGCGGCCGTCTCCGACCTCGACTTCTTCGCCCGCACCTACGACCTGGTCCTGGTCTCGGCCGGCAAGGGCGAGCTGGTCTCGATGTTCGGCCGCGACGCGTCCCGCTCCCCCTACACCGAGCCGCAGCGCGCGCTCGCGGTGTCGTACGTGCACGGGCTCGGCCCGCGCCCCGAGCACCCCGACTTCGAAGCGGTGCGCTGCAACCTGGTGCCGGGCGTGGGCGAGCTGTTCGTGATGCCGACCCTGACGACCTCGGGCCGCGCGGACATCCTGTTCTGGGAGGGCATCCCGGGCGGCCCGCTCGACGTGTTCAACGCAGTGACGGACCCCGCCGAGCACCTGGCGCTCACCCTGGAGCTGATGGAGAAGTTCCTGCCCTGGGAGTACGCACGGGCCACCAAGGTCGAACTCACCGACGCCGGCGGCACGCTGGCCGGGCGCTACGCGCCCACCGTCCGCAACCCCGTCGGCCGGCTGCCCGGCGGCGGCCTGGTGCTCGGCGTCGCGGACGTCGTCGTGGCGAACGACCCGATCACCGGCCAGGGCTCCAACTCGGCGTCCAAGTGCGCCGCTTCATACCTCGCGTCGATCGTCGAGCACGGTGAGGCCGAGTTCGACGAGGCGTGGATGCGGGCCACCTTCGAGCGGTACTGGGACACCGCCCAGCACGTGACGAAGTGGACCAACGCCATGCTCGGGGCGCCCCCGGAGCACGTCCTGAACCTGATCGGCGCGGCCGGTCAGCTCCCGCCCGTCGCCGACCGGTTCGCCAACGGCTTCAACGACCCGGCCGACTTCGAGAACTTCTTCTTCGAGCCCGACAGGACGGCCGCCTACCTCGCCGAAGTGGCGGGCGCCCAGGCCTAGGTGGGCTCCTCATCGGCCGAGTACCCCGTGTCCACCCCCTGCGCCGCTCCCTGCGGGAGCCTCGGGGGGTGGTACGCGGACAGCGGCGACAGGGAGTCCGCCGCCGGGTCCGGGCGGACGGCGCCCAGCAGCGGGTTCGCGGCGATCGGGGAGACCTTGACCTGCGCGCCGGGGCGGGGGGCCTGCACCACCAGACCGTCGCCCAGATACATCGCCACATGGGTGGCCCTGGGGAAGTAGACGACCAGATCGCCGGGGCGCAGCGAGGTCAGCGCGATGTGCGGCAGCTCGGCCCACTGCTCCTGACTGGTGCGCGGGATCGAGCGGCCCGCGTGCGCCCAGGCCTGCGAGGTGAGCCCCGAGCAGTCGTAGGACTCGGGGCCCTCCGCGCCCCACACGTACGGCTTGCCGATCTGCTCGACGGCGTACGTGAGCGCCCGGTCGCCCTCCGGCGAGGGGGCCCGGGCGCTGCTCAGGGCGCCCGAGGCGAGCAGGCTCTGCTGGGCCCGGTCCGTGCCCTGCTGTTCCAGCCGGGCCAGTTCGGCCAGCTGCTCGGGGGAGAGCTCGGCCAGGAGCTTTTCGACCTCCTTGAGCCGGAGCTCGACGTCGTCCTTCTCCTGGCGCTGCCGCTCCGCGAGCGTCCGCTGCTCCTCCAGCGCACGGCGCGAGGCAACCGCCAGTTCGGCGGCCCGCTGTTCGCCCCGGCTGAGCCGGTCCACCGCGGCCTGGCGTTCGCCGGCCGCGCGGTCCAGGACGTGCCGCTGGTCGAGGGCGCTCTGCGGATCGCCGGCCAGCAAAAGACGCAGGTACGAGGAGAGGTCGCTGCGGCCCTGGTACTGCTCGCGGGCGAAGCGGCCCGCGTCGTCGCGGCCCCGCGCGAGCGCGGTCCGTGCCGAGGCCAGCGCGGCGGAGAGCTTCGTCTCCTCGGCCTGGCGTCGCTTCAGCTCGACATCGGTGGTGTTGTACGCCTCGGTCGCCTCCTCCGTCTGCCGGTACAGCGTCTGGAGCCGGCCCAGCAGGGCCACGGCCGAGGTCTGCGGGGGCTCCTCGGGCAGCGCGGCCGCGGACTCGCCGGGCGGCTGGGGCGCGGCCACCGCGAGCTGGGCCGCCGTCGCCGTCGCCAGGGCCACGGCGACGGCCGCCGCGTACACCGGGCGCACGCGAGCTGACATGTACTCACCTCCGGTACGGAACCGGTCCTTCCGGCCCCACCGGATCGGATCGTGGCACGCTCTGCCGGGACAATCCCCGCGAGAAGGATGAACGGGGTATTCGGCTCACTCGTGCGGCGGCAGCCCGGTGCGGGGGCTTGCGCCGCCGTCCTTCTTCGTCCATGGCCAGCGGCGCGGCTCGCGGCCCTCGGGGACGTAGGTGTACTTCCAGCCCCGCGGAAGGCCGAGCCGCTTGGTGTGGGAGGCCGGCTCCAGACGGTAGGCGTACACCGTGGCGGGGCCGCCCTCGGCATCGGGCACGGGCACCTCGTACCACTGCGGGGGCTTGCCGGTGGGGCCGGTCAGTACCGGCAGGACGCGCCCGTCGAGGGGGCCGCCCACAAAGAGGGTGTTCTCGCTTCGCACCCCCCAAGTCTCACAGCAGGTGGGCCGCCCCGCTCACGACGGGTATCACCCGGCGGGCGAGCACGCCCGCCGCGCCGTCGGCGGACTCCTGGGCCAGGGCGGCGCGCACCGCCTCCGCGCTCTGTTCATCGGTGGCGGCCGTGACGGTGAGCAGCGCCACCAGATGGTCCACCAGCCAGTCGCGCAGCTCGGGCAGCGGCGGCTGCTTGTCCTCGTCCAGCCAGATCAGGGAGGCCGCCTCGACCGCCGCGATCCAGGTGCGCACCATCATGCGGAGGCGGGGGCCCGGCTCTGCGACCTCCAGATGGACCAGGATCTGCTCGGCCGCGGCCCGCCGCACCTCGTCGACGATCGCCGTCGTCCGGGACGTCTCGGCCATGCTGCCGCCCTGGAGCAGCGCCGAGAACCCGGCGTCGTGCTGGTCGACGAAGGCGAGGTAGCGGTCGAGTGCCCGGGTGAGCCGCTGGGTGAGCGGCCCGCTGTGCACCTCCGCGAAGCACAGCTCCAGCTCGTCGGCGGCCGAGCGCAGCGCCGCCTCGTACAACTGCTGCTTGCCGCCCGGGAAGTAGCGGTAGACCAGCGGCCGCGACACCCCGGCCGCCTCGGCCACGTCGTCGAGCGACACGTCCTCGGGCGCCCGGTGCGCGAAGAGCGACAGGGCCGCGCCCAGGAGCTGGACGCGGCGCTCCTCGACGCTGAGCCTGCGGTACGCGGGGGTGGCGGCTGAGGTCATACCGGCAGCGTAATCCCCGGGACGGAGCTTTACGCCAGGAGTCCCGAGCTCTTCCACAGCCGCCGGGCCACCCCGTTCATGACGCCTATGTCGTCCAGGAATTCGGTGAGGCGGCCCGCGCCGCTCTGCATGACCTCGCGGCGGTGGCCGCTCGCCTTCACCTGGGCCACGGCCTCGCGGCGGTCCAGGCCGACGTTCTCGTACACCTGCGGGCTGACGAAGCAGGTGGCGAAGACGCGGGCCGCCTCGCCGCAGCTGATGCGGGTCAACTCCCGCTCCCAGCGCGGCGCGCTGACCATCTGGCGGCGCAACTCCTCGCGGGCGTAGCGGACATGGCGGGCCTCTTCGACCACGTGGATGCGGGTCACGCCGCGCACGATGGACTGGATGCGCTCGTCAGGGAAGGTCAGGCGCTGCATCCAGTCCAGGATCTCCTCGCCGAGCAGGGTGGCGGCGAAGGAACCCGGGGTGGTGGAGACGGTCTTCAGGACGCGTGCGAGGTTGTGGTACACCTTCGGCACCCGGTACGTCGGCGCCCCGCCCTTCTTGATCATGCGGGCGAACATCATGGAGTGGCGGCACTCGTCGGCGATCTCGGTCAGCGCGTACCGGACGTGGTTGCTGGTGAGCGACTTGTCGTAGATGTGCCGTACGAGCAGCTGCATCAGGATGATCTCGAACCAGATGCCGAGCGAGGCGAGCGAGGCGGCCTCGTGCCGGGCCAGTTCCCTGCGCTGGTCCTCGGACATCTTCCGCCACAGCGGGGTGTCGTAGAGGGAAAGGAGCTCCGGCGGCCAGAACCACTTGCCGTCCTCGATGGGCGCGTCCCAGTCCAGTTCCTTGTCGGGGTCGAAGGAGTGCTTGGCGGACGATTCGAGCAGCCGCTCGGCGACCTGTTCGCGGTCCCTGAGCAGGCCGAGTGCGTCGCGGAGCACTTCGCTTTCGGTCACGGTCGTCATGGCGAGAGGCACCTCGTGGCTGGGTTACCGGGGGTCACTCGTTATGAGACTCCCCGTCAGCAAGCTCGTCAATCCCTTGCGTGCGACTTGTTGACCCCGCGTCTACCACCGTGTGAACCTGCCAACTGCACAGCAGTGTGCAGAAGGTGAGCCGATGGACGATGACGTCCGCGAGGCGAAGGAGCCGCACGTGTCGACGCACGACCTCTATGTGAACGGCCCGCAGGAACCGCTGTGGCAGGTGCCGGCCTCCGGCGCCGCCCGCTTCAGCTGGGACTACGACGACGGGCGCGAACGGCTGCTTGCCCTCTACCAGAAGGGCAAGGACAAGCAGTGGGACGGCGCAAGGCGCATCGACTGGAGCCTGGAGGTCGACCCGTACGACCCGCTGGGCACCCCCGACGAGGCGATGACCCTGTACGGGACCCCGCACTGGGCCAGGATGACCGACCGCGACAAGGGCGAACTGCGCCTGCACTACACCTCCTGGCAGTTCAGCCAGTTCCTGCACGGTGAGCAGGGCGCGATGGTGTGCGCCGCCCGCATCGTGGAGTCCGTGCCCGACCTGGACGCCAAGTTCTACTCCGCGACCCAGACCATGGACGAGGCCCGCCACGCCGAGGTCTACGGCCGCTTCCTGCACGACAAGCTCGGCATGCTCTACCCGATCAACGACAACCTCCAGGCCCTGCTGGGCGACACCCTGCGCGACTCCCGCTGGGACATGCCCTACCTCGGCATGCAGGTCCTCATCGAGGGGCTGGCACTCGCCGCCTTCGGCATGATCCGGGACACCACCGACAAGCCGCTGCCCAAGCAGATACTCGCCTACGTCATGCAGGACGAGGCCCGCCACGTGGCCTTCGGCCGCATGGCCCTGCGCGACTACTACAAGCAGCTCTCCGACGCCGAGCTGAAGGAGCGCGAGGAATTCGTCATCGAGGGCTGCTACCTGATGCGCGACCGGCTGCGCGGGGTGGAGGTCCTGGAGAACTTCGGCATCCCGAAGAAGGAGGCCGAGCAGCTGACCGAGCAGAGCGAGTTCCTGCATCTGTTCAGGAAGCTGCTCTTCAGCCGCATCGTGCCCTGCGTCAAGGACATCGGCCTGTGGGGCGAACGCCTCCAGAAGGCCTACCTCGACATGGGCGTCTTCGACCTCGGCGACTCCAACCTGGACCTCCTGATGGCCCAGGACGAGGAGATCGCCGAACAGCTGGACCACGAGCGCTTCGTGGCGGAGGAGGCGGCGCGGGTCACGGAGGTGGCGGAGGCGATCGAGGAGGGGGCGGCGTCCTGACGTCGTCCGGGTGCCGGTCGCGCCGCCCTCGTCGTCAATGGTGCGACCGGCCGCCATCCGTTCGTGGGGCGCATCCGGGAATGCCCTTGGGTAGGCTGACAGGGCGAGACAGACTCCGTCGCATGGGAGCAATCATGAGCGCCGCACGCGAGTACGGGCTGGACGACGACTACCGGTGGCCGCGCCCGCCGGTGGGTGGCTGGACGTCGGACGACCTGGACCGGCTCCCCAATCTCCCTCCGCACACGGAGCTGATCGACGGAGCCCTTGTCTTGATGAGTCCGCAGAGCCGGTTTCATTCGCTCACGATTCACTTCCTGGTGAGCCAGCTGACCAAGCAGGCGCCGGAACACCTGGAAGCCATCGGGGAGATGACGGTCCGCATGGACCGGCGAAACCGGCCCGAACCCGATGTCCTGGTGGTGCCGGTGGCCGCGGACGACGGTCCCGAACAGACATGGTTCAAGCCCGAGGACGTCCTTCTGGCCGTCGAGGTCGTCTCTCCGGACTCGGTGATGCGCGACCGCGACGTCAAGCCCCGCAAGTACGCTCGCGCGGGCGTCCCGCATTTCTGGCGGGTCGAGCGGGCCGAGGGCGAGCCCGTCGTGTACGTCTACGAGCTGGATCCGGCCACTAAGGCCTACGGCTCGATCGGTATCTTCCGCAAGGCACTCAAAGTTGATCTGCCCTTCCCCATCGACCTCGACCTGACCGCGATCACCCGCCGACGCTGAGCTTCGGCAAAGACGTCAGCGAGCCCCCGTCAGCGCCGCCTCCATCACCGCCTTCGCGATCGGCGCCGCGTCGCCCCCGCCGCTGATGTCGCCCCGGTTGGCCGACGCGTCCTCGACGACCACCGCCACCGCCACGGCCGGGCGGACCGCGCCGTCGGCCTGGGCCCAGGAGATGAACCAGGCGTACGGGCTGCCGATGTTGCCGATGCCGTTCTGCGCGGTGCCGGTCTTGCCGCCGACCGTCGCCCCCGGGATCGCCGCACTGGTGCCGGTGCCGGTCTTCACCACGTCCACCATCATCTGCTGGAGCCTGAGCGCGGTTGCCGGGTTCATCGCCCGCCGGTAGGTCCGCGGCCGGGTCGTGGAGACCGTCGAGCCGCGTGCGGTCGTCGTACGGTCCACCAGATACGGGTACTTCAGATCCCCGCCATTGGCGACCGCAGCCGAGACCATCGCCATCTGGAGCGGGGTGGCCGTCGTGTCGAACTGGCCGATGGAGGACAGGGCCAGCTGGTCGGGGCTCATCCGGGTGTCGAAATTGGACTTGGCGACACCCGAAGGGATCTTGATCCGCGTGTCGTTGAAGCCGAACCTGCCCACCGCCTCCACCATCCTGGCCAGACCCACCTTCACACCGAGCCCCGCCATCACGGTGTTGCAGGAGACGTTGACCGCGTACGCCAGTGAGGCGTTGCCGCAGCCGCTCGCCTCGTTGGGCAGGGTCGTCGCGGTGTTGGGCAGCACATAGGGGTCGGGTGTGTCGGTGGCCGCGTCGGCATCCGTGACCACGCCCGCGTCGAGCGCGGCCGCCGCCGTCACGATCTTGAAGGCGGAGCCGGGCGGATAGGTCTGCCGGATCGCCCGGTTCAGCATGGGCTGGTCGGCGTCGCTGGTCAGGCGCGTCCAGGCGTCGGCCACCGGCTTTCCCGTGCCCGAGAGGACACCGGGCTCGTACGAGGGGCTGCTGACCAGCGCGAGGATCCTGCCCGTCGCCGGTTCGAGCGCCGCCACCGCGCCCTTCTTGCCGGCCAGACCGGCGTACGCGGCCTGCTGCATCGACGCCTTGATGGTGGTCACGGCCCGGCCGCCGGAGTGCCGGCTGCGCGTCAGGTCGTTCCACAGCGGGAACACCGACAGGAGCGGCGAGGTGCCCGAGAGGACGGAGTCCTCGGCGTTCTCCACGAGCGTGGTGCCGTACGTCTGCGAGGCGTAGCCGGTGACGCTCGCGTACAGGGGGCCGTTCTTGTACGTCCGCTCGTACCGCAGTTGCTGGCCGGTGTCCTTCGAGCCGGTGACGCTCTCCTCGCCGACCACGATGGCGCCGCGCGGCTGGTGGTAACGGGCAATGGCCAGGCGGCGGTTGGCGGGATTGTCGTCGAGCGCGTCGGCCTGGAAGACCTGGACGCGGGCGGCGTTCACGAGCAGCGCCACGAGCAGGACGAAGCAGAAGGCGGCCGCCCGCCGGGCGTAGCGGATCACGTGACCGTCCCCTCCACCACCGGCCGCGGCCGTGCGATGACACCGGGCTCGACCGCGGGCAGCGGGCGGCGTGCGGAATCACTGATCCGGATGAGCAGCGCCACGATGATCCAGTTGGTGACCACGGAGGAGCCGCCCTGGGCGAGGAAGGGCATCGCCATGCCGGTGAGCGGGATGAGCCCCATCACCCCGCCCGCGATCACGAACACCTGGAGCGCCAGGATCGAGGCGAGCCCGATGGCGAGCAGCCGCCCGAAAGGGCTGGTCAGGCAGAGCCCGGCCCGGTAGCCCCGGGCCACGATCAGGGCGTACAGGAGGAAGATCGCGGTCAGTCCCGACAGGCCGAGCTCTTCACCGGCCGTGGCCAGGATGAAGTCGGACTTCGCGGCGAAGCCGATCAGGAGGGAGTGGCCGAGGCCGAGCCCGGAGCCGAGGGTGCCGCCGGCCGCGAAGGCGAACAGCGACTGGGCGAGCTGGCTCGGGCCGAGGCCCGCCTCGATGGTGGCGTACGGGTCGAGCCAGTCGGTGACGCGGGCGTGCACATGGGGCTCGAACAGGGCGACCGCCGCCGCGCCCGCCGAGGCGAGGAGCAGGCCCACCGCGATCCATCCGATGCGCCCGGTCGCCACGTACAGCATGACCACGAAGAGCCCGAAGAACAGCAGGGAGGTGCCGAGGTCGCGTTCGAGGACGAGGACGCCGACGCTCAGCAGCCAGATCATCACGATCGGGCCGAGCACCCGGCCGGTGGGCAGCTGGAGCCGCCAGATCCGGCGGCCGGTGTACGCCAGCGCGTCGCGGTTGGCGGCGAGATAGGCGGCGAAGAAGACGGCGAGCAGGATCTTGGCGAACTCGGCGGGCTGGAAGGAGAAGCCGCCGGCCCTGATCCAGATCTTGGCGCCGTTGACCGGCGGGAAGAGGATGGGGGCGAGCATCAGGGCGAGCGCCGCGGCCATCGAGAGGTAGGCGTACCGCTGGAGGACACGGTGGTCGCGCAGCACCAGGACGACGGCGAGGAACAGGACGACCCCCAGGGTGGACCACACCAGCTGGGCGGGGGCGGCGCGGCTGCCGGGGGTCGCCAGGTCCAGCCGGTAGATCAGCACCAGGCCGAGCCCGTTGAGCAGCACCGCGATCGGCAGCAGCAGGGGATCGGCGTACGGGGCGCGGAAGCGGACGACCAGGTGGGTGAGGAGCGCGAGCAGGCCGAGCCCGGCCCCGTAGCGGGCGGCGTCGGGCGGGACCGTGCCGTTCTTGGCTAGCCCGACATCGACGTAGCCGAGGACCACGACCAGTACGGCGCCCACGAGCAGGGCGAGTTCGACGCCCCGACGTCTGGGGAGGCGGAGCTCGGGCGGGCAGTCGTCAGCCGCCGACGGTGCGGTCATGCCAGGCAACGTAGCAAGCCGCAGGTCTTATGTCCCCGTTTGTCGTAGGGCGTCGAGCGGAATGCGTGCCGGCCGCACGCCGATGCGGCGGCCGGCCGAGGGGCGGTGGCCGCCGCCGGCCACCACGTACGGGCCCGGGCAGGTCCGTACGAGTGACCGGGACGCGGAAGCCCCGCTCGGCGCCGAGGAGTTCGCGACCGCCAAGTCCGCCTCTTGGCTTGAGCGGGCGGCCGGCTCAGCACCAGCGGGGCGCGGGTCCGATGTTGTCGATGTAGAAGGCGGATCCCCACGCCCAGGTGCCGTCGGTGAGCAGATACCAGCGGTCGTTCCCGTTGACCCGGTCGCCGCCGGTCTTGCAGAAGATGTGCACGATCGAGCCGTACGGCGCCTTGCCGACGATCCTGCTGCTCCGGGTGGGCCGGTCGCGCAGGATCAGGCCGGACTTGGCGGTGACACGGCCCTTGTACTCGTTGTGCACGGAGTCCGCGGCCGCCGCCGTCTGTGCGGTGGCGAGGACGGCCACGGCGCCAGTGGCCACGCACAGGCCGAGTGCGGCAAGGGGGGAGCGCAGGAACATGGTGCCTCCTGTGAAGGGGCGGGGCCGCGGGTGAGCGACCCTCAATTCGCTTGCCTCACACTAAATTCGCCCCTTGCGGATCGCAAAGCGTGACGAGGTGTCACTCCGGGTGCGGGGAGGTGGGCCCGCCGTCCGGCTCCTCGCTCAGGCCGGCGTACTCGCGCAGTTCGAGCCTGGCCACCGCGCCGCCGTCGGGGGCGTTGGCGAAGCTCAGCGACGCGCCGATCACGGCCGCCTGCCCCGCCGCGATGGTCAGCCCGAGCCCGTGCCCCTTGGTCCCCGCGTCGGTACGGAAACGCTGGGGGCCGTGGTCGAGCAGATACGCCGGATAGCCCGCGCCGTGATCGCGCACCGTGATGACCGGGCCGTGCACGGTCAGCTCGACCGGCGCCCTGCCGTGGTTGTGGGCGTTGGCCAGCAGATTGCCGATCACCCGTTCGAGGCGGCGCTTGTCCGTCTCCACGCAGGCGTCCCGCACCACGGTGAGCGTGGTGTCCGCCTCGGCGGTCCCCGAGGCGACCGAGGCGCGAATGGCCCGCTCCACCACCGGCGCCAGCTGCTGGAGGTCCAGGTCGACGGTCTCGCTGCCCGCGTCGAGACGGGAGATCTCCAGCAGGTCCTCGGTGAGCGAGCGCATCGCCCTGACCCGGTCGCGCACCAGCTCGGCCGGGCGCCCCTCGGGCAGCAGCTCGGCCGCGGCGTGCAGCCCGGTGAGCGGGGTGCGCAGTTCGTGCGCGACATCGGCGGTGAAGCGCTGCTCGCTCAGGAGCTTGCCCTGGAGCGTGGAGGCCATCGTGTCCAGGGCGCCGGCCACGGTGGCCACCTCGTCCTGCGGGCGCGAGGGGTCCTTGGTGCGGGGATCGTTCACGCGCGCGTCGAGGTCGCCCGCGTCGATCCGGCGGGCCACCGTCGCCGTCTGGTGCAGCCTGCGGGTGATCCGGGTGACCGCGAAGACCCCGAAGAGCAGCGTCGCCCCGATGGCGAGGATGGACGAGCCGAGGATGGCCTTGTCGAGGCCGTTGATGGTGCGGGCGCTCTGCGTGTAGTCGATCTCGGCGGCGAGCGCCCTGCCGTCGGCCGGGCCCGCGGCCCACATGGTGGGGCGGCCGTTGTCGTCGTCGACGAGGGTGCCGCGCCTGCCGGAGACGGCGAGCGCACGCAGCGAGCCGGGCAGCTCGGGCGGGTCGATGCCGGAGCCCGGCGGGAGCTGTTCGCCGGCCTCGTACATCCGGGTGACGTCGGTGAGCCGGCTGAGTGCCTTGTCGCGGGCCTCGCCGACGGTCTGCCGCGTCACCGACACATGCACGAGGACGCCGAGCAGCGAGGCGAGCGCGCAGCACATCACGGTGATGAACACCGCGGACTTCCAGGTGAGCGTCGCCGTCCAGGCGGGCAGCGGCATGCGCGAGGGGCGGGGTATCCGGGGGAGTCTCATGGTGCCGCCGCCGTGGGGGTGGCCGACGGGCTCGCCGTCGGCGGCTTCTTCTTCGGCGACGGCTGCCCGGCGCCGGACGGTGCGTGGTGCTTGCCACCGGGCACGTCGCCGCCCGCCTTGTGGCGCACGATCTCGTCCCGGGTGGGCAGCATCGCCCGCTGGTGGTCGTCCCAGGACCACGCGGTGCGGTACTCGTACCCGGGCATGCCCGCCGAGACCGAACGCAGGATCACATCGCGCCCCGCCAGGTCGACGCTGATGATCTGGTCGACGGTGGACATGATGCGGATGAGCCCGCCGTCCGCCGCCGGCATGTAGCAGCGCACCGCGAGCTCCTGGTCCGGCATCCGGATGCCGAGGATCAGCTCGTCCCTGCCGTCCCCGGTCAGATCGCGGTAGTACGGCTTGAGCACCGGGCAGGTGGCCGCCTTCTGCTTGCAGGTGGCGAGCTGGCGGACCGTTTCGTCGTACAGGCCGTCGCCGCCGCTGTAGGCGCCGGGATGCGCCTTCGCCTCGGCCTGGACCACGGCGACCGGGTTCAGCTTGCGTACGTCGCCGCCCGGCACCTTGATCCCGGGCACCTGCTCCGTGTCGGTCTCGCCGTAGTCGTTGGGGGTCGCCGACGCGGGCGGCAGGCCGGGCCACAGATGGATCGGGCCGATGGCCGTCGGTGTGGCACCCGCGCTCTTGAGGTGACCCGCCCCGCCGCAGCCGGACAGCAGCAGGGCACCCGCTGCGGTCAGCAGGGGTGCCAGCAGTGCGATGCGGCGGGGGTGGCGGGTCAAGGTGCTCCTGTCGTGCGGGAACCCCAGGCTATTTCACCTCCCGCCGCGGCTCCGCCGGAGCCCCCGCGGGCCGGGGCCCGTCGTGCTCACTGCTGGTACGGGTTCTGGCCCTGCATCTGGCCCGGCTGCGGCTGACCGTACTGCTGCGGCCCGGCCGGCTGCGCGAGCAGACCCTCGGCCTGCTCCTTGGTGATCTGCTGCTGGAGCCCGCAGAACGTGCACTGCGTACGGAACTTCGTCGAGAACGGGAACAGCGGAACGAAGAACAGCGTGAACTTCGTGACGTACTTGCGCACCGCGTGCGCCGCCGGGTTGCCGCAGTTGCCGCACACGAGCGTGAGCATCGCGAGCTGGTAGAGATAGCCGCGGGTGCCGAAAATGATCATTGAGTGGTTCCCCTCCCGTATCCATGGACGCGTATCGCGCGCAAGTGTCGTGGTCATGACCGCCCCGCGTCCAACGCGTTGGGGCTAGGGGGTGTCTGGTGGATCAGGGTCGGTCAGGGTGCGGCGCCTGGTGCGGTGCATCGCAAGGCGCCGGAACGTCGTGATAGCGGAGCTATCGGGGCGTTTCGGCAACGCCGCGAGGTGCCGTGCCCAGGCGCCGAACCCCCGGCCATGATCCACCAGACACCCCCTAGGCCCGCCCGGCGTGGACGGCGCCCACCCGACTTATTGCCCTCGCGGGCATCGGGCTGTTCCCATGGTCGAGGTGGGGTGATGGGGCATGGCAGGACTGCGGGTCACACCGGTGCACCGGCACGGACAGGCGCGACTGTACGTCAGCCTCCCGGACGGGCGCGGCGCCGCCTGGTACGACCGCGAGACCGGGCGCGTGGCGCTGCTGCTCGACGACCACGAGGACGAGGTGCTGGCCGCGCTGCGCCCGTACGCCGTCGGGGAACTCCGCATCGGGCCGCCGCCCGTGCCCACCTCCGCCGACCTGACCAGGCTCTGCCTCCACCCCGACGACGACCTCGCGCCCAACCGGCCCGGCGAGGCGCTGCTGCACGAGCTGGAGCGGCGCCGAGCCGGGGGCCGCCTACGGGCCGGCGCCCTGCGCCGCGAGCTGGCCGCGCAGGAGATCGCAGGCGCCGCGCTCGACCGGCTCGAAGGCGCGGGCTGGCGGGTCCTGCACGCACTCCCCCTGCCCGGCGGTTCCCGCATCGACCACCTGCTCGTGGGGCCCGGGGGCATCCTCACCGTGCGCTCCCTCAACGCCCGCCACCGCCGGGTGCGGATCGCCGACCCGCTGGTCACGGTGGGCCGGGCCGCCCCGGAACCGCTCCTGCGCCACGCCCGTTACGAGGCCGAACGCGCCTCCCTCGCCCTCGCCACGGCGGTACGGCCGGTGCTCCTCCTGGTCGGCGCCGAGCACGTCGAGACGGGCCGGGTCACCGACGTACGCGTCCTCACGGACAGCGAGATCCCCGGCCTCGCCCGCCCGGGCGGCGTCCTGAAGCCCGCCGACGTGGAGTCCTTGCACGGGAGCGCGCGGGACCGCAGAACGTGGCTGCGCGTCTGACGAACGTGGCTGCGCGTCCGACGGCCCTCAGCCGCGTGCGTCCGGGAGCGGGGCCCCGATGGCCAGGTCCGCGTCGAGTCTCGCGACCACGGCGGCGGACAGGGCCGGGGCGTGCCGGTCCGCCCACGCCGCGACGCACGCAAGGAAACCGGAAAGCCGCTGCTGGACCGAGCACAGGAGCTCCGGCAACTGCCCGGGCGGCACCACGATGTGCGGGCCCTGCGGCCGTTCCCCGTCGGGCCACAACCGCAGGCTCGTACCGATGTGCTCGACGCGCGGCGAGGGATCGTGGCCGAGCCAGGGCTGCTCACCGTTCAGCAGGCCGAGCCAGTCCCGCCAGTCCTCCAGACCGCAGCAGCATCCGGGCGGCGCCGTCACCCCGGTCGTGGTGTCCCGGAGCCGCAGACCGCCCGGCGCGATGACGGCGTCACTGGTGACGAGATGACCGACCTGCCGTGCGACGCGGTCCTCGACGGCCGCGGCCGTACTCTCCTGATCGCCCGCATTGCAGCCGGTCAGGACCGCCATGGCGGTGCCGGTCTCGCGCTCGGACAGTTCGCCGGACAGGACCAGGAGGCGGTCCGACGAGGGGTCGGCGACGGGCCACAGGGCGAAGTCGGTGGCCTCGTAGGTCTCCAGCACGGCATCCATGATCAGCACCGCCCCAGTGTCACCCGCGGGACGGCGCGGGCGCCTCGCCTTTTGTCCCCGGCGCAGGCTCTCGCGCACCCGGGCCGCTGCCGCGCGGCGCGTCCGCGCCCAACGCTCAGCCCTCGGACCGCACGCGGACGAACCGGGCGGTCTCGTGGCGCCCCGCGGCCTGGCGCAGTTCGACCAGGAGCGGCGTGCCGAGCATCCACACGGCGCCGTGGTCCGGGTCGTCCGTCAGCTCGCCCACGAGGCCCCGTACCTGCTCGGCGACCTCCCGTGACTGCACCGCCGTCAGCCGGGGCGACGTCTTCACGGTCCGGTCGTCGCCGAGCCGTACGAGAAGGGCGTGCGGCCGCTCCACCGGGCCGAAGACACCCAGCAGCACGGCGTCCCGCGTGTCCGCGTGCCGGATCTTCCGCCAGGCCGAGGTGCCCCCTGCCCGGTAGGGCGAGTCCAGCGCCTTCGCCACGATGCCCTCGACGCCCACCGCCCTCAGGTCGCGGAACCAGCCGCGGGCCGTCTCCTCGTCCAGCGTCGCCAGCACCCGCTGGAGGGGCGGGCCCACGTCCCGCAGGGCCGACCCGAGCAGTTCCCACCGCTCGCGCAGGGGCAGGGCCCTGAGGTCGCGGCCCGGGACGGCGAGGAGGTCGAACGCGATGTAGGAGACCGGCACGCCCGTCCGCGCGCGATCACTGGGGGACCGCAGCAGATCGGTGAAGCTCAACCGGCCGTCGCGGTACGCGCACAGTTCACCGTCCAGCACGGTGCCGGGCGGCAGATGGTCGCGCAGATACGCCGCGGTCTCGGGGAACTCCCGGGAGAGGTCCCTTCGTGAGCGTGACTGGAGGAAGACCCGTCCGTCGTCGAGCACGAAGGCGAGGGCGCGGAACCCGTCGAGCTTGAGCGAGTACTGCAAGCCGCCGGGCGTGCGGCCCTGCTCGGGGATCTCGTCCGCCGCCCTCGGGCGCATGACGTCGACCGGTGGCCGAAGGACTACTCGCGGCGGGCTCTGATCCATACGGCCAGGGTCGGCCCGGACGACACCCGAGACGGTCCCAGGCTCGCCGCCGCCGCCGAACCATCACCAGGACAGCCTCCGCCGTCGACCCGGGACGACGACATTCCGCGGCCCGTACGGAGCGGGCACCTCGCGGCTCGTACGGAGCGGGTACCTCGCCGCCTGTACGGAGCGGGCAGCCCGGGGCCTGTATGGATCTGGCAGCCCGCCGCCTGTCCGGAGCCGACGGCTCGGGGCCCGTACGGAGCTGGCACCCCGGGGCCTGTACGGAGCGGGCAGCCCGGGGCCTGTATGAAGCTGGCAGCCCGCCGCCTGTCCGGAGCCGACGGCTCGCGGCCCGTACGGAGCCGAGACCTCGCGGCCCGTACGGAGCCGAGACCTCGCGGCCCGTACGGAGCCGAGACCTCGCGGCCCGTACGGAGCCGAGACCTCGCGGCCCGTACGGAGCCGACGGCTCGCCTTCCGACGCGCGGGTGCGGTCGGCGCGCGGCCCATCGGGGCTACGGCAGCCGGCCGGCGCCCTCGGGGTCCATCAGCGGTGCCAGGAGATCGCCGTCCCGCTCCAGACGGACTCCGATGTCGCCGATCAGGAACGTCAGGTCGTCCGGGGCGGCGCACGCCTCGACCTCCGCCCAGGACACCGGCGCGGACACCGTCGGGCGGTCCTTGGCGCGCACCGTGTAGGGCGTCGCGGTGGTCTTCGCGGCCGCGTTCTGGCTGAAGTCGACGAACACCTTGCCGGGCCGCAGCGCCTTGGCCATCTTGTGCGTGACCAGCCCCGGCAGAGCCGCCTCCGCCTCCCTGGCCAGCGTCTTCGCGTACGCCGACACCTGCTCGGACGGGGTCGGCTCCAGCGGCGAGAGCAGGTGCAGCCCCTTGGAACCCGAGGTCTTGGCGTACGCCGGCAGCCCGTCCGCCGCGAGCCGGTCGCGCAGCCACACCGCCACCGCGCAGCACTCGACGACACTCGCCGGCGCACCCGGGTCGAGGTCGAGCACGAGACGGTCCGCCCGCGCGGGGGCGTCCGCCCGCCACTGCGGGGTGTGGAACTCCACCACGAGGTTCGCCGCCCACATCAGGGCCGCCAGGTCCGACACCACGACCTGCCGGGCGCCCTTGTCGTCGGAGCGCGGCACCTCGGCGGTATTCACCCAGGAAGGGGTGCCTGGCGGTGGATTCTTGGTGAAGAAGAGCTGGCCCTCAGGACCGTCCGGGAAGCGCAGGAAGGACACCGGACGGTCGCGCAGATGGGCCAGGAGCTGGTCCGCGACCGAGGCGCAGTAGTGCAGCAGCTCGCCCTTGGTGGTCCCGGTCGCCGGATACAGGACCTTCTCCAGGTTCGTCAGGGCGATCCGCCGCCCGTCCACCTCGGTGATCGGCGTCATACGATGAGAGTCCCACGAACCACATGAAACACACTCCTCGGGGACGAAGAGGAGAAACCGTGCGATCAATCTGGAACGGTGCGATCTCGTTCGGCCTGGTCAGCATCCCGATCAAGCTGGTGAACGCCACCGAGAGCCATTCGATCTCGTTCCGCCAGATCCACACGGCGGACGGCGGACGGGTCCGCTACCGCAAGGTGTGCGAGCTGGACGGCGAGGAGCTGAGCGGCGAGGAGATCGGCAAGGCCTACGAGGACGCCGACGGCTCGATGATCCCCATCACCGACGCCGACCTGGCCTCGCTGCCCCTGCCCACCGCGAAGACGATCGAGATCGTCGCGTTCGTGGCGGCCGACACGATCGACCCCCTCCAGATGAGCGCCGCCTATTACCTCTCCGCCAGTGGTGTGCCCGCCGCGAAGCCGTACACCCTGCTGCGCGAGGCCCTGAAGCGGAGCCAGAAGGTCGCCATCGCCAAGTTCGCGCTGCGCGGCCGGGAGCGGCTCGGGATGCTGCGGGTGGTGGACGACGTGATCGCGATGCACGGGCTGCTGTGGCCGGACGAGATCCGCGACGCCGACGAGGCCGCGCCCGAGACCGACGTCAGCGTCCGCGAGGCCGAACTCGACCTCGCCGACGCGCTGATGGACACGCTCGGCGAAGTGGACATGTCGACCCTGCACGACGACTACCGCACCGCGGTGGAAGAGCTCATCGCGGCGAAGGCCGACGGGGCCCTGGCCCCCGCGGAGGCAGCGCCGGCCGCGCCGGGCGGCAAGGTCATCGACCTGATGGCGGCGCTGGAGAACAGCGTCAAGGCAGCGAAGGCCGCGCGCGGCGAGGAGGCCGGGGGCGAGGCCGAGCCGGAGGGCGAGACGGTCGCGGAGGTCACCGAGCTGAACTCGCGCAAGTCCGCGGCGCGCGGGTCCGGTCAGACGAAGAAGACGGCGTCCAAGCCCGCCGCGAAGAAGACCACGCAGGCACGGACCACGCAGGCACGGACCACGCAGGCACGGACCACGCAGGCACGGACCACGCAGGCACGGACCACGCAGGCACGGACCACGCAGACGGCCGACAGCGACGCGCAGGCCGCACCGCCGAAGTCGTCCCCGTCGAAGTCCACCCAGCCGAAGGCGGGCCAGCACAAGTCCACGCAGGCGAAGTCGGCGCAGGCCAAGTCCACCCAGGTCAAGTCCACCCAGGCCAAGTCGGCGCAGCCGGACAAGAGGACCGGCACCGGATCCATGACGGCCAAGAAGTCCGCCGCGGCGAGCCCGAAGTCGACCGGAGCGAAGAAGTCCACCTCCACCACCGCGAAGAAGACGGCAGCGAAGAAGACGGCCCCCAGGAAGCGGGCCAGCGCCTGAACTCCGCTCACTCCGCACCCCCGGCGCGCGGCCTCGATTCGGTAACGGAAGGGTTGCGGCGCACCCGCGCTGGCGAAATGGATGCCCAGGGGTGCGAAAGGGGTGGGGCGATGCTGCCAAGAACCGTCGACGGCCACACCCGTACGGAGGCGCCGCGCACCACGGAACCCGTCGTGCTCCTGGTCCTGCCGTACGCGGTGATGGCTCTGGTGGTCGTGGCGAACCTGATCGCGGGGCCCACGGTCGGACTGCTGCCCCTGGTCTCGCTCGGCCCCGCCTTCGCGGGACTGGTCGGTGGCTGGCCGCGTACCGTGGTCATCGGCCTGATCGCCCTGACGGCCGGCGTCGGGCTCGGCATCTACAGCGAACTCTTCGAGGAGCGCCGGGGCTTCGCCTCGCTCGCCGCGGTCGCGGGGGTGACGGCGGTGGGCGTCGCCGGATCCGTGATGCGCCAGCGCCGCGAGGCCGAACTCGCCGGAATGCGCTCCATCGCCGAAGTCGCCCAACGGGTGCTGCTGCGCCCGGTGCCGCTCAGCGCGGGCCATCTGCGCGCGGCCGTCTCGTACACATCGGCGGTCGCCGAGGCCCGGATCGGCGGGGACCTGTACGAGGTCGTGGCGGCGCCCGAAGGGGTCCGGGTGATCATTGGTGACGTGCAGGGCAAGGGGCTCGAATCGGTGGAGACGGCGGCCGCGGTGCTCGGCGCGTTCCGGGAGGCCGCGCACGACGAACCCGATTTGAAAGGGGTGGGCGCGCGCGTGGAGCGGGCTGCGGGGCGGGTGCTTGAGGGCGAGAAGTTCGTCACCGCGATCATCGCCGAACTCGACCCCGTGAACGGGGCGGTGTTCCTCAACTATGGCCATCCGCCGCCCCTGTTGGTACGTGCGGACGGCGCGATCTCCTTCCCCGAGCCCACCCAGTACGCGCTGCCGCTGGGCCTGGGCCTCGGAACGGGCGAGGGCCCCCAGCCCTTCCGGGTCGCGTTCGCCCCCGGCGACCAGCTCCTCCTCTACACGGACGGCGTCACCGAGGCCCGCGACCGGAAGGGAGCGTTCTACCCGCTGGGCACCCGCACGCTCCTCCTGAAGGACCCCGACCCGGAAGCGGCCCTGGAGGCCCTGAGACGCGACCTGATCCTCCATACGGAGGGCCCCCTGCACGACGACGCGGCCATGCTCCTACTCCGCCACCGCGAGTAACGTCCGCTACTCCGCCACCGCGAGTAACGTCCGCTAATTCCTAGTGCCACATGGTCGTCCGCAACGCGAACGTCTCCGCCGCGAGCCATGGCCGGGCGAGGAAGCGGACAACGCCGCCCACCGCAACGTAACGCCGTGTTCGCGCGGGCGGCGGTTGCCGAGGGTGCCCGCGGGGCGTGTGGTTACCGGTGGCCGCTCGGGCTCCGACCAGGCGGTAGGACGAATCAAGGACGGTCGCAGGACCGCTGTCCGTAGCGTCATCTGGCGCTGAGCCGTTCCGGGCAAGGAAGGGAACAGCGGTAGAACGTTCGGTCCGGGCCTCGCGGGCCGTCACGGCGGCGGTCACCGCGCCCGGGAGTGGCGGTCCAGGCCCATGGCTGAGCGCTCTTGAACCACGAGATGAGTCACCGCCATCGCAAGTGGCGTGCACTGCCGGCCAGCGCGTCGGCGGGCGGACCGGCCGCGAGCGCGGCACGCCACACAGCAGCCCGAGGCGGCTGGCTGACGTCAGGACAAAGTCGATCTCGGGCATGGCCGTGCACGGACGCGGTCGGCCCGCTGCTCAGTCCATTGGAGTACGAACGTCAGGGAGGGCACCATGCTCAAAAAGCTCGGAAAGCACCTCGCGAGATCAACCGCCGCACTCGCTGTCGCCGCAGGCATCGGCCTCACAGGATCCACCGCTGCCCACGCCGACGGTGGCACCGCCTACGGCTGGCAGGTCGGACACGACTACATCATCGGCTCGCACTGGACGGGCGGCTGCCTCGACGACTCGAACGACTTCGGACTGCGCACGTACGAGTGCAACCAGCCCAGCGTCGACGGTGGCTGGCAGCGCTGGCACGTCATCAACTGGTCTTCCGGCTACGGCCAGCTCCAGAACGTCAACACCGGCCGCTGCCTCGACTGGTCCTCCGACTACGGCCTGCGCACCTACGACTGCAACAACCCCAGTTTCGCCAACGGTTACCAGAAGTGGGCGCTGGAGTTCTTCACCACCAGTGGCGGCGCGAAAACCCAGGTAGTACGCAACGGCATCAACGCCCCGTGGAACTGCCTTGACGACTCCGAGTACGGCGTTCGTGGCTACCCGTGCAATGACCCGTCGAAGAACTCCGGCTACCAGTCCTGGTGGGTCGACAACGCCTATTAGAGGCCGCGTTCGGGCCGTGATCAATCCACGGGTCTCGCCCGCGTGACGGAGCCCGGTCCGGCATCTCGTTTCGCGTCACACGCGAGCGACTGCCGGGTGATCACCAAATGGCTTCTGGTCTCGCAAGTGATGATGCATCCGCCCCGACCGGTGGGTCGGGGCGGCGCGGGGCGCGCCGATGATCGTGGCGCGCCGCGGGCGCCCGATGGTCGAGGCGGCCGAGGGACAGCGCGCTGCTGGGGCCGGACGCCCCCGTCACGCTTCTGGACGCCCTCCAGGGACGACGCCAGTTCGACCAGCCCAGCCGGTGGTGGGCTGTGTCGTGGACGGGTCGGACGGCGAGAGTGATGAACAGACACGGCCCCGGAAAGCCGACCGCCCTGTCCGGCCGAGCACTCCCCCTCCACCCACGACACAGCGTTCAGCCCCACCCACGCACCACGGCCGTCACAGCCACGACAAACGCGTCAGCCTCCCGCTCGCTGATCTCGACATGGTCGATGTCGTTGTGGCCGAGCTCATGGAGCCGCAGATACTCGGTCGGCTCCCAGCAAAGATTCCGGGTGAAAGCCTCGTCGTGGGCCACCCCGTCAAGAAAGCGCCGCCGCACCACACCACGTGGGTTGCTCCGCGCATGACCGTCGCCGATCTTCGCGTAGTACGTGAGACCCCGCGACCCGGGGTCGATCACCCGCACATCGGCGCCCCGGCCGGCCAGCCACAACTCCAGTGCCCGGCCCCCCACTTCACGACGGCGCCCACCACTCTCCACGACCATCGGCCCGTACGCCGTGCCCGACAGGCCCCGCACGACGGTGTGTTCGTCGACCACGACCTTGAACGAGGTCTCCCGCAGCGAAGCGTCACTCAGGTCGGCACCCTGGAACAACGTGTCGATCAGTGACGCGCCGTCGAGCCGAGCACCGCGCAGCGAGGCACCCCGGGCATCGGCCCCGTACAGCTCCGCGCTGCCCAGATCCGCACCGTCCAGCGTCGCGCGGCGCAAGGAGGCCTCGTCGAGGGTGGCTTTGACCAGACCGGCACCGGTCAGATCCGCGCCGTCGAGCACCGCGCCCTCCATATGGCACCGGTAGAAGTCGGTACCCACCAGCACGGCGTCCCTGAGCACGGCCTCGGCCAGCATGCCGCCGCCGACATCGGCACCGGACAGATCCGCGCCCGTCAGATCGAGCCCGGCCACCCCGAGCAGCGAATCCGGCTGCTCGGCCCACTCCCGGAGCACCGCCACGGCCTCCGCGTCCTTGGGCAGGGCCCGGACGATCCGCCGCCCCCCTGCGTCACGGTTACCGGACAACCCGATCACTCCGCCCTTGGCCCTCGGCACCTGCATACAGTTCTGCCCGTGCCGGCACCCGGCACGGGTCGAACTGTATGCACCGAACGCCGAACGGGCCGGGCCCGAGCCCAGCCCGGGCCGAGCCCCGGCCCAGCCCGGGCCGGGAGAGCGAGCGCCGAACGGGTTGAGCCCGAGCCCTGCCCCGCCCCGCCCCGCGCGAGCCCCGTCCCGTCCCGCCCGGGCCGTCCCGTCCCGCCCGGGCCGTCCCGTCCCGCCCGGGCCGTCCCGTCCCGCCCGGGCCGTCCCGTCCCGCCCGGGCCGTCCCGTCCCGCCCGGGCC
>NZ_JBICXU010000037.1:68781-70219 GCF_043200435.1 Streptomyces sp. NPDC048416
CCGGGCCCGAGCAGCCCAGCCCCCTCAGCTCAGCCGGGCGTCCGCGTAGACGACCATCGCGTCCCGCTGGTAGACAGCCAGCCCCTCGGCGATCTTGTCGTAGTTCGCGCGCATCTGCGGGTCGTCGACGTACGTCTGAGCCAGCCCCTTGTACGCGGCCGCGTTCGGCGTCCAGAACCGGCAGACCCCTTGGTAGTGCGCGTCCATCTCGGCCTGGACCGCGGCGTCGTCCACCGGGGTACCGGCCACCATGAACTCCGCGGTGCGGATCATCTGCGCCGTCACCTCACGCTGCCACCGCTCCGTGTCCTCGGTGGACATCGTCTCGACGGCCTGCCGGGACTGCTCCCAGGCCTTCGGCCACCGCTCGCGCACCTTCTCACCCTCCTCGGGGGAGGGCTCGAACCCCTCGAACAGGTTCTCCGGGCGGTTGATCTTCGCCATGATGCTGTTCTCCTCTGCTTCCTCCAGTTCGGCGATGGTGCGCCCGACCGTGCGGGCCAGGGTGGCGAGCCGTTCGCGTTCCGCCAGCAGCCGCTGATGGTGCTCGCGGAGTACGGACACGCGGTCGGCCTGGCTGTCCAGGACCGCCTGAATCTCGCGCAACCCCAGGTCGAGCTCCCGCATCAGCAGGATCTGCTGCAACCGCAGAAGGTCGCCCTCCTCGTAATAGCGGTGCCCGTTGCTCCCGATCCACGCCGGTGGCAGCAGACCGATCTCGTCGTAGTGACGCAGCGTCCGGGATGTGACCCCGGACATCCGGGCCACATCCGCGATCGACCAGGCAGCCATTGCCGTGCCTCCCATCGCCGGGCCGGTGCTTCCGGCCACACAGAGGACGGTAGGAGTTGACGCAGCGGAAGCCGCAAGTCGCGTCGCCGGGGCGCGAGACAGGGCCGTCGACCGGCGCCGCCCGGGGGAGCCGCCCGCGGGGGGAGGGGGCGGCAGCGGCAAGGACAAGGGGCCGGACGGAACCGGCGGCCACCTCGTGTAATGTTCTCCGAGTTGTCGCGCAGCCGGGACGGTTCCGCGTTCGACCATCCGCCGCAGATTCCTGCGGCCCCCCCAACTCAGCACGACCCCCGACCGGGGTGAATTCGGCATGCCGAATTCCATTCCGGACGGACCGGAGACTCGATTACGAATCACCGGAAGGATCCGCTAGAGTTCGGGACGTCGGAATGGCCCAACAGCCGGGAAGACACCCCGATTTCGACCGGGGATCAGGCCCGAAAGGATCTGATAGAGTCGGAACCGCCGGAAAGGGAAACCCGAGAGGGAGAACCGGAAAGGCGCCGAGGAAATCGGACACGAAAGAGTCTGATAGAGTCGGAACACGAAACACCGAAGGGAAGCGCCCGGAGGAAAGCCCGAGAGGGTGAGTACAAAGGAAGCGTCCGTTCCTTGAGAACTCAACAGCGTGCCAAAAGTCAACGCC